>NZ_JBWKYW010000002.1:0-306488 GCF_059423965.1 Variovorax sp. GW458-11-26-14-LB1
CGGGATCTTCCACGGGGCCGCCGCCACCGCCCTGCGAGAAGGCGTCGCCGCCCTTGCCGCCGGCGCCGCCCGTGGAAGATCCCGTGGCCGTGTAGCTGCCGAGCGGGCCGCTGAGGATCGAACCGTAGCCGCCTGCACCACCGCCGCCCGCTGCCCAGTACCCGTTGCCGCCCGCGCCACCGATGCCGCCGGTGTAGCTGTCGGACGAATTGGCCACGTTGTTGGCGATCGACATGCCCTGGAAGCCACCGCCGCCACCCCCGCCATAGCCGTTCCCGTTGGCCGAGTCACCGGTCTGCGCCTGGCCCGCGCCGCCGGCGTCGCCCTGGAACGCCCCGGGGCCGGTGGGCGTGCTGGCCGCGCCGGCCGCGCCGCCGGTGCCCGGCGTGGCACCACCGAAGCCGCCGATGCTGGCGCTGGCCCCCGCCGTGACGCCGCCCGGCGTGGACGATCCGCCCGCGCCGCCGAAGGCATTGACCGTGGTGTCATTGAGCCCGCCGCTCCCGCCCGTGCCGTCGCTGCCGCCCGTGCCCGCGTTCAGCGACGCGTCACCGACCGGCTGGCCGCCCGCGCCGCCGGCCGCGAGCACCGGCACGACGCAGACCCACAGGGCCGCCGTTGCCGCCGCTGCCGCCACCGCGCGCACGCCGCCCCCACTGCACGATCGCGCGTGGCCGCGCGCGATTTCCGGCGCGGCCACCCAGGTGCCGGCGGTGGGACTCCACAGGGTTCGGAAGATCTTGTTCATGACTCAACTCCCTCTTCGTTCACTGACTGAGCAGGTGGACCTCCGTGTGCAGCAGCAATGGCTTGCTCCTCCCCACGGCGACGATTTCGGATGTGCAAGTCAAAAATGTAAGAACGCGTGCCAGTTACGCGTATCCCTGCAAGGGGCTACCCTGAAACGGGAGCGACCGGCCCCATGCGGGGCCACTCCGCCTCTGTCAGGCCCTTCGGTAGACGGTCTACCCTGTCGCGTATCTATACGTAACATGTGACTTTTGGACAGCACAATCTCTCGCCCTTGATGCAGCGCCCAAAAGAAAAGGCACCCTCGCGGGTGCCTTGTTCGTTGCGGATGCGCCCTGGGCGCGCGCTGTCAGTCCAACGACACGTTCGCCTTGCGGATCACGTCGGTGAAACGCTTCGTTTCGGTCGCCACGAACTGGTCGAACTGCGGGCGCGTGGTGGGGAACGGCTCGTAGCCGAAGCTCTTGAACTTCTCCAGCACGTCGGGTTCGGCCAGGCCCTTCTCGATGTCGCGCTTGATCTTGTCGGTCACCGAAGCCGGCAGGCCCTTCGGCACGGCGATGGCGTTCCAACCGATGACCTCGAAGCCCTTCGGGCCGCCCGATTCGCCCACGGTCGGCACGTCGGGGAAGGCGGCGTTGCGCTGAGGTGCGGCCACGGCCAGGAAGCGCAGCTTGTTGGCGCGCTGCAGCGGGCCGGCGGTGGCGCTGCTGCCCAGTGCAAAGGCCAGCTCGCCGGTGGCGACCGAGGTGTACAGCTGCGTGGTCTCCTTGTAGATCACGTGCTCCATCTGCGTACCGGTGGCCGACTCGAACAGCTCCGAGCCCAGGTGCACCGGGTTGCCGACCGACCACGAGCCGTAGTCGAGCTTGCCGGGGTTGGCCTTGGCGTCGGCGATCAGGTCGCCCACGGTCTTGTACTTGCTGTTGGTCGCGACGGTGAAGAAGAAGTAGGTCTTGAACAGCGGCAGCAGCGCGTCGAAGTCCTTCGATGCGTCGTAGGGCAGCTTCTTGAACAGCGCCGGGTACGCGGCCAGGTGCACGTTGTCGAGCACGATGATGTCGTGGCCGTCTTTCGCACCGCGCTTGAAGGCGTCGATGGCGATGAAGCCGTTGCCGCCCGGACGGTTCTCGACCACCACCGGCTGGCCCCAGGCGCGCGAGAGCTTGTCGGCCACGAGGCGGGCCACGCCGTCCGGGCCACCACCGACCGGGAACGGCGTGATGATGCGCACGGGCTTGGTCGGGAAGGCCGCAGGCTGCTGTGCCGAGGCGGTCAGCGGCAGCAGGCCGCCGGCGGTCAGGGCCAGCACAGCCGCTGCGATGGCGCGGCGCGAAAGCGACGAACGGAAGAAGGACATGAGGGAAGTCTCCGGTTTGATGAATCGTTGATGGGTGGGAAGCGGTGCGTCGCCGCTCAGTCGACCGACGCGCCCGAGGCCTTGACGATGCCGGCCCACAGCGCGCTTTCCTTCGCGATGAGCGCGGCGTACGCGGCCGGCCCGCCGAGCAGCGGCACGGCGCCTTCCACGTCCAGGCGCGACTGGAACTCGGCGCCGCCCGCCACCTGCAGCATCTGCGCCGACAGCGTCTTCACGAACGCATCGGGCGTGCCGCGCGGCGCGAGGATGCCGTAGGTGAGCGTGCTCTCGAAGCCCGCGAGTTCGCGCAGGCCCGACTCGGCCACGGTGGGCACGTCGGGCAGCGACGGCAGGCGCTTCGCACCCGTGACGGCAATGGCGCGCAGGCGCCCGCCCTTGACCAGCGCAAGCGCGGGCGGGATGACGCTGAACATCATCTGCACCTGACCGCCCGCGAGGTCGGTGAGCGCGGGGTTGGTGCCCTTGTAGGGAATGTGATTGATCTTCGTGCCGGTGCGCTGCGCGAAGAGCTCGCCCGTGAGATGGCCGCCTGTGCCGCTGCCGCTCGACGCGTAGTCGAGCAGGCCCGGACGCACCTTGGCCTCCTTGACGAGGTCGGCCACGCTGCGCACCTTCGAGGCTGTGGGCACCACGAGCACGAGCGCGGACGAGGCGAACATGGCCACGGGCACGAGGTCCTTGCGGGCGTCGAACTTCAGGCCCTTGTACAGCGCCGGGTTGATCGACACGGTGCCCGTGTGGCCCAGCAGCAGCGTGCTGCCGTCGGGCGTGCTGCGCACCACCTGCTCGGTGCCGAGGTTGCCGCCCGCGCCGGGCTTGTTGTCGACGATGACGCCCGACTTGCGCACTTCGCCCAGGCCCTTGGCCATCTGGCGCGCGAACACGTCGTTGCCGCCACCGGCCGCGAAGGGCACGACGATGCGGATCGGCTTGGCATCGCTCTGCTGCGCATGCGCAGGCAGGCCCGCTGCGGCCAGCAGGCCCAGCAGCAGCTCGCGTCGGGCGAGCGCCATCAGACGCGTTCCAGGATCACGGCAATGCCCTGCCCCACGCCAATGCACATCGTGCACAGCGCGTAGCGGCCGCCGCCCTTGTGCAGCTGGTTCACCGCGGTGGTGGCCAAGCGTGCGCCGCTGGCGCCGAGCGGGTGGCCCAGCGCGATGGCGCCGCCGTTGATGTTCACGCGGGCGTCGTCGTCCTTCAGGCCCAAGAGGCGCAGCACGGCGAGGCCTTGTGCGGCGAAGGCTTCGTTGAGTTCGATGACGTCGATCTGGTCGAGCGTGAGGCCGGTGAGCGCCAGCACCTTCTGCGTGGCGGGCGCCGGGCCGATGCCCATGATGCGCGGCGCAACGCCGGCCGTGGCCATGCCGACCACGCGGGCGCGCGGCGTGAGGCCGTGCTTGGCGGCGCTGGCTTCGTCGGCCAACAGCAGCGCGCAGGCGCCGTCGTTCACGCCGCTGGCATTGCCGGCGGTGACGGTGCCGTCGGGACGCACGATGGGCTTGAGCTTGGCCAGCGCCTCCAGCGTGGTGTCACGCGGATGCTCGTCCTTGTTGACGATGAGGGCGTCGCCCTTCTTCTGCGGCACGCTCACGGGCACGATCTCGGCGTCGAAGAAGCCGGACTTCTGCGAGGCCACGGCGCGCAGCTGCGAGTTGAGCGCCATCAGGTCTTGCGCCTCGCGCTCGATCTTGTAGTCGGTGGCCACGTTCTCGGCCGTCTCGGGCATCGAGTCGACGCCGTACTGCGCCTTCATGAGCTTGTTGACGAAGCGCCAGCCGATGGTGGTGTCATACACCGCGTTGTTGCGGCTGAAGGCGCTCTCGGCCTTGGGCATGACGAAGGGCGCGCGGCTCATGCTTTCGACGCCGCCGGCGATCATGAGGCCGGCTTCACCGGCGCGGATGGCGCGCGCGGCGGTGCCCAGGGCATCGAGGCCCGAACCGCACAGGCGGTTGATGGTGCCGCCGCCCACTTCGATCGGCAGGCCCGCGAGCAGCGCCGACATGCGGGCGACGTTGCGGTTGTCTTCGCCGGCCTGGTTGGCGCAGCCGTAGAGCACGTCGCTCACGGCCTGCCAGTCGACGTTCTTGTTGCGCTCGATCAGTGCGCGCAGCGGCACGGCGCCGAGGTCGTCGGTGCGCACGCTGCTGAGCGAACCGCCGTAGCGGCCGAAGGGAGTGCGCACGGCGTCGCAGATGAAGGCTTGGGTGGTCATGTGGTGTGTCTCTTGAATGGGTTGAACGGATCAGGCGGCGATCGGAAGGCCGACCAGCGTTTCGAGTTCTTCGCGGCTCAGGCCCTCGACGGCGTCGACGAGCTTCAGGCCCTGCGGCGTGCATTCGAGCGTGGCGAGGTCGGAGTACACGCGCTTGACGCAGCCGATGCCGGTGAGCGGATAGGTGCACTGCTGCACCAGCTTGCTCGCGCCCTGCTTGGTGAGCAGATCCATCATGACCCACGTCTGCTTGGCGCCGATGGCCAGGTCCATCGCGCCGCCGACCGCGGGAATGGCGTCTTTCTCGCCCGTGTGCCAGTTGGCCAGGTCGCCGGTGGCCGACACCTGGAACGCGCCGAGCACGCAGATGTCGAGGTGGCCGCCGCGCATCATCGCGAAGCTGTCCGAGTGGTGGAAGAACGAGCCGCCCGGCAGCAGCGTGACGGGCTGCTTGCCGGCGTTGATGAGGTCGTAGTCTTCTTCGCCGGCCTCGGGCGCGGGGCCCATGCCGAGGATGCCGTTCTCGCTTTGCAGGATGACCTCGCGGCCCTGCGGCAGGTGGTTGGCCACCAGCGTGGGCTGGCCGATGCCGAGGTTGACGACGGCGCCGTCGAAGATGTCTTGTGCGACGCGGGCTGCCAACTGGTCTTTGGTGCGACGGGTGTATGCCATGAGAATTAAGTTCCTCCGCGCTTTCGCGCTACGGTTTTCGCTTTGGGGCGGCCCGGCAGCTCAAGCTGCCTTCTTGAAGCCACCGGCTTGCGTGGCGACACGTTCGATGCGCACCACCTGGTGCACGAAGATGCCCGGGGTCACGATGGTCTCGGGGTCGAGGGTGCCGAGCTCGGCGATGTCGTGCACGGTGGCGATGGTCTTCTTCGCGGCCATGGCCATCACCGGGCCGAAGTTGCGCGCGGCCTTGCGGTAGACCAGGTTGCCCCAGCGGTCGCCGCGCTCGGCCTTGATGAGCGCCACGTCGCCGTGGATGGGGTACTCGAGCACGTACTGCACGCCGTCGATCTCGCGCGTTTCGCGGTTGCCGGCCAGTTGCGTGCCGTAGCCCGTGGGGCAGTAGAAGGCGCCGATGCCGGCACCCGCCGCGCGGATGCGTTCGGCGAGGTTGCCCTGGGGCACGAGCTCGAGTTCGATCTTGCCGCTGCGGTACAGGCCGTCGAACACCTGGCTGTCGGCTTGGCGCGGAAAGCTGCAGATGATCTTGCGCACGCGGCCGGCCTTGAGCAGAGCCGCCAGGCCCGTCTCTCCGTTGCCTGCGTTGTTGTTGACGACCGTGAGGTCCTTGGCGCCCTGCTCGACGAGGCCGTCGATGAGTTCGCCTGGAATGCCGGCGGTGCCGAAACCGCCGATGAGCACCGTGGCGCCGTCTTGGATGCCTGCCAGGGCATCGGCGACCGAGCGCGCGATCTTGTTGATCATGAAGCCTGTCTCCGGGAGTGAAGGAAGAAACCGAACGGTGCGAACACCCTGCCGAATTCACGAACCCTCGCAAACCGCAATTTGTTCGTCTAAAGAACTTTTGTTCGTATAATGAATTTTAAAGAGGATCGCTCGCCATGGCAACCCACCCCGTTTCCGCCAGTTCCGCCACCGACACGCCCGCCCCCGGCGACAGCTACGTGCAGTCTTTTGCGCGCGGCCTGCAGGTGATCCGTTCGTTCAGCGCGAGCGCACCGCACCAGACCCTGAGCGAAGTGGCGGCCGGCAGCGGCCTCACGCGTGCGGGGGCGCGGCGCATTCTTCTCACGCTGCAGACGCTGGGCTACGTGGTGACCGACGGCAAGCTCTTCACGCTCACGCCGCGCATCCTCGACCTGGGCTTTGCCTACCTGTCGTCGATGCCGATCTGGAACCGCGCCGAGCCCGTGATGGAGGCGCTGGTGCAGCAGGTGCAGGAGTCGTGCTCGGCCGCCGTGCTCGACGCGACCGACATCGTCTATGTGCTGCGCGTGCCGACGCAGAAGATCATGCGCATCAGCCTGGGCGTGGGCTCGCGGCTGCCGGCGTACTGCACGTCGCTGGGCCGCCTGCTGCTGGCCGACCTGGACGACGACGAGGTGCGCGCGCGGCTCGAGGCCTCGAACCTCGAGGCACTGACCAAGCACACCGTGACCGACATCGACGCGCTCATGGCCAAGGTGGCCCAGGCGCGCAAGCAGCAGTGGTGCCTGGTGAACCAGGAACTGGAAGAAGGCCTGATCTCCGTGGCCGCGCCCATCGTGAACCGCCAGGGCCGCATGGTGGCCGCGCTGAACATCAGCGGGCAGGCGAACCGCACGAGCGCGAAGGTGATGCAGGAGACGATGCTGCCGGCGCTGATCGATGCGGCACGGCAGGTGTCGGCGCTGCTGTAGCCGCAGCGCGATCGCGCTGGCACTGGCTCAGGCCTCTGAGCGAATGCCCTTCATGAGGATCACGCCGCCCAGCCGCGTGGTGTCGGCGCGCATCCGCTTGGCCAGCGTGTCGGGCGAACCGGGCTGCGCCTGCCAGCCGGTCTTGAGCAGTTCGCCGCTCACCTCGGGCGAACTGATCACCTCGACCAGCGCGGCGTTCAGCTTGGCCACGGCGGCCGGCTTCATGCTCGCGGGCGCGGCGAGCGCGGTCCAGATCTCGAGGTCGGCGCCGCGCACGTCGGCGTCGCGGATCGTCGGCAGCTCGTTGACCAACGGGCTGCGCTCGGGCGAGGTCACGCCGATGGCCTTGAGCTTGCCCGACTTCACGTGCGGCATCGCCAGGCCGGGCGGCAGCAGCGCCAGCTGGATCTCGCCCGCGAGGATGCCGGCGATCACCTGCGGGTTGCCGGTGTAGGGCTTGTGCTGCGCGGTGATGGCCGCGCGGCTCTTGAGCAGTTCCATGCCCAGGTGGCCCACGGTGCCCACGCCCGGCGTGCCGTACTTGCCGGCGCTGCCCAGGTTGCGCACCCACAGCAGCAGGTCGGCTGCAGACTTGCCCGTGGCGCTGCCCGACACCACCAGCACCAGCGGCGCGGTGCCGATCAGGCCGACGGGTGCGAAGTCTTTCTCGGGGTCGAAGTCGAGCGACGGGTTCAGCAGCTTGGCGATCGTGAGGTTGCCGTTGATCAGCGCGCCGATCGTGTGGTCGTCCGTGGCCTTGGCCACTTCGGCGGCCACGAGGTTGCCGCTGGCGCCGGGCTTGTTCTCCACCGTCACCGGCTGGCGCAGGAGCTTCGAGAGCGGCTCCGCGATGGCGCGCGCCGCCAGGTCGGGCGAGGCACCGGCCGGAAAGCCCACGAGGATGCGCACGGGCTTGGTTGGCCAGGCGGCATCGCCGCCTGCTGCGCGCTGGGCCCACGAGGCCGGCGTGAACAGCGAGGTGGCAATGGCTGCAGCGCCGCCTTCGAGCAGGCGGCGTTTGGTGATCTTCAAAACGGACTCCGGAGGGTTGGAAAAATCAGGGTAAACACGTGCATTTTGCTTACGAGACGTTACATGATGATGCTGCAGCGCACAAGTTCGGCACAACTGTGAATAGGGCCATCGCAGGGCTCCGTCAGCTTGGTATCCAGAGGTGACGGGCGCATTTACAATGCCTGCCGCATTCCCCTTCCCCTACCACGAGGTCTTGTCCGCAATGCCCAAGAGCCCCCGGCCTCGCGCCCGCTTCAGCTTCTCCCCCACCGTGCGCGCCCTGTTCCTGGCCGTTGCGGCCTGCGGCGCCGCGCTTCCCGCGCTGGCCGCGACCGAGCACGAAGAGGTCGACCGCCTGATGCAGTCCGGCAAGCTCGACGAGGCCATGACCAAGGCCGAGGCCTTCCTCAAGGACAAGCCGCGCGATCCGCAGATGCGTTTCCTGAAGGGCGTGATCCAGCTCGACACCGGCAAGCGCACCGAGGCCATCGCCGCCTTCACCCAGCTCACGCAAGACGCGCCCGAGCTGCCCGAACCGTTCAACAACCTCGCCGTCATTTACGCGAGCCAGAACCAGTTCGACAAGGCCCGCAACGCCCTCGAAAGCGCCATTCGCACCAACCCCAGCTACGCCACCGCCCAGGAAAACCTCGGCGACGTGTACGCGCGGCTGGCCAGCCAGGCCTACAGCAAGGCGCTGCAGCTCGACCAGAACAACACCGCGGTGCAGCCCAAGCTGGCCGTGATCCGTACGCTCTTCACCGCCCCGCCGGCGGCCGGCTCCAAGGGCTCGACCCTCGTGGCCTCGGCCACGACGACGCCCGCACCGGCACCGGCTGCAAAGCCCGCCCCGGCGCCTGCGCCCGCACCGGTTGCCAAGGCACCCGCTCCGGCACCCGTGCCCGCTCCTGCTCCCGTCGCCAAGGCACCGCCTGCGCCGGCGCCGGCACCTGCCGCCGCGCCTGTTGCGCCGCCCGTCAAGGTGGCCGCAGCGCCCGCGCCGGTCGCCAAGACGCCTGAACCGGCACCGGCACCAGCGCCTGCTGCAGCCCCGGCTTCCAACGCCGAGATCGAATCCGTCGTGCGCGGCTGGGCCTCGGCCTGGGCCAGCCAGGACATGGACCGCTACCTCGCCGCCTACGGCAGCGACTTCGTGCCCGCCGGCGGCCAGAGCCGCAAGGCCTGGGAAGAAGACCGCCGCGCGCGCATCGTCGGCAAGTCCAGCATCAGCGTGAACCTCGAGAACCTCGCGATCAAGGTCGACGGACAGACCGCCACCGCCAAGTTCCGCCAGATCTACCGCGCCGACAACCTCAACATCGCGAGCCGTAAGACGCTCGAGCTGCAACGCTCCGGCAACCAGTGGCACATTCGCAAGGAAAGCGTCGGCGGCTAGTGGCAGACATCGTCCGGCGCGGCCGGCTTCAGACCCTCCCGTTCCCGCTGCGGAGCGGGAAGTTGCTCGCGGCCTTGATGGCCGCTTCTGCGCTCCTGCTGGCCACGCCCGGCGCCGCGCTCGCAGCCAACAACAGCAACAGTTCCAGCAGCAAGTCGGCCACCGCCAAGACCAGCGGCACCAAGGCCGCCAAGGCGGGCGGCAGCCGTGCGTCCGCCAAAGAAGCCAGGGGCGGCAAGGCCAGCAAGACGCAGCTGCAAGCCAAGGGCAAGCGGTCCGCCGTCGCGGCAGACAACGCCGGCGCCACGCGCCCGGCCCGCAAGACCGCCAGAACCGCCGCGCCGCTGCAGGAAGCCAGCGGCGCCGAGGCCCGCCTGATCGGCGTCTACGAACTGTTCGGTCGCGGCAAGACCCGCGAGGCGCTGGCCAAGGCCCAGACCCTCGTGCGCGACCACCCGAACTTCCAACTCGCGCAGCTCGTGTACGGCGACTTGCTCGCAGCGCAGGTGCCGCCGTCGAACGCCATGCCCGACACCGCCGGCATCGCGCGCCTGCGCGGCAACCCGGCCATGGTCGAGCTGCACGAGGAATCGCGCCGCCGCCTGCAGGCCCTGCGCGAACGCCCGCCCGCCGGCACCGTGCCCTCGCAGTTCCTCACCCTCTCGACCCGCAGCCGCTTCGCCATTGCCGTCGACGCCTCGCGCTCGCGGCTGTACCTGTTCGAGAACTCCGACAAGGGCCTGAAGCTCGTTGCCGACTACTACATCTCCGTCGGCAAGTCGGGCACCGACAAGGCCGTCGAAGGCGACGCGCGCACCCCGCTGGGCGTGTACTACATCACCAGCAGCCTCGACCCGCGCTCGCTGAAAGACTTCTACGGCGCCGGCGCCCTGCCCATCAACTACCCCAACCCGTACGACGTGCGGCGCGGCAAGACCGGCAGCGGCATCTGGCTGCATGGCACCCCGCCCCAGCAGTTCGCACGGGCGCCGCTGGCCAGCGACGGCTGCGTCGTCATGGCCAACCCCGACCTCAAGCAGCTGCTGCGCAAGGTCCAGATCGGCGCCACCCCCGTCGTCACCGCACGCAGCCTGCAATGGATTTCGCAGCCGCAGGCCGAAAAAGAAACAAAGAAATTCGCCGATTCAATTGCCGCCTGGAAAGACGCGCGCGCCAGCGGCAATGAAGCGCAATTGAAAAAATTCTATTTGCCGGATTTCCAGCGCGCCAGCCGCAAGCCCGTCGATGCCGATGCGGTACTCCGCGACGAATTGACCTACGCACAAGGTAAACGAGTGCAAATCAAGGACACGTCGTACCTGCACTGGCGCGACACCGAGGACACCATGGTCGCCACCTTCGGCGAGGTGTTCGAGGGCGAGAAGAACGGCCGCACCCGCCGCCAGTACTGGCTGCGCCAGGGCGGCGAGTGGAAGCTCTTCCACGAAGAAATCCTCGGCTGAGCCCACATCACCGAAGGGGTCTCGGCCCCAAAAGTGTGATTTATTGCCCAAACGGAGCCGCCTTGTCGAGTGTTACAAATTGCACTCCTAGGTACCACGCTACGTAACACGTAACGGGCATGTTCCCGTAACGCTCAACGTCCGGACGTTCCCACGCCCGTAACGTGTTCCCCTCGTCCATGCAAGGCTGCATGCGGTTTACAGAGGGAAACGAACATCTCCAGACTGTGAATAAGTGACCTTTTCTGCCCCGTTGTGGGGGCCGAACGAGGCTGGCCGCCTTCCTGCTTTACCCCTCCGAGTAGCACATCCGGGACTCGATCCGGTGTGTTTCTCCTGTTGATACACGGAGTTACGCTGTATAACATCCACCGTGCCAGCCTTTGTTAACACTTCCTTTCAGGAGATCACCATGCTTAGTTCTATTACTCGTTTTCTGCGCGATGAAGAGGGTGCTACCGCAATTGAATATGGAATTATTGCGGGGCTGATTTCTATTGCGATCGTGACTGTTCTGACCACCGCAGATGGCTTGGGCCCACGACTGGCTCGTGTCTTTACGAATATCACCAATGCGCTGCCGGCTGCACCAGCACCGAGCGGCGGAGGTTCTGGCAGCTAATACCCCCCAGAAAAGCGACTGGTGTTCATACAGGCCTGTCTGCTGTGGCTGCTCTTCGTTACTGTCTATGACTTTCGAAAGCGCCGCGTCCCGAATGCTCTTGTGCTGGCCGGGGCTGCTCTGGCCCTGGCAGCCATCGCTTCGGGCTCACAACCTTTTGGTCTCAGTTGGACCGCGGCACTTGTGGGCGCAGCATCAGGCTTCGGATTTCTGCTCCTCTTCTATGCAACCGGACTTATGGGAGCAGGCGACGTGAAATTCGCTGGAGCTCTAGGGTTGTGGGTAGGGTTGCCGGCCCTGATTCCCATTTGGATCGTGGCCAGCTTGCTAGCGGGCGTCCACAGCGTCCTCTGGCTTGTCTTGACACGCTGGCCTCTATTCCCGCGACTTTCCTTGATGCTGGCGGGTCCAGCTCGTATTTCTGATTCCGGCAGCTCACCCGGCCGGCTTCGCATCGTTCCTTATGCGGCCTATCTCGCCTTGGCCGCTGCGGCCTGGATGGTTTGGGAGCGACAGAGTTAGCCAACACCAGTCAACTCTGCCCGTCTCGCAGGCCCTTCATCTCCTTTCCATGATCGCTTGCCCCTCTCATTCAGTTCGCCGCTCATGATCAATCTCACCAAAATCATCGCAGCCGTCTTGGTTCTTCTGGCCATCGCGCTGGGGGTCTACGCTTGGATGCTCGGCCGGCAGCCGGCACCAAAGATCGCCATGACTCCGGCGCCGGCAGCAACGCAGACCCAAAGCCCACCAACGGTCACGCATGCAGTCGTCGTCGCAGCCAAACCGTTGCCGGCAGGTCAGGTCATTCCCGCCGACGGCCTGCGCGTCGAACGCCTTACCGTTAATCCAGTTGGTGCTTTCCAGGATGTGGCAACCGCGGCGGGGCGAGTTCCGGTGCTGGACCTTTCGGAAGGCACGCCTGTGATGGAGAACCAACTGGTTTCGGGCCTGTCACTTCGTTTGGAGGAGGGCCAGCGAGCGGTTGCCATCAAGGCCGACGAGATCATGGGCGTCGGCAACAGGATTCAACCCGGAGACTTCGTCGACGTGTTCATCACCTTGAAGTCGGACGGGAGGGATGTGGACCGCAGCCAGGCACGACTGCTGCTTTCTCGCAAGCGTGTCCTCGCCTATGGCTCTGCCTCGGTTGATGGCCTTCCCTCAAAGGCGATAGACAAGCAGCAAGCACAACAAGCCCAGCGCACCGAGGCCGCTCGCACCGCGGTTCTCGCCGTTCCCGTGGACGACGTCAACCGCCTCACGATCGGTGACGCCACAGGCCGGCTGATGCTGGCGTTGCGTAACCCCAGCGACATGGCAGAACCCGACCCCAAGCTCTTCGCCACACTTCCCACCGCACTACAGCCTGCAACGTCTCGCCCGGGGGAACCTCGCCGCGACCCGCTGGACGGACTCGACCGTGCCCAAGCCGGGCTGACTGCCGTGGACCTTGTCACAGGTGGCAAGGCCTTCGCCAACAGAGCTTTTCCACTTGAAGCGCGTGCCATCTCCAGCGGTCCGCGCTCGCCCCAAACCGGCACCGGTCGCGGCGGCCTCCAAGTCGAAGTTATTCGCGGCGAACGCAGCGAAACCGTCAGCTACTGATCGCGGTGCGCATCGCCGTCACGTCCGTCACACAAGAAAGAAGCCACATGCTCCATACGCCACGCGAACTGTCGAGCAGCCATCCAGGCGCCCCGTCGCTGCTGCGTTCGTCGCTTATCGCGCTCTGTGCGTTGACCCCTGCGGCTTGGCCGCTCACCACCGGCGCCGCGGATGCGCCGCTCGTGCGCACCGTGTCTCCGCGTCCGGTGGTCCTCACCGCCGGCACTCAACAGGAGTTGCTGATTGACAAGGGCATCGAACGAATGGCGATCGCCGATGAGGCTGTAGCAGCTGTCACCATCACGCGCAAGACGCCGAATGCACCGGCGGCACGTCTGATCGTCACCGGCAAGTCGGCCGGTCGCACCACTCTCATGATCTGGGAAAAGGGCAATGCCGCGGCGACCACCTATGCCATCGAAGTACGACGCAGGGCAACCAATCTGACCGGAACATTGGACAGCGTCGCCGCGCATCAGCAAGCGCGCGATACGGCAATGGCCGGTGCAGCGGACAAGACTGAGCTGATAGATCGTTCCGTCGTGGCCGTGCGCAGCAACACCGTTCAAGTTGAAGTGAAGGTCGTTGAGTTCAATCGAAGTGTGCTCAAACAGGCCGGCCTGAATATCTTCAGCACACGTGCGAACTCCAACGGGTTCAGCTTCGGGGTTTTCGGTCCGTCTTCGCTTGGCAGCACCACCTTCGCGCCCAATGGCTCCATCAGCGGCGAATTCGGCAACCCGCTGGCACAAGCGTTCGGCCTGCTGTTCAACTTCGGCAAAGCCGGAATTGGCGTGAATGTCGGCTTCCTCGAAGGCAATGGCATGGCTCGGGTGCTCGCCGAACCCACTCTGGTGGCAATGTCGGGCCAGAGTGCCAGCTTCTTGGCCGGTGGAGAGCTGCCGGTTCCCGCTCCACAAGGCTTGGGTAGCACGAGCATTGAATACAAACCCTTCGGCATCGGCCTCACTGTGACGCCCACCGTGCTGTCCAACGATCGCATCGTGCTCAAGGTGGCGCCCGAAGCCAGCGACCTCGACTACACCAACTCGCTCAGCATCGGCGGCGTCGCCGTACCCGCGATCAGCACCCGGCGCGCCGACACCACGGTAGAACTGGGAGACGGAGAAAGCTTCATCATCGGCGGCCTCGTCAGCCGCACTACCACCTCGAATGTCGACAAGGTCCCGCTTCTTGGCGACCTGCCGATCCTGGGCACCTTCTTCCGCCAGAACAAGTACCAGATGAGCGAGAAGGAACTGGTGATCCTCGTCACCCCGCATCTGGTCAAGCCGATTGCCCGCAACACCGATCTGACGCCCTACCTCCCAGGCGGCGCCGAGCAGCGCGACGGCCCCGTGTGGCGTTCGCATTTCCTCGGCGGCGCAGCCAACACGGCGGTGCCGGGCTTCTCCCGCTGATGGATGACGGTCTTACGAATCGCACATCGCAGAACGGCACCATGAACGCCCCACGCGACAACCTTCCGGAAACTGGCAGCGAAACCTACCTGTTCGCGTCAGCCAACGGCGGCCACATCACCTGGCTGACAGACGCCCTGAGCCACGAAGGCTCAGTCGTCGTCCTGAGCCAGGACACGAAGACGATCGACGAGCGCATTTCCTTGCTCGGCCCCGTGGCTGTGTTCATCGACTTCTCTCCCGAGCAAGCCACCGCAGCCAGCGAGCTCCATCAACGCCTGAAGCGCGACTGGCCCACCCTGCCCGTGCTGGCCGCCGGTGTGTCGTCGCAACCCGCGGCGATGCTGGCCGCCCTTCGCGCCGGTGTGGACGACTTCATCGACCTCTCGGCCACCCCCGATGAAGCCGTGGGCACCCTGCGCGCGCTTCTCGAAAAGCGGCGCTCGCTCCCCGGGGACCTGCGTGGCAGCACGCTGGCCCTGCTGGGCGCGCGTGCCGGCCTGGGCGTCACCACGCTGGCCACGAGCTTGGCGCTCACGCTGTACGACCAACTGGGGCAAGCGCCTGCACGTCCGCCCGGCCGCAATGGGCGCCATGGTGTGGCGCTGCTCGACCTGGGCCTGCCCGCACGCGATGGTCTGCTGTACCTGAACACGCAAAGCGGATTCAGCTTCGTCGATGGCGTGCGCAATCTGCGGCGCCTCGACCAGACCCTGTTGCACACCGCACTGGCGCATCACACCAGCGGCGTCGCCGTGCTGCCGCTGCCGACCAACCTGGCGCAGGTGCGCGAGATCTCGCACGCCGATTCCGTCTCGCTGATCCGTCGGCTGGCCGACTTCTTCGACTTCCAGATCGCCGACCTCGGCGGCTTCTCGACCATCGACTTCATCGCTCAGACCGTGCGCGAAGCACAGAACGCCTGGGTGGTGTGCGACCAAAGCATCGGCGCCATCGTCTCGACGGCCAACATGCTGAAGGAGCTGCGCGCTCGCAACGTCGAGACCGAGCGGATGACTCTGGTCGTGAACAAGTTCGACGCTCGCGTCGGCCTGTCGGCCAAGGACATCGCCGAACGCCTTGAACTGCCGCTGCAGCATGTGCTTCCCGAACGCAACACCCAGCTGCTCGCCGCCGGCTGCCGCGGCGAAATGCTCGTGCGCACCGCCCGCAACGATCCGTATGCGCAGGCCGTCGGCGGCCTGGCCCGCACCCTGCACCAGGAATACATGTCCGTCTCCGGTCAACCGCCTGCCAAGGACCCACGCTGGGTCGCACTGATGGCGCAGATCACGGGGCTCTGGAAGAGAGATAACGAAGGCTGATCCATGTCCACTGATATCGAATTTGCCGACGACGACCAGGCGTTCATCAACTCCCAGCAATTCCAGGACATCAAGAGCTGGACGCACGATCACCTGCTGAGTCGCATCGAAGAGCTGGGCGCGGAGTTCGGCCGCTGGTCGCGCGCGTCTATCCAGCAGTTCGTCGAACTGGAGGTCGACAGCTTCGTGCGCCTGCGCCGCGTGCCGATCAACGACCGCGAGATGCAGCTCATCGCCGATGCGCTGACGAAGGAGCTGGCCGGCTTCGGCCCGCTGGAAGACCTGCTGAACGATCCGACTGTCGAAGACATCCTGATCAACGGCTATGAGAACGTCTACGTGTCGCGTCACGGCATCCTGGAACGCGAAACGCTGCGCTTCATCGATTCCGAGCACGTCATGCGGATCGTGCGCCGCATCCTGGCGCCGCTGGGGCGTCGGCTCGACGAATCGAACCCGATGGTCGATGCGCGCCTGCCCGACGGGGGGCGCATCAACGTCATCATCGAACCGCTAGCCATCGACGGCCTGTCCGTCTCCATCCGCAAGTTCCGCAAGGAGCCCCTCACTCCCGCAGACCTGGTGAAGCTCGGGACCTTCGATGCCGGCATGGCGCAACTGCTCGAGATCGCGGTGCGAGCACGCTGCAATGTGCTGGTGAGCGGCGGAACCAGCTCCGGCAAGACATCATTGCTCAATGCCCTGGCAAGCTTCATTCCCGCGCGGGAGCGCGTGATCACCATCGAAGACACGGCCGAACTTTCACTCAGTACCAGCCACGTGGTACGCCTCGAAAGCCGCCCCGGTGGCTTCGACGGCACGGGGGTTGTATCGATTCGCGACCTGCTGCGCAACAGCCTGCGGATGCGACCGGATCGAATCATCGTCGGCGAGGTGCGCGGCGCCGAAGTCATCGAGATGCTGCAGGCCATGAATACCGGGCACGAAGGTTCCATGGGCACCATCCACGCCAGCTCGCCGCGCGAGTGCCTGTATCGACTGGAAATGCTCGCCGGCTTCGCCGGCTATCAAGGCAGCGAGGTGAGCCTGCGTCGCCAGATTGCCAACGCCATCGATTTCATCGTGCAGATCGGCCGGCTCTCCAACGGGCAGCGGCGCATCATCTCGCTCAGCGAAGTCACAGGCGTGAACGACAACGTGGTGGCAATGCAAGAGCTTTACCGCTACGAGCCTGTCGTGTCGCCGGACGGAGAAGAACGCGATCGCTGGGTCTCACTGGGCATTGCGCCTCATTCGCCGAAGATCACGCGCTTCCGTCAATCCTTCGCCCGCACCCAAAGTGGAGAAGGTCGTGCGTGAAGCACTGCTCATCGTGATCTGCATTGCGCTGCTGCTAGCGGCGAGTGGATTGTTGCTTTGGCAGTGGGCAAGAAATCGGCAGAGCCGCCGCGCAACCGAACGACACCTTGAGCAACAGATTCTGGCGAGCAGCGCTGATGCGACAGCAAATGCCCCGCAGGTGCCGACATCTCTGCGCGCCCCTCCTGCAGAGGCGTTCGTTCCTGGCATCACGTCGGATCCCTGGCTTCAGAACGAGATAGCAGCAACTCCGGCCAGTCGAAAGCTCTCGCTGGAATCCGTTCTTCCCGCGTGGCTCCACGGCATCATCCCGCCTCGGGTTGCCGCACTTTCCGCAATCGGCACCGTCGTGTTGTGCTTGCTGGCGGGCGTCTTTGGAGGTTGGGTCGCTGCCGCTGGTGTGCTCTTTCTTCTCATCGTCGCCTCTGCCTTCGCAACGTGGTTGCGCCTGCAAAAAGTCCGCCGTCAATTGATCAGCCAGTTGCCCGCTTACATCGATGCAATGGTTCGTCTGATCACCATCGGCAACTCGACGCAAGCGGCCTTTCAATTGGCGATCGCCACGACACAGGACCCACTGCGAGGACACATGGAACGCGCTGCGGTCCTGGTACGTGCGGGCGTGGATCTTGACCGCGCGGTGCATCAGATGGCGAACAATGTGCGTGTGGAGGAGATGTTCCTGCTGGCCTCGATCCTGGGACTGAGCGTGCGCTACGGCGGCCGGTCCGACCTCCTCCTGGAGCGAGTTGCCAACTTCATGCGCGACAGCGAGCAGGCCCAGCATGAACTGGTCGCAATGTCTTCCGAAACACGCCTCTCAGCCTGGATTTTGGGACTTCTTCCTCTCGGCGTCGGCGCCTTCCTGATCCTGACCAATCCGTCTTACTTTGTGGGCATGTGGAACGACGGAACAGGGCGAGTACTGATCTTTTCGTCTGCAGGGCTACAAATACTGGGCGCCGTCTTCCTGTATCGATTGGCGAGGCTCGCATGAATCTCACGTCGACCCATCTCGCTACCCTCAGTATTGTGTTTCTGGCACTGGGCTTGCTGGTCGCTGCGGGTGCATTGATTGCAGCAGAGCGTCGCCGCAGCCGCAGCGGTCAGGTAATCGGCCGCGCCCTCCGTCGGGACACGACCACCCAGATCGATCTGAAGACTCCTCCCGAAACCGATTTAGAACCAGGTGCCGCCGCGCGCGCCGACATCGAGCTTCCCTTTCATTGGCTCGACTCGCGAATCGGACGCGCCCTGGTCGCAGACGAAGACCGACGACTTATCGATCAATGTGGACTCGCGTCCAAGCGGGCACAACTGATCTTCTTGGTAACCCGTCTCGCTCTGGCCATCCTCCTTCCAATGATCGTCTACGCCGTCTGGAAGACCAGCCAGAGCGATCGCACCTTTGTGATCGTTCTCGCTGGGGCCTTCGTGGTTGGTTTCATGCTCCCAAAGTGGGTGCTTGGTCGAATCGCGGCCGGCCGCCGTGAGCGCATATCGCGTGAGCTTCCGCTCTTTGTCGATCTCTTGAAACTCCTGCAAGGCGTGGGTCTGAGCCTCGATCAAAGTCTGCAGATCATGGCCGACGATTTTTCACATGTTCTGCGGGTGCTCGGCTACGAACTGACGTTCGCCAACCGCCAATACAGCCAGGGACGAACGCGTGAGCACTCCCTTCAACGCCTCGCCACCCTCCACGGCAACGAGGATCTGCGTGGCTTGGTCTCTCTGCTCGTGCAGGTCGATCGCCATGGGGGAGCGGTGCAAGAACCCTTGCGTATCTTCGGCGAAAGGCTGCGTGAAAGGCGGCGCTCGGAAATGAAGGAACGCATCGGAAAAATCACCGTGAAGATGACTGGCGTCATGGTGACCACGTTGCTACCTGCCTTGGTGATCGTGACGGCCGGTCCCGGGTTCATTGCCATCTTCCGTTCACTGGCAGCAGTCTCCAAATGAGAAACATCAATCTCCTTGGCAAACAATCCCATAGCGCACGAAACCGATTTTCGGTACACGCTGCGATTTGCCTGATGTTCCTTGCGCTTTCCGGGTGCACTACCCCCAAGGATCAGTACGCTGCCAGCGTCGATGCTCAACAACGTATGGCAGCAGAAGCCGTCGCCGAAACCAAAGCGGGAAACTCCATCGATACGAAAGAAACCTACCTCAAGCTCGTCGAACAGATGCAGCGAGAGAACCTGTGGTTTGCTTCACTGGCACACATCGATGCTCTCGAACAACGCTGGGGAACGTCCCCCGAATCCACTCGCCTGCGCGCCGATGCCTTGCGTCAAACTGGCCAAGCAGCGCAGAGCGAAGCGGCCTACAAGCGGTTGATGGGCACTGCACTTGAAGGTGCGGGTTATCGCGGACTGGGTCTCTTGGCTGGTGCGCGTGGAAACTACCAGGAGGCTGTGCAGTTTTTGAAGCAGGCCCAGCGCCACACACCGACTGATGCGCTGCTGTTGAGCGATCTTGGCTATGCCCACCTGCGCGCAGGCTCCATTGAGGAGGCTCGCCTGCCGTTGATGCAAGCTCTTCAGCTTCGCCCCGACAGCACACAGGCACAAGCCAATCTCGCCCTGTATCTCGAACTCACGAATCAGCAGGAACAAGCCGCGGCCATGATGGATGCGAATCGCATGTCCACCGCTGCGCGTTCGGCGGTCAGAGAAGCTGCACAGCGACTCCGTGATGGTGCAGCCGCACCCCATGCACTGGTCGCACCCGCGGGGACATCAGCTGCTCGCGACGAAACCCTTCCGCTTGCACTCAAGACTTCACGGCGGTCGCACTTGACCGGGATACGCACCGCCATTCAAGCAAATCCGGAGGCCATCGCCTCTTCGCCCCCTCCGATCCCGACTTCAAGAGGTACACCATGAAAAAAGAGTGCGATGCCGTGCTCCACGCTCTATCCACATGCGGCCTCTTTGTGGCCCTGCTTGCCTCTTCGCCAGCGGTTCTGGCGCAAGGCGCGGCATCGGCAGAGCCGGCTGCAGTACCTATCGCCGCGAACGTGCAAGCTCCTTCAGTTGCCGGACCATCAGGCGATGCGACCTCTCCCAACGACGAAGGGCAAGACTACGCTCCGCTGCAAGTCGGCGACGCTACCCAGGGCCTGCTGGCTTGGCAGCGCAGCGGTGACATAGCGTCCAAAACGCCGCGCCCAATCGCTGGGAGCATCGCGCAGCGCAGTTACGAACGCTATTTGAAGAGCTTTGAGTTCCCGATCCCGGAACGCTTCAACTCAAGCGTCAAGTCCGGCAGCGCCGGCAATGGCGCCGGCGCAGGCAGATAGGCGCGTGCCATGAAAACATCGCGGCCTTTTGCCTCCCTCCGTGCACAGCGCGGTGCGTATGCGATCGAGTTCGCCGTTGTGTTCTTGATTTTCTTCGCAGTTCTCTACGGGATCATCTGTTACGGGATTCTCTTTGCATTTCGATTTGGACTCCAGAACGCAGCGGAAGATGGGGCGCGCGCCGCACTGCGGTATCAAGTCGACCTACCTCGCCGAAAAGCAGAGGCCGATTTCGTGGCTCGCTTCCAGACCAAGGGATGGCTACCCGTAGCAAGCAGCCAATTGGTCGATGTCCAAATCTGCCAAGTCGAGACCAATATCTGCCTCAATCCACCGTGCCAAATCGCATGGGAAAAGAGATGTCAAGTCACGGTGACTGTGACGGTGAGCGGTATGAAGCAAGTACTGCCACCACTGGCCAACTTTGCCATCCCTGATGTTCTTGTAGGCAAGGCCAGTATGCTTTTAGAGGGAGGGACGCTGTGAGAAATTCTCATGCCCCTTCTCGACGCGCATGCGCGAGTTGCCAGCGCGGCGTAGCAGCCATCGAGTTCGCCTTAATTTTCAGCTTTCTTTTTCTTGTACTTTACGGTGTCGCCACATTCGGCTCGGCCCTTTACACACAGCAAGTGGTCACGCGCGCCGCAGAAGATGGCGCTCGCGCCATATCGATGCTTCCTCCTTTCCCCCCTCTCGTCGAGAACGACGCTCGAATCCAAGCGGTGGTCTTCAACTCCTTGAACACCTCCATGATCGCACCGACAGTCTCTCGCAGTTGGATCGAACAGAAGGTCGATGTGCGCATCAGCAAGCAAGCGGGAAGCCCAACGGGCATACCGCCTGCACAGGCCACTGTCGTTGTGATTTTTCCCTATGACAGCAACAGCAGATTGCTGCCCTCATTGCCCCTCATCGGTAGGTCTCCTGAAAAACTGACAAGCCGAGCCGCCGCCGCGCTTCAATCTTCCTGAGGAGCCTTGAATGAATTTGACTCATGGAAGCACTTCGCACGGCTCCGCGCACCGAACCTCGGGGGTGCATCTGGGAATGGGACGAACCCGAGGGTCCATCCTAGTCAATACAGCCATTGCATTGAGCTTGGTGATCATTACGCTGATCGGCACCGAATTGGGCTACCTCTTCTATCTGAAGCGAGAGCTCCAAAAGACTGCCGACTTGGCCGCACTGGCCGGCGTCCAAGCGATCACGCCGGATACCTGTACCAGCGCCGCAACCGCAGCGATGGCAAATGCCACGCAGAATCTGCCTACTGGTTTTCAACTCGAAGCCACAGATATCACCTGCGGGCGATGGGATCCCGGAAACTTTCCAGCCCCCACGCATTTCGCGGCGGGCTCTCTTCCACTCAACGCAGTACGAATTTCGATTCAGCGGACGCCCTCGCTGCTCCTCCCTAAAATTCCGGGCAATCAGTCCCGCAGCATCGCGGTCCAGGCGGTGGCGACCAAGGCCGACCCTTCTGCCGTCTTTTCTGTAGGCTCCCGGCTGCTGCGCGTGAGCACCGATTCAACGCTGGGCGCACTGCTCAAGAGCATCGGGCTTGATCTCGAAGGGACCACGGTGGCCAGCTACGAGGGGCTCGCCAATGTCTCGATCACGCCTGGTGGTCTGCTGTGCAAACTCGACACCTGCGCAGACGCGAACATCACTGTCGGCGGGCTCAATGATCTGCTCGATGCGCAGGTCACGCTTGGCGCAGTCCTTGACGCTATCGTTAAGGCGGCCGGACGCTCCGATCTCGTGGCCGTCAACGCAGCACTGGTATCGGCGCTGAAGGCGAAGTTGAATGTCACGGATCTCGACTTGCGTCTTGGGTCCACTGGTAGCCCCGCTGGCCTCTTTTCGCATATCACCACTCTGACCGCCAACTCTGCCCTGGATGCGAATATCAATGTGCTTGACTTGATCAAGACAGCTGTCGGAGTCGCTGCGAACGGCCATGCAGTCGACATACCCAGCTTGAACATCTCCCTCCTTGGATTGCTATCCGTCACAAGCAAGGTCGGCATCGTAGAAGCACCTTCTATCGGGATTGGAATCAGAGGTGTAACTGCCTATACCGCACAGATTCGCACGTTCCTCCAAGTTCGCACCGAAGGCTTGATCGCAGCCTTGCTGAAACTCAACTTGCCAATCGTCCTCGACCTGATCGCGGCAAAGGGAACACTCACTGGCCTGTGCACACAAGACCTGCGATCGTCAACGGGACAGCAACGTGCATCGATCAACGTCGAGGGCGCGATCATCAACGGATGCATCGGGAGAATTGCTAACGCATCGGGCTCGCAAGACTGCTCGCTAGCACCGACCGACCCAAAGCACAAAGCCTGCTTCGATCAACTCTTGTTTTCGAAGAAGGACGCCTGCACGGCTTTTCTCAAGAACACAGAACTCGTCAACATCCTTGGACTTCTTCGGGCCGACACCAGCGCACCAGTGAACGGACTTCCCATCACGCAGCCTGCCACTGTCAACCTCGCCGAAGGAGAAACCGGCACCGTAGGTAACGAACTCGCCTTGGGCGCCACCGTCAACAATCTTGTCAACACGATCACGACGCTGCTTTTCTCGGGCACTTCTGGCTCCGGCTCTCCCAGCCCTACGGATATAGCGAACCTCGCAAACCAGATCTGGACTGACACCGGGAAATCAGTGCCTGCGGGTGGTGCCGGGTGCACAGCAGACACAGATGCTTGTCGTAGTCTCCGACTGAAGAACGCGCGTGACTTCATCGATTCGAACGCTACTCAAAGCGGCCTTCTTACTGGCTTACTGAATGGGCTCGGAGACCTGCTCGGTGCAGTCGGCACTCTGCTCACAGGCGATGGGTGCACCTTCAGGGTGCTCGGTCCCGCCACATCCAATGACGGGTGCGTGAAGCTCATCAAGAACACGCTCGAAAAGAAAAGCAATTCAAACTTGAGTGGCGGTGTCTCGAATGCCCTCGCTGTATTGACGGGCCTTCTTCAACCCATACTCGACGCTATTGGAAAAGATGTTCTGACGCCACTGCTTCGCAACCTTCTCGGCGTCCACCTTGGAGAGGTAGACGTCAAGCTGCAAGCCCTGCGTTGCAACAACGCGCAACTCGTCTACTAGCGCCACTTCTTCATTTTTTACCGTGAAGCCCGTATCCAGGCGCACCTGCCCTCGATGAATTCCCCTGCCTCCAACTTCGACGAACTCGACCTCTTTGTCTGGGAAGGCAAAGCCGACATCCTCGACCGCATTGCGCGGTGCATGGCGAGCTTCGACGTGGAAGTCATCCGGGCCGATGGCCTGCCGCCTCCCCAGCAGGACCGCGGTGTCGCGCTGCGCCCTTCCGTCGCGATCATCAGTGTCACCGTGATCGACGGCGGCGGGCTTCCGCATGCGACCGAGCTGCTGCAAGGCATGCCCGTGATCTGGGTCGCTGCGGCCTCGCGCGAGCGCGATTCGCGCACGTATCCGCCCGAGTACCTGCACGTCCTGCCCTACGACTTCACCTGTGCCGAGCTGCGCACGATGGTGGCCAAGCTGGTGCGCCAGCTGCGTGCGCGCGATGTCGCGCCGCAGGCGCCCGACGTGCTGGTGGCGCATTCCGATGCGATGAAAGGGCTGCTCGCCGAAGTGGGCGCCTTTGCGGACTGCAACCATCCGGTGCTGGTGCGCGGCGAGACCGGCGTGGGCAAGGAGCGCATCGCGCAGCAGCTTCACATCGGGCACCAGCAGTACGGCAAGGGCGCGTTCGTGGCGGTGAACTGCGGGGCGATTCCCGACGGACTGTTCGAGTCGCTGTTCTTCGGCCACACGAAGGGCTCGTTCACCGGTGCCGTGCATGCGCACCGCGGGTACTTCGAGCAGGCCACGGGCGGCACGTTGTTCCTCGACGAGATCGGTGACTTGCCGCGCTATCAGCAGGTCAAGCTGCTGCGCGTGCTCGAAGACAGCGCGGTCACGCGGCTGGGTGCAACGTCGCCGATCCGTGTCGACTTCCGGCTCGTGGCGGCGACGAACCGCAACCTGCGCGAGATGGTGGCGAGCGGCGAGTTTCGGGCCGACCTGTTCTACCGGCTCGCGGTCATCGAGCTGCATGTGCCGAGCCTCGAAGAGCGCGGCGAGATCGACAAGATCGCGATCTTCAAGGCGCTGCTGGCGAACGTGCTCGGCGACGAGCTCGAAGCCTTGGGTGAAACGCCGCACTGGCTCAGCGATGCGGTGGCCGAAACCTACTTCCCCGGCAACGTGCGGCAGCTGCGCAATCTGGCGGAGCGCGTGGGCGTGATCGCGCGGCAGTTGCACAGCTGGGACCAGAACCTGATCCAGCGCGCGATCGCGCTCACGCGCGGCACGCCAGCGCCCGCTGCGCTGGCCACCGACCGCAATGGCACGGGGGTCCCGCTCGACGCGAATGGCGATCGCAAGGGCTGGAACAGCAGCGAGCGCAACCGCATCATCGCGGCGCTCGAGATCAACGACTGGAAGCGCCAGGACACCGCACAGCACCTGGGCATCAGCCGCAAGGTGCTGTGGGAAAAGATGCGCAAGTACCAGATCCTCGACGGCGAGCCCGGCATCCCCGAAGAAACTTAGCTCGCCCCCAGGCTGCGCGGCACTTCGTGTCCGCTTCTCCTTCCCCCTACCGGGGGCAACACCTACGGCCCGGCAAAGCCGGTTCCGTGGTGTTTCGCGAAGGGGCTTCGCTGCGCTTGCCGCTGAAGACTATTGAGTTCCGAGGCGCGTTGACCGGCGCAGCGGCGGGTTCGCAATCGATGCGCCCGGTGCGCGGTCGACCAACGGTTCGCTCGCGCAGGTCGTGTTGCTCGAGATGCACAGCGCGCCCAGCAGGCCGTCTTCGGTCAGGACGTTCCGGCTCGGGGGGCCGAAGATGCGGTCGATCCAGTTGTTGGCGCCGATGGGGTCGATGCGCAGTTCGCCGGTGGTGCGCGCCAGGCGCAGCTCCGAAATGCGCAGGTCGAACACGCCGTCGATGTAGTCGAACAGCAGGGTGTAGTAGTCGAGCTGGGCATCGAGCACCTGGGGCAGGGTCTCGCGGCCGAATTCCATGAGGCGGCGGCGGCCGCGGAAGGCCTGGCCCGAGGTGCTGACGGCTTCCATCAACTGGCGCTCGCGTTCGCGGCCGGCCACGGTGCGGGACCACGACGACGCGGTGAGCTCCATCAGGTTGAGCTTCACGCCCTCCATCTTGGCTTCCTGGTTCGCCACTTCGGCCAGGGCGCCCTTGAGCTTGAGCTGGCGGTCGAAGCCGTTGCCGAAGTTCCAGTTGAGTTCGAACGCCGCGCGCGTCGGGTCTTGCGGCGACACGCCGCGCGGGTCCTTGCTCTTCACGACGACGGCGTCGAGCGTGGGGTACAGGCTGGCTTCGGTCTGGTCGACCAGCGCACGCGCACGCGCCACACGGCCCTGGGCTTCGGCCAGTTCGGTGCTGCGCGCTTCGGCGCGGCGCAGCGCTTCTTCCTGCGAGCCGATGCGCCAGTGCGCCGGCGCGGCGAGCACGGGCAGCGATTCGGGCGCGGGCGAGAACTTGAAGTAGTTGCGGAACTTGGCCAGCGCCTCGTCGCGCTGGGCCTCGAAGTCGGACTCGCGCGCGGCGACGAGGGCACGGCGCGAGGCGGCCATGTTGAGGTCGTTGTCGCCGCTCACGCCGAGCGCCACGCGGCGCGCCTCGGCCTTCGACAGGTCGGCCACGACTTCGGTGGCGCGGTGTGCGATCTGCTTTTTCAGGTCGAAGCGCTGCACCTGCAGGTAGGCGGTGAGCGCGTCGAGCACCACTTTCTGCGACGTGGTGGTAACGGCCTCGTCGTCGGCCTGGTTGCCGAATTCGGCGGCGCGCTGCGCCGCGCTCATGGCGCCGCCATCGATCAGGCTCACGCGCGCTTCGGCGGTGAGCACGGTGTAGTTCTCGCTCTTCGCGTCCTTGGCGCCGCTGCTGTAGGTGCCCGACGACGTGCCGACCTTGAAGCGCGGGTAGCGCGCCATGCGGGCCGCGTCGACGCCGAAGCTGCTGGTGTTGGCCGCCGCCTGCGCGGTCAGCACTTCGGGGTATTCCTGCGACAGCGCGATGAGCGCCTGCTTCACGCGCTGCGCGTAGCTCGCGGCGCCGAGGGACGGTGGCGACAGGCGGCGCGACAGTGCCAGCGCCGCGGGCGGCCCCTCCTGCTCCGGCGACGGTTGGGCATACGCGGTGGGCGGCAGCGCCATGCTGACGCACAAGGTCGCGCAAAGCACACCCGGGGCGATGCGCGCGCGCCGGCCCGGCAACACGGGCTTGCTCATGGTTCGCGGAAGGCTTCGCGCCGCAGTTTGAGCACAGGCCGCAGGATGTACCAGATGAAGGGATCGGTCCCCACGCGCAGGTCGACTTCGGACTCCATGCCGGCGGTGACGCGGTTTTCCGGCCGCCCCACGTGCGACTGCGACATGCTGATGAGCAGCCGGTAGTACGGCGCGCCGCTGGCAATGGCGGCGTCGCGGTCGGCGTCGGCCGCCACGAGCTTGACCTTGCCGTCGACGGCGCCGTAGCGCAGGTAGTCGTAGGCGGTGATCTTCACGCGCGCCTCCTGCCCCACTTCGACAAAGCCGCGGTCGTTCGGGTTGAGGCGCGCCTCGACCATGATCTCGTCCTCGTCGGGCACCACCTCCAGGATGGATTCGCCGGGCTTCACGACCCAGCCGGCGCTGGAGCTGCGCAGGCCCTTCACGATGCCGTCGGCCGGCGCCTTCACCACCGTGCGCGAGCGCTGGGTGCGGGCGCGCGCGAGGTCTTCGCTCAGGCTCGCGAACTGGCGCTCGACGGTGGCGAGTTCATCCGATGCGCGGCGGCGAAAGCGGCCCTCGGCCTCGGCCATCTTGGCCTGCGCCTCGGTGATGGCGGCCTGCGCCGAGATCACGCCCTGGCGCGCCACGGCGAGTTCGCTGCGCACGGCTTCGGCCTGGCGGCGCTTCTCGAGCACCTCGACCTGGCCGACGAGTTTTTCGCTCAACAGCTGTTCGGAGATCTCCTGCTCTTTCTGCATCAGCGCGAGCCGGTCGTTCAGGCCCTTGGCCTTGGCTTGCTGTTCGAGCTGCTTGCTGCGCGCCTGCTCCAGGCCCGACACGGCGCCGGCCATGACGCCGCGCTGTTCGAGCGCGCGCGCCTGATAGGCACCGACCTCGCCTTCGAGCACGGCTTCGTCGATGTCGGCATCGAACGAATCACGCTTGAGCGGCTGGCCGCGGCTCTCGGCAATGAGCCGCACGCGTGTGGCCTGCGTGGCGGCATAGCGTGCGGTGAGCTCCTCGAAGTTCAGGCCGCTGCCGCCCAGGTCGATCTCGACCAGCGACTGGCCCTGCTTGACCTTGTCGCCTTCTTTCACGAGCACGTTGCTGACGATGCCGCCTTCCAGATGCTGGATCGACTTCACGCGGTCGGAGGGGATCACGCGGCCCGGTGCGACGACCACGGTTTCCATCGGAAAGCCGAGCCCCACAACCGCCAGCACCGCGACCGCGCCGCCGATGATCCACTGGCGCCGCCGGCCTTGCGGCGTGGTCTGCGCCGCCTGTTTCTCGCTCTCGCCCTGAAGCACCTGCGGCAAGTCTGGTTTCAAAATCCCGTTCCCCTGTCTCTGTCTGTCAGTCGGTCGATCCGTGGCAACCACGAATCACGCATCGCGTGGCCTGCTTGCTCACGCCATCGAGCGCGAGGCGGCCGGGACGCCTGCATTGTTGTTGCTGCTGCCGCTGCCGTCGTCGGTGCTGTCGCCCAGCGCCACCAGCGGCTTCTTCACGCCGAAGAGCTTGGGCACCATGACGGCGGCGGAGCCGATTTCCACGTTGCCCTGGCCGGTGACGTGATAGACGGCGGTGGCCGCCGACACGATGCGCAGCGAGTGCGTGACCACGACCACGGTGCGCACCTTGGCCACCGCGAGCATGGTCGCGAGCAGGTTGCGCTCGCTTTGAAAGTCGAGGTCGTTGCTGGGCTCGTCGAGCACCAGTACCGAGGGCTTGCGCAGGAAGCTCATGGCCAGCGCGAGCTTGCGCCGCTCGCCCACCGAGAAGCCGGTGCCGCCCTCGCCCACCACGGTGCGATAACCGTCGGGCAGGCGCGAGATGAAGTCGTGCGCGCCCGAGAGCTTGCAGGCCGCGACGATCTGCTCGTCGCTCTGGCCCGGCGCGCCGCGGCGCATGGTGTCGACCAGCGGGCCACCAAACCAGTACACCTCTTGCGAGAGATAACTGATCCAGCGCGACAGCTCTTCGCGGCCGAACTGCGACAGGTCGTACTCGCCGATGCTCACCACGCCGTGCGTGGGCGTGTACAGGCCCGACAGCAGCTTCACCAGCGTCGACTTGCCCGCGCCGTTGCGCCCGACGATCACGTGCAGGCCGCCGGGGCCGATGTCGAGGTCGACGTTTTCGAGCACGGGCTGCGGTGCGTCTTCGGTGAAGCTGAAGCTCACGTCTTTCAGCGTGACGCGGCCCAGCGGCTGCGGCAGCGCCATGCCGGTGGGCGCCTTCTCGACCGGCTCGCCGAGCACGGTTTCCAGGCGCTTGGCGGCTTCCTTGGCGGTGGCCAGCGCGCGCCAGTTCGACACCAGCCCGGCCACCGGCTGCAGCGCCTTCAGCGCGAGCATGTTGGAGGCGACGAGGCCGCCCACCGTCATCCACTGCTGCATGACGGCGATGGCGCCGACGGTGACGACGATCACCGAGAACACGGTGAGCAACACGGTGGTGCCGTCGCGCGCGGTTTCGATCTGGCCGTTCTTGCCGAAGCTCTCGCTGAGCCAGGCGTTGTAGGTCTGCTGCCAGACCTCGATGGTCGGGCCGTCGTTCGACTGCGCCTTGAGCGTCTCGCGCGCATGGCAGATTTCGGAGGTGATGCGATCGAGCCCGCGCCCGCGCAGCACTTCTTCGACGCGGCCGGCGCGCACTTCGTCGGCCCACCACCAGGCCAGGAACGCCATGATGGCCAGGAAGGCCGCCACCACGGGCAGCACCGGCAGCGCGACGATGCCGATCACGATCAGCGCGAAGATCGCCATCGGCAGGTCGAAGATCGATTGCGCGAGCCCGCCGGTGACGGTGCCGCGCACCGCGCCCACGTCGCGAAAGAACAGCTGCCAGGACGAAGCCGGCCGCGCCTCGAGCGCGCGCAGCGGGCGCCCGAGCATGGAGTGCAGCAGCGCGCCCGACACGCCGTGGTCGACGGTGGCGCCCGCGTTGCGCAGCAGGCGCGAGCGCCGCGTGCGCAACCAGAACTCGATGCACAGGAAGAACAGGATGCCGCTCACCAGCGCGGCGAGCGTGGAGACGCCGCTGCGCGAGAGCACGCGGTCATACACCTGCAGCAGGAAGATCGAAGGCAGCAGCCCGAACAGGCTGATCGGCAGCGACAGCCAGGCCGCGCTCTTGACGAGCGGGTAGGCCGCGCGAAACGCATCGTTCAGCGCACCGGCATACGGACTGGCGCCGGGGACTTCCGGCCTGTCGGCAACCAGCTGGCTGGGCAAGAGGAACTTGATCATGGAAAAAGACCGATCCGTCGGGCAACGACGCCTGCATCATTATCAACTGTTACCCGACTGTTACAAGGCAAAAATTCGCCTCTGACGCCTCTCAGCATCGGTGGGTGCGAACCTGCGCCGGACCGGTCGTTTCCGTACCGCGCGTTCCTTGCGGCGCGGCGTTTTCCCTGAGCGTGCAATTCATCGTTTTGTGGGTATGGCTGTGGGTCGCGGTGCGGCCGGATGAGCCCGGCAGGCCTTCGGCAAAAACGAGGGCGATGTTGGCGCACAGCAGCATCAGCAGCACCCAGGCGCACAGCAGCTGCAGCCAGCCCAGCCACCAGCGCCGCGGGGGTACCTCGCGTTCGGATTCATAGGGGATGTGGACCAGTGCGTTCCATCTCATGGCAGTGCTTTCAGGACCCGGGCCAGCCGGGAAAGACCGACACCCGCGGAGCTTTTCGCCAGCACCCAGTCGCCTGGTTGCAGCAGCCCGCCGAGTGCGGTGGAGAGGTCGGACACATCGACAAACCAATGGGAGCGGACCTTGGTGCGGATGCGCGTGTGAAGCGCCCGCATCAAAGGTCCGCACAGGAGCACGCGGTCAGGTTGCGACGCCAGCAACTCGGCCTCCAGATCGAGGTGATGGCGTTGCGCCGCGGGCCCCAGCTCCTGCATGTCGCCCAGGATGGCCACCCGGCGCGCAGGCTCGCAGGGGGCTTGTGACAGCAACTCAAGCGCCGCCCGCATCGAACTCGGGTTGGCGTCGTAGGTTTCATCGATCAGCTTGAAGCTTCCGCCGCCGATGTGAATGGTGTGCAGCGCACCGCGTCCGCCCGGCGGCTCGAAGTGCGCAAAGGGTTCGACCGCCGCGGCCAGCGGCAGGCGCAGCGCCTGCAGCGCGGCCAGCGCGGCCACGGCGCTGGCGCCCATGTGGCGGCCCGGCGCATTCAGGCGCAGCTGGAAGGGCTCGCCGGCCACCTCGGCCTGCACCTCGCCGTGGTCGAAGGCGAGCAGGCGCACGTCGGCGTCCTTGTGCTCGCCGTAGGTCACGATCTGCAGCTGGTGCGCCATCGCGGCTTCGGCGAAGGTGGCGAACTCGGGCATGTCGCGGTTGAGCACCACGCGGTCGCCCGCGGCCATGGCCTGGAACATGCGGCAATCGAGCCGCGCGGCGGCCTCCGACGGGCCGCGGTGCTTCTGCGATGCGGCCGACAGCCCCGTCACCACGATGAGCGAGGGCCGCATCAGCTGCGCCGAGGCCGGCATGTGCGAGGTCCCCATCTCGAGCACCCAGTAGGCGGCATGGCGCGGCATGCAGGTGAGGTTCCACGCGATGCCCGACGGCAGGCTGATGTTGCCTTCGGGCTGCGCCACCTCGCCCCACACGGTGAGCGCGCCGGCCAGCATGGCGGCCACGGTGCTGCTGCCCGCGCCGCTGCCGAGCACGCCGCACACGCGGCCGGTGAACTCGGTGCGTGCGTGGTCGCCCAGCTCGAGCACGGCCTGCAGCACGTTGGCCACCTGCAGCACGGGCACGCGCTTGTCCAGGTGCGGCTTGGGGTCGGTGCACAGCACGGCCGCGGCCGGCTGCAGCACGCCCTTGAGCGTGACAGCGGCCAGCGGCGTCTTCGAGGGCCGGGCCTGGTGTTCGAACACGACGCGGCCCTTGCGCATGAAGGTGCGCTGGGTCACGCCGGTGGCGCGCCAGCCGTCCTCGGGCTTGACCACCCATTCGCCACCGGTCACGCGCGCCATCTCGCTGGCCGTCCAGACCGCGCCATCGTCGCGCACGCCGCCACCGCCGCCCCCGGGGCCGGCGCCGCCGGGCTGGCTGCGCCGGTCGAGCAGGTAGCGGTGGTAGGCCGCGAAGCCCGTCACGTACTGCTCGACGTCGTCGATGCGCACGCGGAACGAGTGATGCCGCACGAAGAAGGCACCGACGACCGTGGACGGCCGGCGGAAGTACATCGCCATCTCGGGCCAGAAGAAGCCGTTGAGCAGGTAGTGCGCGCGGTAGTCGAGCGCGCGGTAGAACTTCTCGGTGTCCAGCTCGTCGAGCAGGTGCCGCATGGCGGGCATGCTCTCCAGCCGCTGCAGCATCTGCTGCGCCGCCAGCATGAGGCTGAGCAGCGTGGGAAAGGTGGTCTTGCGGTCGAGCACGAAGTCCAGGTAGCCCGCCACGTTCTGCAGCCCGAAGCGGAAGTAGCGCTCCTGCGGGCTCCACTGCGTGAGCTCGTTCACGCAGCCGCTGAGCCAGTGGTCGTGCGACTGCCAGTGCTGGCTCGCAATGAAGTGGTCGAAGGCCTTCTCGACCGCGGCCAGCCAGCGCGGATCGCGCGTGAGGCCGTACAGGCGCATGAGGCCGAAGGCCGCTTCGCCGTCGTAGAAGATGACGCGCGAGGCCTGCTTGAGCGACAGGTCGGCCGCGTGCAGCACGTGGTCGAAGCGCCCGCTGGCCGGGTCCTGCAGCGCCACGATGCCCAGCGCGAGCTTCTCCAGCAGCGGCAGCCAGTGGCGCGTTTCCATCAGCTCGCAGTAGCGCACGAACATGCGCACGCAGGCCGCATTGCCGCCCAGGCGGATCTCACCGCCGGTGTCGACCAGGTAGGCCACCTCTCGGCCGTCGGGCAGCGTGTAGTCGCGGATCAGCGCGTCGGTGAGGTGGTCGATGGCGCGGTCGATGGCCGCGCGCAGCGTGTCGTCGCGCGTGAGCTCCCAGGCCTCGAGCATGGCGTGCACGGTGCCCGCGTGGCGCATCGCGTCGTAGGTCGGGATGCGGCGGTCGAAGCACGGGAAGTAGCCGTACACGAACAGGCCGTCGCTTTGCATCTGGCGCGCCAGGTACGACGAGCCGCTGCGCACCAGCTCGAGCACGGCCTGCGGGTTGAGCGCCGGCAGCTGGCGGCGGCCCGCGTCGAGCCCCGTGCCCACGAGCTTGTGCACCACGCCGTCGGGCTGGCAGAACACGCCGACCGTGGCCAGCAGGTACACGGTGCGCTCCGACGACTCTTCCAGCGGCAGCGTGCGCTCGAAGCGCGCCTGCGCATAGACGTCGAAGTTGCGCACGTTCACCACCGAATGCGCGATGGTCGAATCGCCGCACAGCATGGCGTTGGCGTTGAGTTCCTGCTCGGTGAAGGCGAAGCCGAAGTCCTGGTCGAAGGCCAGGCCGAGCCGGAAGTAGTTGCGCTTGACCGCGGTGAGCTGGGTCTTGAACTGCGTCCAGTCCATGGGACTGGCGCCCTCGACCCAGTCGATGCGCAGCCAGGGCGAGACGATGCCGCGCTCGCGCACCCATCGCTCGACGAGGTCGGCGCCTTCGCGCCAGGCGGTCTCGAAGTCGTCGGCCCGCGCATGCACGACGTGCGCACGCTGGGAGCCGTCGCTCACCGAGAAGAAGAGCGTGAAGGCCGGGTACGGGGCAGGCAACGCCGCGCACACGGACACCAGGCGCTCGTGGCAGGCGTGGAGCTGGTCTGAGAAGGACATCATTCGGCCCCGGTCGAATGCGGGCGAAGGCCGGTCGCGTCCGTCATCTGCTCTCGCTTGAATGACGTGATCGCGGACCGGAAACCGCCCGTGAAATCATCGCGTGCTCCCGATTCAGCGGTAGCTGAACTCGGCGCGACGATTGAGCTGATGGCCCTCCTCGGTGGTGGCAAGCGATGCGGGCTTTTCAATGCCCCAGCTGACGGCTTCGATGCGTTCGCCCGGCACGCCCATCTGCGTGAGCATGCGCTGCACGGCCTCGGCGCGGCGCTGGCCGAGCGCGAGGTTGTACTCGCGGCCGCCGCGCAGGTCGGTGTGGCCTTCGATCACGACCCGGCTCGCCGGCCGGTTGCGCATGTAGCCCGCGTGCGCCTCGACGATGCTGCGGTCGCCCGTCCTGACGTCGTACCGGTCGAAGTCGAAGTAGACGATCTTGGCCGGTGTATTCGGCGGCGGCGGCGGAGGTGCCGGCTCCACCTTGGGCACTTCGCGCACGCTCTTGTTGGAGTAGTAGTAGGTCGCGTCGTCGCGACCGCCCTTGGGCGGCACACCGCAGGCAGCGAGGCTTGCGCCCATTGCCACGAGGGCCAGTATCCGGAAATTCTTGTTCATGACGGTCCTTTCGCGGGACGGGCCGCTGACGGCCCGTCCCTGTCTGCTTGCTATCGAGGTTTCCCTTCCTCCTTCTTCGTGTCCTTGGATCAGCCCAGCAGGCCGTGCAGGATGTTCGTCACGGGTGCCAGGGCACCGCCGGCCGGGCTCTGGTCGAGCAGGCTGGTGATCGGGGTGAGCACGTTGTCGAGCACCGGGGCCACCGTGTGTTCGACGGTGTCCAGCACACCGGTCACGACCGCGGCCACCGGGGCTGCCGGGGTGCCGGCGAGGATGTCGGTCACCGGTTCGACTGCGTTGGTCACGGTTTCGACCACCGTCGAGACCACCGAGCCGGCCGAGCCGTCGAGGATGCTCGTCACCGGTTCCAGGATGCCGGCCACCGGTTCGGCGCCACCCGTCAGGCCACCGAGCAGGCCGCCCACGAGGCCATCGGCACCGAGCAGGCTGCCGACCAGGCCGTCGTCACCGAGGACGCCGCCGAGCAGACCGCCTTCGCCGCCGCCGAGCACGCCGCCCAGGAGGCCGCCGTCACCGCCGAGGACACCACCGAGCAGGCCGTCATCGCCCAGCACGCCGTCGAGCAGGCCGCCGGCGTCACCACCGGTCACGCCGCCGAGGACACCGCCCAGCAGGCCGTCGTCACCGAGGACGCCGTCGAGCAGGCCACCGGCGTCGCCACCGGTCACACCGCCGAGGACACCGCCCAGCAGGCCGTCGTCGCCGAGGATGCCGTCGAGCAGGCCGCCGGCGTCGCCGCCGGTCACGCCGCCGAGGACACCACCGAGCAGGCCGTCGTCGCCGAGGATGCCGTCGAGCAGGCCGCCAGCGTCGCCGCCGGTCACGCCACCGAGGACACCGCCCAGCAGGCCGTCGTCGCCGAGGATGCCGCCGAGCAAGCCGCCGTCACCGCCGAGGACGCCACCCAGGAGGCCGTCATCACCCAGCACACCGCCGAGCAGACCACCGTCGCCGCCGAGGACACCACCCAGAAGGCCGTCGTCGCCGAGGATGCCGCCGAGCAGGCCGCCGTCGCCACCGAGGACGCCACCCAGAAGGCCGTCGTCACCCAGCACGCCGCCGAGCAGACCGCCGTCGCCACCGAGGACGCCGCCCAGGAGGCCGTCGTCACCCAGCACACCGCCGAGCAGACCACCGTCACCGCCGAGGACGCCACCGAGCAGACCGCCTTCGCCGCCGAGCAAGCCGCCCAGCAGGCCGTCGTCGCCCAGCACGCCACCGAGCAGACCACCTTCGCCGCCGAGGACACCACCCAGGAGGCCGCCCTCGCCGAGCACGCCACCGAGCAGACCGCCTTCGCCGCCGAGCAAGCCGCCCAGCAGGCCGTCATCACCCAGCACGCCGCCGAGCAGGCCACCGTCGCCGCCGAGGACACCGCCCAGCAGGCCGCCGTCGCCACCCAGCACGCCACCCAGCAGGCCATCGCCACCGATCAGGTTGGCCACGCCGTCGGTCACGAAGTCGACCTGCGTGTCCACCGCGTTCAGCAGGCCGTTCGTCGCGCCGGCGCCGAGCAGTTGGTCGACCACCGGGCTGACCAGGCCGCCCACGCCGTCCGTCACGTCGTCGACGAGGCTGTCGGCCGGGTCGAGCACGTTCGGGTCGTTCGGCGTGAAGCTGGAACCGAGCACCGGGGCCAGCAGGCCGTCGACCGTGTCGGTCAGGCTGTCGGTCAGTTGCGAGACCGGGGCCAGCACGTCGCCCAGGCCGAGGTCGCCGAGCACGCCGTTGTTCAGGCCGTTCACCAGGCCGGCCACCACGCTGTCGGCCGGGTCGAGCAGGGCCGCGCCGGTGCCGGGGGTGCCGCCACCGCCGATGCCGCCGAGCACGCCGCCCAGCAGACCGCCGACGAGGCCTTCTTCACCGAGCAGGCCGCCCACGGGGCCGTCTTCGCCCAGCAGGCCACCGACCACGCCGTCCGGTCCGAGCAGGCCGCCGACGCCGTCGCCGCCGAGCAGGCCACCCAGCGGGCCGTTATCGCCCAGCAGGCCACCGAGCAGGCCGTCGTCGCCGAGCAGGCCACCGATGGGGCCGGTGCCGCCGAGCAGACCGCCGACCAGGCCGTTGTCGCCGAGCACGCCGCCCAGCACGCCGTCGCCGCCGAGCAGACCGCCGATGGGGCCGGCATCGCCGAGCAGGCCACCGACCAGGCCGTCGTCACCCAGCAGGCCGCCCAACGGGCCGTCGCTGCCGAGCACACCGCCCAGCAAGCCGTCGTCGCTCAGCAGGCCGCCGACCAGGCCGTCGTTGCCGAGCAGGCCGCCGATGGGGCCGCCTTCGCCGATGACACCGCCGAGCAGGCCGCCCAGCAGGCCGTCGTCGCCGCCAAGCAGGCCGCCCAGCGGGCTGTCGGCGAGCAGGCCGGAGATCGCGCCGTCCTGGCCAAGCAGGTTGTCGATGAGGCCGCCCTGGCCGAGCAGTTCGCCGGTGAGGCCTTCCGAACCGGCCAGGCCGGCCAGTGCGCCGTCTCCACCGAGCAGGCCGCCCACGAGGCCGTCGTCACCCAGCAGGCCGCCCAGGGCGCTGTCGTCGCCGAGCAGGCCACCCAGCAGGCCCTCTGCACCGAGCAGGCCGCCGGTGAGGTTGCCAAGGGCGCCGTCGCCGAGCAGGCCGCCGACCAGGCCGTCTTCGCCGAGCACGGTGTCGAGCAGGCCGCCGACGGCGGTGTCTTCACCCAGCAGGCCGCCGACCAGGCCGTCCGGTGCCAGCAGGCCACCGACCAGGCCGTCTTCGGCCAGCACGCCAGCCACGAGGCTGCCTTCGCCGAGCACGTTCTCGAGCAGGCCGCCGAGCGCGCCGTCGTCGCCCAGCAGCTGGTCGGTGACGCCGCCCAGGCCGAGGGCGTCGGTGAGGCCGCTGACGATGCCGTTGTCGCCGACGAGGTTCTCGAGCCCGTTGTTGAGCGCGTCGGTCACGTAGTCGACCTGGCCGAGCAGGCCGTCCAGGATGGCACCGGCGGCGCCGGCACCGAGCAGCGGATCGAGCACCGGGCTGAGCGCTTCGCCGAGCGGGTCGGTGATGCTGCCGACGGTGTCGTCGATCGGGTCGAGCTGGTTCGGGTTGTTGGCCTGGAACTCTTCGCCGAGCAGCGGAGCGAGCACGTCGTCGACGACGTCGGTCAGGTCATCCACCACCCCCGCCACCGGGGTCAGCGAGCCACCAAGGCCGAGCGCGTCATCCAGGCCGTCGACCACGCCACCCACGATACCGTCGGCTGGGTCGAGGAGGTGGTCGGCGTCTGCGTCGGAGTCGGAATCGCTGTCCGAGTCGGAGTCAGAGTCGGAGTCGGAGTCGCTGTCCGAGTCAGAGTCTGAATCCGAGTCACTGTCCGAGTCGGAATCAGAGTCGCTATCCGAGTCGGAGTCGCTGTCCGAATCCGAGTCAGAGTCCGAATCAGAGTCGCTGTCCGAATCCGAGTCGCTATCGCTGTCGGAGTCGCTGTCCGAGTCGGAGTCAGAGTCAGAGTCCGAATCCGAATCGCTGTCCGAGTCCGAATCGGAATCCGAGTCGCTATCCGAATCCGAATCCGAATCCGAATCCGAATCCGAGTCAGAGTCGCTGTCCGAATCCGAGTCGCTGTCAGAGTCCGAGTCGGAATCCGAGTCCGAGTCCGAATCAGCGTCCGCATCGGACTCACCGCCCGGGCCGCCCACGAACAGCGGGAAGCCGGTGGTGCCACCGTCGCCGCCACCGCCGCTCAGTGCAGCACCCAGCGCCGCGGCGCCCAGGGCGCCCAGCGCGAATTCACCGAGGCCGATGCCGCTGCCGGCCGCGGTCTTCTTGGTCACTGCCAGGGCGGCCGCATCGGCGTCGCTGTCCGGCGGGGTCACCTGCAGGTCGCCCGAGGCGACGTCCACATTCACTTGTTCGAGGCCGCCGGGCAGCTTGGTCGAGCCGATGGTCGCATCGGTGCCGCCGGTGAAGACGCCGGCCAGCGGCGCCTTGTTGGAGGCCGATCCGGGGAACAGCACGTTGGCCTGGCCGCCGTCCGGCACGATCACGCGGTCGCCGGCCATCAGGGTCTGATTGCCGTCCACCGGAATGCGGACACCCTCGCGCATCACTGCAACGCCGGGCGTAGCATTGGACAATGTGCCCACGCTGGGCGACGCCACGGCCGCAGGCGCGGCGGAGGCGCCGGCGCTGATGCCCGGCGTGCCGAGCGGCGTGACGGTGGCTTGGGCGAGAACCACGGGCGCGCCAGTGGCGGCGAGCCCTTCGGTCGAAACGGTCGATGCTTGTGGAGCGGTCATGGCAGCCTCTGTGACAAAAGATGCATCTACAGGGGCAACTTGCGTGCCGCTTTTCCGCCGCCGTGCCAACGCCGCGCCATCGGCGCTTCAAGTGATTGATTTGTATGGATATTTTTCTGAAAACCGCGCAACGCACCGACTTCCGAAACAGCCCGTAAGGAGGTCAATTCGCGATTCGTTACGTAACGATGTAACGCCTCGTACCCGGAACGCCGGGCGTGTCACGCGCACTTTCCACAGCCTTGGCGCCCACGCCGCGCCACCCGCTTTTTCTCTTTTCCTTCTTCTCTCTTCTATATATGTTCAATCCCTCCCAGGAAGACGTGCGCCGCTTCTTCTGCGACGTGTACGCCAAGCACCGGCAGGGCCTGCCGATGGAGCCGCTGGAGACCATCGCGGCCGGCTGGATCGACGAGCACCCCGAGTACCACGAGGACCTGATCGACGCCGACGCGGCCGTGGCGCGGGTCTACGACGGATCGAACGGCCGCGAGAACCCGTTCCTGCATCTGTCGATGCACCTGTCGATCAGCGAGCAGTGCTCCATCGACCAGCCGCGCGGCATCCGCCAGGCCGTCGAGCTGCTGGCCGCGCGCCGCGGCTCGCTGCTGCATGCGCACCACGAGGCGATGGATTGCCTGGGCCAGATGATGTGGGAAAGCCAGCGCGCGGGGCGTCCGCCGGACGGCGATGGCTATGTGGCCTGCGTGCAGCGCCGGGCCACGAAGGACTGACGAACCCTCAGCCGGTCGCGCGCGGGGTGGTTCCTTTTCGCGCCGGCAACGCGCCCTGCGCCTTCGCCGCTTCGCGCAGCAGCCCCGCCATCGCGGCACGCAGCGGCGACGGCTCGGCCTCGCTGCGCTGCAGGAGGCCGACCGGCTCCTCGGTGCCGGTGGTGTCGATCGGTAGCCGCACCAGGCGGCCGTCAGCCAGCTCGCTGCGCGCGGCGCCCAGCGGCGTGATCCACACCGCGTCCGACACCCCCACCAGCGCGCGCGCCACCGCCACGTCGAGCGTCTGCAGGGCATTGCGCGGCAGCGCCAGGCCGCGCGCCGACAAAAAGCTCTCGGTGTTGTGGCGCGGGATCGTGCCCTCGCCGTACACGACCAGCGGATAGTCGAGCACCGCCTGCACCGGCGCCGGCTTGAGCGCGAGTGGATGGCCAGCGCGCACGGCGAACACCAGCGGCTCGGTGTGCAGCAGCTCGAAGCTCAGGCCGCCCATGAGGCGCGGGTCGCTCATGCGACCGACCACGATGTCGAGCTCGCCGGCGCGCAGCTCGTCGAGCAGCACGGCGTTGGCCGCGCTCTTCACCAGGATCTGCACCGCCGGCCAGCCCTCGCGCAGCCGCGCCAGCGCCACCGGCAGCAGCGCGGGCGCCACGCTGGGCAAGGCGCCGATGCGCAGGCGCTCGATGCGCCCGCCCGCGGCTGGCGCCACGGCCTGGGCGCTGGCGTCGAGCGCTTCGAGCACGCGCAGGGCGTGGGCCAGCAGCTGTTCGCCCGCCGGCGTGAGGCCCTGCACGCCGCGGCGCCCGGCCTGGCTGCGCTCGACCAGCCGGGTGCCGACCACGGCCTCGAGCTCCGACAGCGTCTTGGACACCGCCGGCTGGCTCAGTGCCAGCCGCTCGGCCGCGCGCGCCAGGTGGCGCTCCTGCGCGACCGCGACGAAGGCGCGCAGGTGCCGCAGCTGCACGTTGCGCACGAAATCCTGGCGAAGCTCGGTGGGAGACTTTTTCAATGCCTTCTGGTTATTGAAACTGGAACAATCTTCAATTTACATCATTGATCGCGACTTCTACAGTGCGGGCTTCGGATTCGTCCCACGACAGGAGACAACGTACATGACCAAGACCAGCGGCGTTCAGCCCACCCTCACCCCGCGCGACTGGGACGCCCATCCCAGCTACATCTACCCCGGCTACAAGTCGACCGGCAAGCGCGGCCCGCAGAAGCCGCTCATTCCGCTGAAGGCCTCGCTCGGCGAGCTGCAGCAGCCGGTGTACGGCCACGACAGCATCGGCGAGTTCGACCACGACCTCACGCGCAACGCGCGCGTCAACGGCGAGCCGCTGGGCGAACGCATGATCCTCACCGGCCAGGTGCTCGACGAGCGCCGCCGCCCGGTGGCCAACACGCTGGTCGAACTGTGGCAGGCCAACGCCTCGGGCCGCTACGTGCACAAGGTCGACCAGCACGACGCCCCGCTGGACCCCAACTTCCTGGGCGCGGGCCGCTGCCTGACCGACAGCGAAGGCCGTTACCGCTTCCTCACCATCAAGCCCGGCGCGTATCCCTGGGGCAACCACCCGAACGCCTGGCGCCCGCAGCACATCCACCTGTCGCTGTTCGGCCAGAGCTTCGCCAGCCGCCTCGTGACGCAGATGTACTTCCCCGGCGACCCGCTGCTGCAGTACGACCCGATGGTCACCGGCACGCCCGAGCGCTACCGCAACCGCCTCATTGCCGACTTCAGCCTCGACATCACCGAGGAAGGCTACGCCCTGGGCTACCAGTTCGACATGGTGCTGCGCGGCGCCGATGAAACGCCGTTCGAGAACCGCTGAAAGGAATTCCCCATGCCATTGATGACCGCACAGGAAGCCGACTTCGGCCAAACGCCCTCGCAGACCGTGGGCCCCTACTTCGCGTACGGCCTCACCGCCACGCAATACGGCTACAACTTCAACCAGCCCTTCGACGCCGTGCTGGCGCTGGACACCGCCAGCGGCCAGCGCATCCGCCTCGAAGGCCGCGTGATCGACGGCGACGGCAACCCGATCAACGACGCGCTGGTCGAGATCAGCCAGCCCGACGGCGAAGGCCGCTACCCGCAGACGCCCGACGAGGCGCGCGCCCTGGGCTTTCGCGCCTTCGGCCGCGTCGGCACGGGCACCGACGCGCAGAACCGCTTCGTGTTCCACACTGTCAAGCCCGGCGCCGAAACGCCCGGCGAAGCCCCGCACATCAACGTGATCGTGCTCATGCGCGGCCTGCTGCTGCATGCCTTCACGCGCGTGTACTTCAGCGACGAGGCCGAAGCCAATGCGAAGGACGCCGTGCTGCAGAGCGTGCCGGCCGAGCGCCGCCACACGCTGATCGCCGAGCGCGTGGAACAAGGCGGCGCGGTGACGTACCGCTTCGACATCCGCATGCAAGGCTCGGACGAGACGGCCTTCTTCGACGTCTGACCCCCGGGAAAATCCGGACGAAAAAAAGCCCGCATCAGCGGGCTTTTTCTTTGGAGCACCAGTCTTGCGGACTGGCCTGGCTTACTGAGGCGCGTGATGCAGGCGCGATTCAGGCACGACCTTCAGTTCGCCGGGCAGCGTGCTGATGTAGGTGGCCAGCGTCTTCAGCTCGGCGTTGGTGAACTTCTTGGGTTCGACCTGTGCGGCCATCACGGCGTTCGAGCGGCCCAGGTGGGGGTTGTTCTTCACGCGGTACGACTTCAGCGCCACGAACAGGTAGTCGGCGTGCTGGCCGGCCAGCTTGGGCACGGTGCCGTCGTTCGGCGTGTTGAAGTTGGCACCGTGGCACTTGGTGCAGCTGTTGTCCTTGTCGCGCGCGATGAGCGCCTGGACGTTCTCGGACGCGGCCTTGGCCGGTGCGGCCGGGGGCGCGTCGCCTTCCTTCACGCCCAGCTGGCTGTAGTAGGCCGAGAGGTCGGCGATGTCCTGTTCGGTGAGGCTGTCGGCGATGGCACGCATCGTCGGGTGCTTGCGGTCACCGCCCTTGTATGCGGTGAGCGCGGCCGAGATGTAGGTGGCGCTCTGGCCCGCGATCATCGGGACCTTGTGGATCTCGGGGAAGCTCGCCTGGTAGCCGATGATGCCGTGGCAACCCACGCACATCTGGACCTTCTTGGCTCCGTCCTGGGCCTTGCCAGTGACTTGTTGGGCTTGGGCCGAGACCGTCACGCAAGCGACAGCAAGGGCAAACATCGTGGTCAACAACTTGTTCATTTTGCGCGCACAATCTCGTGGAGATACAGTTTTTCGAATCAACATTCGATTATATGCAAGGGTCCCACGGGAACCTCGCGCGGGCTGCACAAGAGACTGCGCAATGCAGATCGAGTGTGTTCTTTTCTCCACCCTGCCTCCGCTCCACTCATGAAATTCAAGGGCTCAGACAACTACGTCGCCACTCAGGACCTGATGCTGGCGGTCAATGCGGCCATCACACTCCAGCGCCCCCTGCTCGTCAAGGGCGAGCCCGGCACCGGCAAGACCATGCTGGCCGAGGAAGTGGCGCAAGCGCTCGACATGCCGCTGCTGCAGTGGCACATCAAGTCGACCACCAAGGCGCAACAGGGCCTGTATGAATACGACGCCGTGAGCCGCCTGCGCGACTCGCAACTGGCCGACGTGGACGGCGGCCAGCGTGTGAAGGACATCCAGAACTACATCGTCAAGGGCGTGCTGTGGCAGGCCTTCACGGCCGACAAGCCGGTCGCGCTGCTGATCGACGAGATCGACAAGGCCGACATCGAATTCCCGAACGACCTGCTGCGCGAAATCGACCGCATGGAGTTCTACTGCTACGAGACGCGCGAACTCATCCGCGCCAAGCACCGTCCGCTGGTGTTCATCACCTCGAACAACGAGAAGGAACTGCCCGACGCCTTCCTGCGCCGCTGCTTCTTCCACTACATCAAGTTCCCCGATGCCGAGACGATGAAGCACATCGTCGCCGTGCACTTCCCGAACCTGAAGCAGGAGCTGCTCACGTCGGCGATGAAGACCTTCTACGACGTGCGCAACCTGCCCGGCCTGAAGAAGAAGCCCTCGACCTCCGAGCTGCTCGACTGGCTCAAGCTGCTGGTGGCCGAAGACATTCCGCTCGAAGCCCTGCAGAGCAAGGACGACAAGGTCGCCGTGCCGCCGCTGGTGGGCGCGCTGCTCAAGAACGAGCAGGACGTGACCCTGTTCGAGAAGCTCGTCTTCATGCAACGCAACAACCGCTAGGCCATGAGCCGGCAACCGCATTCCACCAAACAGCTGATGAAGCTGGGCATCGCCCAGGCGGTGCTGTTCGTGGTGGGCGCGCTGATCGGGCGCGGGATCGGGCTCTTGCTCGGGCTCGACGCCTTCGGCACCGACAGCAAGTACGGCACGCGCGAGATCGTCGGCATTGCGCTGATCGGCCTGGGCGGCGGCGCCGGTGCGCAGGCCGCGCGCGCGTGGTACGTGCACAAGTACGGCGACCCGCGCGCCTGAGCCCCAGATCCATCGAGACCTGCACGGAGACACGGAGAGTTTGCACATGGCGTTCGTCGAACCCGTCACGCTGAAGGCCCGCGGCATCGCGCTGGTGCCGCTGGCACTCACCCACGAAGACGGCCTGCGCGCCGCGGCCGCCGACGGCGAGCTGTGGAAGCTGCGCGTCACCTCCGTGCCCGAGCCGCAGGACACTCGCGCCTACATCGAGACCGCCCTGAAGACGGCCGACCGCTTCGCCTTCGCCGTGACCGACGAAGCCAGCGGCACCGTGCTGGGCAGCACGAGCTTTCACGACATCCTGCCGGGCGTGAAGCGCGTCGAGATCGGCTACACCTGGTACGCCGAGCGCTGCCAGCGCACCCACGTCAACACCACCTGCAAGCTCTTGATGCTCACGCACGCGTTCGACGCGCTGGGCTGCAACGTGGTGGGCTGGCGCACCGACAACTTCAACTTCGCCTCGCAGCGCGCCATCGAGCGCCTGGGCGCGAAGAAAGACGGCGTGATCCGCGGCCACGTGATGCGCCGCGACGGCACCATCCGCGACACCGTCATGTACAGCCTGCGCGCGGGCGAATGGCCCGAGGTGAAGGCCCAGCTGCTGTACCTGCTCGACAAGCCGCGCGGCTGAACGAAACACAAGGAGCGCTCCATGCTCATCGACTTCTTCTACACCCTGCGTTCGGCCAAGCTGCCGGTGTCGGTCAAGGAATACCTCACGCTGCTCGAGGCGCTCAAGTCCGACGTGGTGGGCCCGAACTCCGATGGCGCCTACGGCATCGACGACTTCTACTACCTCTCGCGCACCGCGCTCGTGAAGGACGAGAAGCACTACGACAAGTTCGACCGTGCCTTCGCCGCCTACTTCAAGGGCGTGGAGATGCTCACCGACTTCACCAAGGAAGTGCCGCTCGACTGGCTCAAGAAGACGCTGGAGCGCGAGTTCACGGCCGAAGAAAAGGCCAAGATCGAGAAGATGGGCTGGGACGAGCTCATGGAAACGCTCAAGAAGCGCTTCGAAGAGCAGAAGGAACGCCACGAAGGCGGCAGCAAGTGGATCGGCACCGGCGGCACTTCGCCCTTCGGCAACGGCGGCTACAACCCGCAGGGCATCCGCATCGGCGGCGCCGGCAAGAACCGCAGTGCCGTGAAGGTGTGGGACCAGCGCGCCTACAAGGACTACGACGACACGCAGGAACTGGGCACGCGCAACATCAAGGTCGCGCTGCGCCGGCTGCGCAAGTTCGCGCGCGAAGGCCACGAGGAAGAGCTGGACCTGGACAACACCATCCACTCGACCGCCGCCAACGCCGGCTACCTCGACATCAAGATGCGGCCCGAGCGCCACAACAACGTCAAGGTGCTGCTGCTGATGGACGTGGGCGGCACGATGGACGAGCACATCCAGCGCGTCGAAGAACTGTTCTCGGCCGTGAAGACCGAGTTCAAGCACCTGGAGTTCTACTACTTCCACAACTGCGTCTACGACTTCATGTGGAAGAACAACAAGCGCCGCTTCTCCGAGAAGTTCGCGACCTGGGACATCCTGCGCAAGTACAACAAAGACTACAAGCTGATCTTCGTAGGCGACGCCACGATGAGTCCTTACGAAATCTTGCAACCTGGCGGCAGCGTCGAATACAACAACGAAGAGGCCGGCGCCGAGTGGATCCAGCGCCTCACGCACACCTTCCCCAAGTTCGCCTGGATCAACCCCGAGCCCCAGGGCGTGTGGCAGTACCGCCAGAGCATCGCGGTGATGCAGCAGCTCATGTCCTACCGCATGTACCCGCTCACGCTGCGCGGCCTCGAAGAGGCGATGCGCATGCTGTCCAAGTAACCCGCGGCCCCGCACAAGTGGGGGGCAGCCGCCACACGGGTGCTGTCAGAATGCCCCCATGGTCAGGGTGGCATCCGTTCTTTCGCCGGCGTTGTGGCCGGCTTTGCTTTTTTCCGGCGTCCTGCTTTTGCAAGGCTGCAGCCTGCTGCCTAAAAAAGAGGCGGCGGACACCGGTGCGTCCACCGCGGGCGTGGTGCGCAGCGGCGACAGCAACGGAGACACCGCCAAGGACGACGACAAGGCCAAGGCCGACGGCCGGCGCAACGCCTTCACCGTCGACGTGCGCGGCCCCGAGACCGAGCGCGACTACCTGGCGCGCCACCTCGAAATCCAGCGCTACCGCGAGCTCGACGACCTGGGCGTGACCGAGGTCTCGCGCCTCATGGTCGCGGCCGAGGCCAATGCGCGCGAGCTGCTGGGCACACTGGGCTACTTCACGCCCACGCTCACGCTCGAACTCAACGAAACGCCCGACAGCACCGAGGCCCCTCGCGAGGTCGTCATCACCGTGGCGCCCGGCGAGCGCACCAAAGTGTCGACCGTGCAGATCCGCTACGCCGGCCAGATCGCCAACGACCCCACTGCCGAAGCGCAGCGCGACGCCATCCGCACCGGCTGGGCGCTGCGCGCCGGAGAACCCTTCACGCAAGGCGCGTGGGACGACGCCAAGACCACCGCGTTGCGCAGCCTCACGGCCAAGCGCTTTCCCACCGGCAGCGTGGAAATCAGCCGCGCCGAGATCGACGCCGACCGCCACGAGGCCCGGCTCGGCGTGACCTACCAGTCGGGCCCGGCCTACAAGTTCGGCCCGCTGGTGCTGCGCGGCGTGGAGCGCTACGACGCCGACGCCGCGCGCCGCATCGCGCGCCTGCCCACCGGCACCGACTACGACCAGCAGAAGCTGCTCGACGCCCAGCAGCGCCTGGCCAGCAGCGGCTACTACGACTCGGTGTTCCTCACGCTCGACACCGACAGCAACACACCACTGGCCGCGCCCGTGATCGCGCAGCTGCGCGAGGCGCCGCTGCAGAAGGTGGTGATGGGCGTGGGCTTCACCACCGACAACGGCCCGCGCCTGTCGATCGATCACACCCACAACCGCATGCCGCTGCTCGGCTGGCGCGCGGTGTCGCGGCTCTCGCTGGACAACGACATCCAGTCGCTGGGCACCGAGTGGAACGCCGTGCCCGACGACCGGGGCTGGCGCTGGTTCGCCGGCGGCGAACTCAAGAGCGAGCAGTCGGGCAGCTACGTGGTCGACAGCGGCCGGCTGCGCGGCGGGCGCAACAAGTCCAGCGACCACATCGACCGCAGCTACTTCCTGCAGTACGACTACGCCCACAACCGCGGCACCGACGCGCCGCCCTCGGCCTCGGCCGTCACCGCCAACTGGGGCTGGACCGGGCGCTACTTCGACGACAACTCGGCGCCCTCGCGCGGCTACGGGCTGGCGCTCGAAATGGCCGCGGGCTACACGCTCACCGGCCAGCAGGTGCCCTTCACCCGCACCTACGCGCGCTTTCTCGGCGTGCTGCCGCTGGGCGCGGCCGACGACAGGAACGCCCGCGCGCGCCGCAGCCGGCTGCAGATGCGCCTGGAGGCCGGTGCCGTCGCGGCCAAGGACAGCGCGCAGATCCCCTCCACGTTGATGTTCCTCACCGGCGGCGACACCACCGTGCGCGGCTACAGCTACAAGCAGATCGGCACCGTGCGCGCCGACGGCAAGACCGTGGCGGGCCGCTACCTCGGCGTGGCCAGCCTCGAATGGCAGCGCCCCTTCGTCTACAAGGACAAGCTCACCGAATGGGAGAGCGTGGTGTTCGTGGATGCCGGCGCCGTGGCCGACAAGCCCGGCGAGCTCAAGCCCAAGGTCGGCGTGGGCGTCGGCGCGCGCTGGCGCAGCCCGGTCGGCCCGGTGCAGGCCGACCTGGCCTACGGCGTCGACTCGAAGAAATTCCGCCTGCACTTCCGTCTCGGCTTCACCTTCTGACCCGCTTCATGCCGTCCACGCCCGCCACAGCCACGCCCCGTCCCCGCTCGCGCACCCGCCGCGTGCTGCGCGGGCTGGGCTGGACGCTGGTCGGGTTGCTGCTGGCCGTGCTGCTGCTCGCCGCAGGCATGTGGTGGTGGCTCGGTTCGAACAAATCATTGGCCTTCGCGCTCGCCCAGGCCGCGCAGCGCCTCCCCGCAGGCCAGACGCTCGAGAGCCGCGACGTCACCGGCTCGCTGCGCACCGGCGGACGCATCGGCTGGCTCAAGTGGCAAAGCGAGAGCCTCGCGGTCGAGGTGAACGACGCCACGCTCGGCTGGCAGCTCGCGCCGCTGTTCCAGCGCAAGGTGCAGCTCGGCGAGATCCACGCGGCGAGCCTGTCGATCGAACGCCGCGGCCCGCCCAGCGACACGCCGACCGAGCCGCTCACGCAGGTCACGCTGCCCGTCGAAGTGGCCGAGGTGCCCTTCCGCATCGACGAGGTGCGCTGGGCCGGACCGCCCGCGCTGGAAGCCAAAGGCCTCGCAGGCCGCTACAGCTACCTCGGCGCGCAGCACGCGCTGGACATCGAAGGCGTCGACATCGCCGACGGCCACTACAGCGCCCGCGTGCGGCTGCAGGGCCCGGCGCCGATGGCGCTCGACGCCACGCTCGACGGCCGCGTGAAAGCCCCGCTCGCCGAAGACCGCCACATCGAAGTGCAGGCCAAGGCCTCGGTGAAGGGCACGCTGGCCGGCCCCGAGGCGCGCCTGCAGGTCGCCGCCGACCTGGAGCCCACCGAGCCCACCGAGCCCGACGCCGAAGCGCCCATGGCTGCCCAGCTGCGCGCGCAGATCGCGCCCTGGCTGCCGCAACCCGTGGTCGACGCCAAGGCCGACCTGCGCAACGTCGACGCCGCCAGCCTCTGGCCTGGCGCGCCCCGGACCCGGCTCACCGGCACCGTCGAACTCGCGCCCGATGCTGCCACCGGCCCCGCCGCATGGAAGGCCTCGGCCGACATCCGCAACGCCGTCGCCGGCCCGTGGGACCAACAGAAGCTGCCGGTCGAGCAGGTCGAGGCGCAGGTCGGCTTCGACGGCACGACCTGGACCGTGCCCGAAGCCACCGTGCGCGCGGGCGGCGGCCGCATCGACGCCGAAGGCAGCTGGAGCCCCGCGCCCTCGCCCTGGCAGGTGCGCGCCACCGTGCGCGGCGTGCGGCCCGGCGCGCTGTACAGCGAGCTGTCGGGCGCGCCCGTCGGCGGGCAGATCAGCGCACGGCAGGCCGAAGACTCCGACACCCTCGTCTTCGACGTGGCCCTCCGCGCCGAAGGCAACGGCGGCGCCGGCAGCAAGGCGCTGCCCGGCTTCGGCCTGGACCGCGCACTGGCGCAAGGCCAATGGAAAGACCAGGTGCTCGACCTGCGCACGCTGCGCGTCGAAGCGATGCGCGCCAGCATCGACGGCAAGCTGCAGGTGCGCGTGGCCGACCAGGCCGCCAGCGGCAAGCTCGCCCTCACCCTGCCGGGCGGCAGCGCGCAGCTCGACGGCCGCATCGCGCCCACCACCGGCGGTGGCGACCTCCAGGCGCGCATCGACGACGCCGAGGCCCTGCAGCGCTGGGTGCAAGGCCTGCCGGGCCTCGCGGCCGTGTTCGCGAACGCCAGCGCCAAGGGCAGCGCCCGACTCGACGCCAGCTGGCAAGGCGGCTGGCAGACCGTGCAGCGCCGCATCGAGAACCCCGGCGCCCCGGCTGCTCGCGGCAACGCCGAGCCCAGCCTCAAGGCCGCGCTCGCTGTACCGCGCCTCGACCTGAACCTGCCCGCCGCCCAGCCCGGCGGCGCGGCCACCAGCGTGCAACTGCGCGCGCTGCAGGCCGACCTCGCCGGCAGCATCGCCCAGGCCACGCTGACGCTCAAGGGCGAAGCCACCACCGGCACGCAGAAGCTGGCGCTCGACACCCGCGCCAGCGGCGGCCTCGCCAGCGCCAACCAGTGGCGCGCCACCCTCGCCAACCTGCGCCTGCAGGCCCAAGACACCGTCACCGCGCGCCCCGGCCAGGGCCCTTGGGTGCTGGAGCTGGGCCGCGAGGTCACGGCCACCGTGCGCGCCGCCGACAACCGCCTCGACGTCGAAGCCTCCGCCGCCGACGCCACCCTGCGCGGCCCGCTGCCCGGCACCGTGCGCATCGACTGGCAGCCGCTGCGCTTCAACCAGAGCGGCGCCGCACCCAACCGCGTGTTCCGCCTGCAGTCCAAGGGCCAGATGCAGGGCCTGCCAATGGCCTGGGCCGGCGCGTTCGGCGCCAACGCCACGCTGAGCGAACTCGGCATCAGCGGCGACCTGCTGTTCAACGGCGACTGGGACATCGACGCCGGCGACACCCTGCGCGCCAAGGCCCGCCTCGCGCGCCAGAGCGGCGACATCCGCGTGCAGGCCGGCGAGGCCGCGCTCGTCACCCGCATCACCAGCACCGGAACCGGCACCGCGAGCGAACGCACGATGAGCTCGGCCAGCGGCAAGAACGAGGTCAACGGCGTCGATGTCACCGCCACCCCGGCCGGCCTGCGCCGCGCCGAACTGCAGCTCGACGCGCAAGGCGACGCCGTGCGCGCCACCCTGGCCTGGGACAGCGAACGCGCCGGCCGCCTCGACGCCGAACTCGGCACCCGCATGCAGCAGCGCAGCGGCGGCTGGCAGTGGGCGCCCGACGCGCCCCTGAACGGCACGCTGCGCGCCGCGCTGCCCAACCTCGGTGTGTGGTCGATGCTCGCGCCGCCCGGCTGGCGCATCGCCGGCACGCTCGACGCCAACGCGACCCTGTCGGGCAACCGCACCGCGCCGCGCTGGAACGGCACGCTCGGCGCCGACCAGCTCGCGCTGCGCGCCCCCGTCGAAGGCCTCGACCTGCGCGACGGCCGCCTGCGCGCCTCGCTCACCGGCGACCGTTTGGAAATTGCCGAGTTCACGCTCAAGGGCGGCGCCGGCAGCAACGCGCGCATCGGCGGCCAGAGCGGCAACCGCAGCACCGCCGCCAGCGAAGCGCGCACCGACGGCGGCTCGCTCACCGCGCGCGGCGACCTCAGCTGGGGCAGCAACAACAGCGCGACCAGCACCGGCATCCGCATGGCCCTGCAGGCCGAGCTGCGCGCCCTGCGCGTGCTGGTGCGCACCGACCGCCAGGTGTCGCTGTCGGGCAACCTGCAGGCGCGGCTGGACGACGGCCAGTTCAACGTGCGCGGCAAGCTCAAGACCGACCGCGCCGTCATCATCCTGCCCGACGAGACTGCGCCCAGCCTGGGCAGCGACGTCGTCGTGCGCTCGGCCGCCAAGGACAAGGCCGCCGCCGAGGCCGCGCAGCGCGAATCCGCCAAGGCCGACGCCCAGGCGGCCAAGGCCGCCAAGCCCCAGACCGCCAAGCCGCCCGACATCGTCGTCACCTTCGACCTCGGCGACGACTTCGCCGTGCAGGGCCGCGGCATCACCACGCGGCTCGAGGGCGAACTCGAAATCCGCAGCACCCGCCTCGATGCCCCGCCGCGCATCACCGGCGAAGTGAAGACCGTCAAGGGCCAGTACCGCGCCTACGGCCAGCAGCTCGACGTCGAGACCGGCATCGCGCGCTTCAACGGCCCCTTCGACAACCCCGCGCTCGACATCCTGGCCATCCGCCCGAACATCGCGCAGCGCGCCGGCGTGCAGATCACCGGCTCCGCGCAGTCGCCGCGCGTGAAGCTCTATGCGGAGCCCGCGCTGTCCGACGCCGAGACGCTGTCATGGGTCATCCTGGGCCGCGCCTCGGCCACCAGCGGCGGCGAGTCGGCCCTCTTGCAGCAGGCCGCCCTGTCACTGCTCGGCAAGATCGGCGGCACCACCACCGGCGGCAGCCTGGCCAGCCGTTTCGGCCTGGACGAACTCGGCTTCAAAGGCCCCGGCAACGGCGGCGACCTGCGCGAGTCGGCCGTGACGCTGGGCAAGCGGTTGTCCAAAGATTTCTACATCACCTACGAACGCAGCCTGGGCGGCACCTTCGGCACCCTCTTCATCTTCTACGACCTGACCAAGCGCCTCACGCTGCGGGGCCAGGCGGGGCAGACGAGTGGGGTGGACCTGATCTATACGGTGAAGTACGACTGAGGGCCGGGACACCCCAAGCTGGTAAAGTGCGGGCCGCGCTGCAGCAGCAGCGGCGCACACCGTCTTCGTAGTTCAATGGATAGAACGGGGTCCTCCTAAGACTCAGATACAGGTTCGATTCCTGTCGAAGGCACCAAGGGCCCCGGTTCACGGCGTCTCACCCGCCAGCGTGCCATTGGCGAGCAGCACACGACAGGCCGTACCTTCTCCTCCTTGAGCGCCGCCGCGGGCTAGCGGAGCTCGACTTGAACTTCTTCGAGCGTCTGCCTGATCACGCCGACTTACCGCAGAAGCCCAGAATTGCGGCGGCAACATCCGCAGCAGCTTCGCGTTGGGGAAAGTGTCCCACCCCCGGGAGCACGATGCGCTCATAGCGCCCCTGGAAGAACCTCTCCTTGCCAACGGATGTGTCCGGGTGATTGCATCTATCGGCTCCGCCATGCAGCACCAACGTCGGCAGCGAGAGCAAGGGCGCCGGATTCAGCACCTGCTGATCAGCTAGATAGGCTGGGGCACCGTCAGCAAAACCCCAACGATGCCGGTAGGAATGCAGAACTACAGCGCTCCAGTCTGGATTCTCGAATGCCGCGACAGCTTCCTCGAACTCCGGGTCGCTATACCAGCCCTCTGGAGACCATGTGTCCCACATCAGCCGAGTGAACGCGCGTGCATCTTGCTCGACCGCCTGCTGTCCACGAGGGGTTGCCATGAACCAGTGATACCAATAGTTCTGCGCCTGCGTGTAGCTGATCGTTTGCTTCGGATCGTTGGTGCCGTAGCCAACGGAAAGCAGCACCATCTCCGATGCGGCGTCAGCGCGCAGACCGCAGGCATTGGCCACGGCGCGTGCGCCCCAATCGTGGCCCACGAGTACAGGACGATCGACGCCGAGCGCGTCAATAAAGTCCAACAGATCTCGACCAAGTGCCGCAAGCTCGCCGCTGCGCTGCGTCTCCGGATCCAGGAAGCGCGTTGGACCGAATCCGCGTAGAGCGGGACAGAGAACGCGAAAGCCTTTATCGGCGAGCCGTTTGGCCACGATGGACCAAGTCTCTGGACAGTCGGGCCATCCGTGCACAAGCACGGCGGTTCGACTGCCAGCAGGGTTCCACTCTAAAAACCCGATTTCCAGCGTTGGCGTTCTAACCAGTGAGTATCTGTTCATCTTGCGTGTCCTGTGGGGTGGCGAAGCCCAAGGCTAGTTCCTCCTGACTTTCTGATTTGCAAATAATCATCTGGTATTGATCAAGATTTGCGATGAATCTAAAGTGCCGCAATGAACAACACTGCGCCCGTTTTCGACATCACGCTGCTCCGAACCTTCCTCGAGGTTGTCGACTGCGGCGGGTTTGGGTTGGCGGCCGAACAGCTGTCCTTGACACCCTCCGCCGTTAGTGGACACATCAAGCGTCTGGAGGTCTCGGCGTCAAGCTTGCTCCTCAAGCGCACCACCCGCAGCCTTCAGCTCACTCCTTCGGGGCATCTTCTCCATGCCTATGCTCGAAGCATCGTAGGTTTGGAGCGTGAAGTCCGAGCGAGGTTGAGCAGCCCCGCGGCTGGGAGGTTGAGGGTCGGGGCCAGCGAGGACTTCGCAGGCACCTGGCTAGCGGACGTGCTCCAGACCTACAAGCGTTGGAATCCCGGTTCATCGATCGAGCTGAAGGTCGGCATTACTTCGGACCTTGTGAAGTTGCTCAATCGAGGACGCCTCGACGTTGTATTCGGCAAGCAATGTGCCGACATCGGGGAGACGGGTAGCTTGCTGTGGGAAGAGGAACTCGTTTGGGCGTACTCATCGGATGAAGTGTTCGACTCCGAGCTCGACCTGGTGCTGGCCATGTTTCCCGAACCATGTGTGTATCGCGATGCCGCGATCACTGCCCTTACCAAGGCGGGGAAGACCTGGAGCGTGGGGTTTGAAAGCAGCAGCATGGCTGGGTGCCTCTCTGCCGCAAAGGCGGGATTCGCGGTGACGCCCGTTGCACTCAGCCAACTCCAAGACGGCCTACGCGCGTTGGGCGGTCCAGACGGTCTTCCCGCGCTCCCGCAAGTCCAGTTCTACGCCTTCACAAGGGCTGCGTCATCGGTTGCCGATGACCTGATCGCCTCGGTCACCTCGACCGGCAAGCGCCACCGCTTCTCTTCGTCTTTTCGACGGTAACGAGTGAGTCAGAGTTCGTCGGTGCTCCTGCGGAGGTAGCGTCAGGAAGCTTCCAGCCCGGCTTTCCTACGCGGTCGGCAACGCAGTGGCGGCGATGGCGAATGCGTACGAGCGAATGGCTCTGGGTGACATGGTCCGGTGTTCCCTGGTCTTGTGGTGGTGCCGCGCGATGCCAAGGCAGCAGCGCACTGCGTACGCCCCGCCCCGCGCAGGAAAAAGGCGCCCCTCTACGCCCCAACGGCGCGCCGGACTACTTTTGGATGCACCGTGTAACGGCATGCTGTCCTTCGTAGCAAGAGACAAGCAACAGGGGGCAAGCGATGAACAAGACCGAGGCCTTGGCGGCCATGGTGGAAGTGGCACGGATCGGGCGCGGCATGACGCCTGCCGATGCACTCACGCAGCTGGGCGAGCTGATCGCGCAGGAGTCGCCGGACGATCCGGCGCATGACGTGAAGGTCGAGAAGCTGCTGCGCCTCGGCGCCTGCATCTGGTCGCTGCGGCGCGGGGTGTTCCTGCCCGAGCCGCCCGGGCGCAGCGACGAAGCGGAGGCTGCGCCGGTGCCACGACCCCGCGAGATCGCACCCATCGGCACGGTGCCCGCGCGCGCATCGCACCCTGTCTCGCACCACCCGGTGATCCCGGCCCTGAGCACCTCGGTGCACTACGGGCTCGCGTCGGCCTTCACACCACCCGAAACTCCTCCACCACAAAGGCCGTGATCTCCGCCAGGAAGGTCTTGGCGTGCGCCATCGTGCGCTGGCCTTCGGGCGAGGCGAACGCGGCGTTCAGCGTGTCGGGGTTCTCGAACCACAGCTCGACGATGCCGTCGATCGGCAACTCGGCGTAGCCGCAGGGCGTGCCCTTCTCGAACTCGCGCGCAACCACCACGTTCTGGCGGTAGCCGGCCACGCCGGGCATGCGGCGCACGTGGTCGGCGTGCACCTTCCATTCGCGGCGGAAGTCTTCTTCCGACTGCGCGACCGGGCGTCGCAGGGTCGAGATGCGCTTGAGCATCGCCGGCCCCGCCGACGATGCGGGCGACGGCGGCGCGATGACCTCGGTCTGCTCGACCGTCACGATGTGCAGCCCGCCCAGGAAGTGGCGCTCGTCGGCGCGAATCTCCGCCGCCAGCTCGCCGGTGTTGAAGGCCGCGTCGGCCTGCGCCGCCGCATCGAACTGCAGCTGCGAGAAACCATCGAAGTCCCACGGTCCGCGTGCGAAGTCGATGCCGCGCTGCAAGCGGTCGGTCACGCGGTTCTGGCGGTAGGCGCGCAGCGTGGGCAGCCGCGCGACGAGCGGGCCGTGGCGTTCGCGCCAGTGGCGGCTGAAGGCCTCGTCGGTCCAGCCGGGCTGCTTGCGGATCAGGCCCATGCGCAGGGTCGTCGTCGTGGGTTCGGTCATCGGTCGGTCTCCTTGTGGGGTTGCGCGGTCTGCGCTTCGGCGCGCGCACGCGCCAGGCCGGGCGCACGCTTGGCGAGCCACACGCCGTGGCGCACGGGCCAGCGCTGGTACTGCGGATCGGCGCCGAGCGCGGCGGCCGCGTGGTGCGGCCAGTAAGGGTCGAACAGGGCTTCGCGGCCGAGCGCGACGAGGTCGGCCTGCCCGGCGGCGAGCACGGCCTCGGCCTGTTGCGCGTCGACGATCATCCCGACGGCCTGCGTGACCACGCCGGCCTCGCGCCGGATGCGTTCAGAGAAGGGCACCTGGAAGCCCAGGCCGCGCGGCACGGGCAGCGCGCGCGTCTCTTCGGTGAGGCCGCCGGACGAGCAATCGATCACGTCGACGCCGCAGCGCTTCAGCTCGCGCGCAAGCACCACCGAGTCGTCGAGACTCCAGCCGTCGAGCGTGCCGTCCACGGCCGAGAGGCGGCAGAACAGCGGCTTGCCGGTGGGCCATGCGGCGCGCACGCGCTGCGCGATCTCCAGTGCGAGCGACATGCGGTTCTCGCGGCTGCCGCCGAGCGCGTCGTCGCGGTGGTTGGCGTTGGGCGACAGGAAGCTCGCCACCAGGTAGCCGTGGCCGAAGTGCAGCTCGACCACGTCGAAGCCGGCCTGGTCGGCGCGCACGGTCGCATCGACAAAGCGTTGCACGACCTCGGCCATGTCCGCCGCATCGAGTGCGCGCGGGGCCGACCAGCCGGGGCCGGCCGCGAGCGCGCTGGGGCCCAGGCGCTCCCAGGGCTCTTCATCGGCCGCCATGCGCGCCGGGTCGATGGCCGCCCCGCCCTCCCACAGCGGCTCGCTGCCGGCCTTGCGGCCCGCGTGCGCGAGCTGCACGCCGATGGCGCTGCCTTGCGCGTGGACGAAGTCGACCACGGCCTTCAGCGGCGCGATCTGGCTGTCGTTCCACAGGCCGAGGTCGGCGGTGCCGATGCGCCCGCGCGGATCGACGGCGGTGCTCTCGGTGAGGATCAGGCCCGCGCCGCCGAGCGCGAACTTGCCCAGGTGCACCAGGTGCCACGGCGTGGCATGGCCGCGCTCGGCGGCGTGCTGGCACATGGGCGAGATGACGATGCGGTTGGCCAGCGTGAGCTCGCGCAGCTGCAAGGGCTGGAACAGCAGGGGAAGAGAAGAGTCAGGCATGTGAAGGAATCAAGGGGCCGGCGCAGCCACGGGCCGCGTGCCGAGCCAGGTGCCGCTCATCACCGCGGCAAAGCCGAACAGGTGCCACCAGGTGAGCACCTCGCCCAGCAGCAGCGCCGCGAACAGCACGCCGAACACCGGCACCCAGTAGAGAAAGACGGCCGTGCGCGCCACGCCGATGACGGAGATCGCACGGTTCCAGATGAGGTTGCCCGCGGCGGTGGCCGCGATGCCCGAGAACAGCACCAGTGCCCACGGCCACAGGCCGGGAAAGAGCTGCGCCGCGCCGAGCCGCGATGGTCCCAGCAGGGTGTGCACCACGAGCATGAACGTGCCGATGAGGTAGATGACCCAGCTGATCGACAGCGGATCGACCTGCCGCGCCAGCCGCTGCACGCCCACGCCGCCGACCGCGAAGCTCACCACCGACAGCGCGAGCATCAGGTCGCCGATGCCGGCGCTCGACAGCCCCGCGCCCGGGTGGCTGAGCACCACCGCCGCCACGCCCGCGAAGCCCAGCGCCACGCCCACCATGCGGCGCGCCGTGAAGCGCTCGCCGAAGACCAGCGCGGCCATCAGCGCCGACACCAGCGGACTCAGCGCCATGATGAGCGCGCCGTTGGTGGCGGTGGAGCGCAGCAGCCCCTGCGCGAACAGGATCTGGTTGCCGTAGACCATGAGGAACGCGCAGCCCGCCATCACCGCGAGTTGCCGCACCGTGAGCTTGGGGATGCCGCCGCGCCGCCACAGCACGATGGCACTGAGCGCGATGCACGCCACGCCCATGCGCAGCGCCGCCAGCGGCAGCGTCTCGAAGGAGCCGGTGAGCGCCTTCACGGCCGAGACGTTCACGCCCCACACCAGCATCGCGAGCAGCATCCAGCCCTGCACGGACACGGGCGTGGCGCCGTGCGAGGGCACGGGTTGGTTCACCTTAGCTTTCGAGCGCGTTCCACATCTCGATGTCGCGCTCGGCCGTCCAGATGCGCGGGTGCACGTGGCCCGTGGCTTCGTCGTAGGCACGGGTCACGTCGAAGGGCATGCAGTGGTCGAAGATCACCCAGTGGCCGTAGGTCGGGCGCAGCGCGGCCACGGTTTCCTTGTAGATCACGTTGAGCGACTTGCCCTCGGCCACGCCGTTGTTCACCAGCGTGTAGACGTCGGAGATGAAGGCGCGCGTGGAGGCAATCGCCTTGCGCACGTCGGCGGCGTTTTCCAGCGCGGCGCCGCGGCCGGGCACCAGCTTCTCGAAGCCGAAGCCGGCCAGGCGGTCCAGCGTGGCGGGCCAGTCGCGGAAGTAGCAGTCGCCCGCGTAGGCGGTGCTCTGGTATTCGACGAGGTCGCCCGCGAAGCAGATCTTCTGGTCTTCGAGGTAGGCGATGGTGTCGCCCTTGGTGTGGCCGCGGCCGACCTGCGCGATCTTCACTTCGAGCTTCTTGCCCAGCCACACGCTCATGGTGCCGTCGAAGGTCATGGTGGGCCAGGTAAGGCCAGCGGGCACCGACTCGACGTTGCGGAACAGGCGCGGGAAGCGGCCGATCTCGCTGGCCTTGTCCTGCTCGCCGCGCTCGACGATCAGGTCGTAGGTGTCGCGGCTGGCCAGGATCTGCTCGGCGCCTTCCTTGAAGTACGCCGACGCGCCCAGCACGCGCACCGCGTGGTAGTGGCTCAGCAGCACGTACTTGATGGGCAGCGGCGTGACTTCGCGGATGCGGCGGATCACGTCCTGCGCCATCGCGGGCGTGGCCTGGGTGTCGACCACCATCACGGCCTCGTCGCCGATGAAGACGCCGGTGTTGGGGTCGCCCTCGGCGGTGTAGGCGTAGGCGTTCTCCGAGAGGCGGGTGAACGAGACCTTCTTTTCTTCGAGGTCGGCCTGGCTAGCGAATTTCTTGGTGGTCATGGGTGGTCCTTTGAAGTGGGAGGGAAAGTCAGTGCGTGCCGAGATAGGCGGACTTCACCTTGGGGTTGTCGAGCAGCTCGCGGCCGGAGCCTTCGAGCGTGATGCAGCCGGTTTCGAGCACGTAGGCGCGGTCGGCCACGCCCAGCGCCTGCTTGGCCATCTGCTCCACCAACAGGATCGTGAGACCCGAGCTGCGCAGCTGGCGGATGGCGTCGAAGATGTCCTTGATGATGAGCGGCGCCAGGCCCAGCGAGGGCTCGTCGAGCAGCAGCAGGCGCGGCTCGCTCATGAGCGCGCGGGCAATCGCGAGCATCTGCTGCTCGCCGCCCGACAGCGTGCCGGACAGTTGATGCGCGCGTTCTTTCAATCGCGGGAAGCGCGCGAACTCGCGTTCGATGGCGCGCTCCACAAAGGCCTTGTCGTTGCGGCGCGAGTAGGCGCCCAGCATCAGGTTCTCGCGCACGGTCTGGTCGGGGAACACGCCGCGCCCTTCGGGCGACAGCGCCACGCCCAGGCCCACGCGCTGGTGCGCGGGCACGTGCGTGCAGTCCTTGCCGTCGATGAGCACGCGGCCTTCGGCCACGGGCTCCAGCCCGACGATGCTCTTGAGCAGCGTGCTCTTGCCGGCGCCGTTGGCGCCGATGATGGTGACGACCTCGCCCGCGCGCACTTCCAGGCTCACGCCCTTGACGGCCTCGATGGCACCGTACGAGACCTTCACCGATTCGATTTTCAACATGATGGTTTCGGTCCTCTGGCTCAGGCGGGCACTGCTTCGGGTTCTTCGTCGTCCACGCCCAGGTAGGCCTCGACCACGCGCGGGTTCGACTGCACCTCGGCCGGCTTGCCTTCGGCGATCTTCACGCCGTAGTCGAGCACGATCACGTGGTCGGAGATCGACATCACCAGGTCCATGTGGTGCTCCACCATCAGGATGGACACGCCGCACTTGCCGATGCGCACCAGCAGTTCGCCGAGCTCGGCGGTCTCCTGCGGGTTGAGGCCGGCGGCGGGCTCGTCGAGCAGCAACAGCTGCGGCTCGGTGGCCAGCGCGCGTGCCAGTTCCACACGGCGCTGCAGGCCGTAGGGCAGGCTGCCGGCGGGCCAGTGCGCCAGGTGGCCCAGGCCCACGAGGTCGAGCAGCTGCAGCGCGCGCTCGCGCGTGGCGCGCTCCTGCTTGCCGGCCGTGGGCCAGGCCACGAGCGACGACAGGAAGCCGTTGCTCATCCGGCTGTGCCGCCCGAGCATCACGTTGTCGAGCACCGAGAGGTCGGCGAACAGGCGCAGGTTCTGGAAGGTGCGGCCCATGCCCAGGCAGCAGATGGTGTGCGCCGGCTGACCCACGATGTTGTGGCCCAGGAAGCGGATCACGCCCGCGTCGGGTTCGACCACGCCGGTGAGCATGTTGATCATGGTGCTCTTGCCGGCGCCGTTCGGGCCGATGAGCGCATGGATATGGCCGCGCTGCAGGCGGAACGACACGTCCTGCGCCGGCTTCACGCCGCCGTACGACTTGGTCACGCCCTGCACCACCAGCAGCTCGCCTTCGCCGCCGGGACCGATCTGGCCCGGCACGCCGTTGCCGGCCGCCCCTTCGCCGCGGTGGCGCGACTTCAGGAACCACTTGTTGAACAGGCCCACCACGCCGCCCGGCATCACGTACAGCGCGAACAGCAGCAGGAAGCCGTACAGGAAGTGCTGCGCCGAGGGCCAGCGCGCGAGCAGCGCGTCGGTCGCCGTGAGCAGCACCGCGCCCACGATGGGTCCGTACATCGAGCCCGCGCCGCCGAACAGCACCAGGAGCAGGATGAAGATCGACAGGTGGAAGGTGATGAAGTCGGAGTTGATGTACTGGTTCTGCTGCGCCACGAGCGCGCCCGCGATGCCGCAGGTGACGGCCGCGACCACGAAGGCCATGACCTTGGCGCGGTACACGCGCACGCCCACCGACGACGAGGCGATCTCGTCCGCCTGCAGCGACAGCAGCGCACGGCCGAAGCGGCCCTGCAGCAGGTTGCGCAGCAACAGGTGCAGCGCGGCGCTGAGCACGATGCCCAGGATCACCCATTGCACGCTGCTCAGCGGCTGGCCGTTCCATGTCAGCGGGCGGATGCCGTAGATGCCTTGCGCGCCGCCGAACACGTCGGTCCATTCGCCCACGAGCTTCTCGACCACGATGCCGAAGGCCAGCGTGACCATCGCGAGGTAGGGGCCCTTCACGCGCAGCGAAGGCAGCGCGATGAGCACACCGCACACGCCGGAGACAACCGCCGCGATCACCAGCGCGAGCCACGGGCTCAGCTCGGTGCGCGAGGTGATGAGCGCGACCGCATACGCGCCGGCCGCGAACAGGCCGGCCTGGCCCAGCGATTTCTGGCCTGCGTAGCCGACCAGCACGTTCATGCCGGCGGCGCACAGGTAGTAGACGCACATCATGAAAGCGATGCGCAGGTAGTAGTCGTTGCCGGACAGCGAGACGAGGCCGCACAGCACGGCCGCCACCAGCACCACGGCGGCGGGATGGGCGAGGCGCTTCATACCTTCTCCACCGTCGAGCGGCCGAACAGGCCCGTGGGCCGGAAGGCCAGCACCAGGATCACGAGCGCGAACACCGCGACCTCGCGCCACTGCGCCTGCCACAGGTTCACCATCGACTCGAGCACGCCCAGCAGGAAGCCGCCGATGACGCAGCCGCGCGGGTTGCTCAGGCCGCCGATCATGGCGCCCGAAAAACCCTTGAGCCCCACGGTCAGCCCCATGAAGAGCGAGGCCTGCGCGATGGGCGCGAGCAGAAAGCCCGACAGCCCCGCCAGCGCCGAGCTGACGACGAAGGCGCCGATCATCATGGCGTTGGTGTTGATGCCCATGAGGCTGGCCACGTTGCCGTTCTGCGCCACGGCGCGCATGGCCTTGCCGATCATGGTGCGGTTCATCACGCGGTCGAAGCCGATCATCACGACCACGGCCACGCCCAGCGTCAGCAGTTCCTGCGGGCGCACGCCCACGCCGAACATGCGGATCACGGTGTCGCCCACGGGCGCAGGCACCACCACGGGCTTCGGGCCCCAGATGGCCAGGCCCACGCTCTGCAGGATGACGCCGAAGCCCAGCGTGCTCATGACCCAGGCCATGCCCGGGCGGCCGGCGAACGGGCGCACGCCGAGCACGTAGAGCAGCCAGCCCAACAGGCCCATCACGCCGAGCGCAGCGACCAGCGCGAACAGCTGCGCGCCCGCGCCGGGCACGGCGTCGCCGAAGGTGGTGGAACTGAGCGGCTTGCCCAGCACGAGGAACAGCGCGCTCATGCCGATGAACGCGCCGGCCGAGACGAACTCGCCGTGCGAGAAGTTCAGCGTCTTGGTCGTCGTGAACGTGATGCTGAATCCCAGCGCCACCAGCGCATAGGCACCGCCGACGGCGAGCCCGCTGATGAGCGCCTGCAGGAGCGCTTCAACCATGGTGTGTATCTCCGTTGCGGAACGGGGCGGCGCCCCGTTCCTTTTGTGTCTCAGACGTTTATTGCTTGAAGTCGGCCGGCTTGAGCGCACCGATCAGCGCGTCGCTGTAGGGCAGCAGCTTGCCGTCCTTCCAGCGGATCCAGACCAGGTCCTTGGCCGTCAGGGCTTCGTGGTTGGTCTTGCTGAAGGGCTTCTCGTAGGTCTTGAGCACGCCCTGCACCGGCGTCTTCAGGTCTTCGAGCGCGGCGCGCACGGCGGCGCCGTCGGTGCTGTTGGCCTGCTTCATGGCCTGGGCCAGCAGCAGCACCGAGTCATAGCCATGCAGCGCGAACGAGAACGAGCCCGGTGCCTTCAGCTTGCTGCCGATGCGGTCGAACAGCTTCTGCTGCACGGGCGTGCGCGTCTCGCTCACGGTGCGCATGAAGATCGGCTTCTCGGCCAGCGCCTTGCCGGCCGCGTCATAGAAGGTGATGTTGTCGGCCGCCCACGAGGTGAGCGTCAGCGGGAAGTAGTTGATCTTCTCCATGCTGCGCACCAGCTGCGCGATGGGCGTGCCCTGCGCCCACACCACCACGGTGTCGACGTTGGCGGCCTTCATCTTGGACAGCTGCGAGGTCATGTCGGTGTCGCCGACGCCGAAGCGCTCGGTGGCCGCGATCTTGATGTCCTGCAGCTTGGCGATTTCTTCCATGTCCTTCAGGCCGCCCTGGCCATAGCCGGTGGTCTCTGCCATGAGGCCCACGACCTTGGAGCCGGCCGTGTTGCGCTTCACGTAGGCCATGAGCGCGGCGACCTGCTCGCGGTCGACCATCGAGACGCGGAACATGTAGTTGTCGGCGCCGGCGCTCATCGGCTTGGTGATGTCGGTGCCCGAGCCCACGTTGCCCAGCACCGGAATCTTCTTCTGGTTGGCGATGTGCTTCCAGGCCATGGCGTTGCCCGAGTTGGTGGGGCCGAACACGGCGACGACCTTCTCGTTGTCGACCAGGTCGCTCATGTTCTGGATCGACTTCGGCGGCGCCGAGACGTCGTCGCGCGTGACCAGCGTGAACTTCCGTCCGAGCGCGCCGCCGGCGGCGTTCAGGTCGGCAATGGCTGCTTCCATGCCCAGCACCGCGGCCTGGCCGCTCTGCGCCGAAGGCGAGGCCGAGAGGTCGCCGTTGTAGCCGAGCTTGATGTCTTGCGCGTAGGCGCCTGCCGAGAACGCAGCGAAGGCGGCGGTCGCGAGCAGGGTCTTGTACAGACGGATCGTTTTCATTCTTTGTCTCCTAAGGGTTGACGGACGGGGAACGGGAAATCGAAAAGGAAGGGGCGTGGCTCAGACGGCGAGGAAGCCGCCGTCCACCGGCAGCGTGATGCCGGTGACGTAGCGCGACATGTCGCTGGCCAGGAAGATCACCGGGCCCACCAGGTCTTCGGTCTGGCCGACGCGGCCCAGCGGGATGCGCGTCATGAACGACTCGAGGCGCTGCGGGTTCTCGCGCGTGGCGGCGGTCATGGGCGTCTCGATCACGCCGGGGGCCAGTGCGTTCACGCGCACGCCGGCCGGCGCGAGCTCCTGCGCCAGCGACTGCGTGAGCATCTTGATGGCGCCCTTCGAGGGCGAGTAGCCCAGGCTCGCGGCCTGCCCCGCGTAGGCGGCGATGGAGGCGATGTTGATGATCGAGCCCTTCGTCTGCTTGAGCACGGGGATGAAGGCCAGCGTGGTGTTGAAGGTGCCGTGCACGTTCACGTCGATGGTCTTCTTCCAGTTGGCCGCGGCGTTCGGGCTGCTGGTGGTCTCGCGGATGATGATGCCGGCGTTGTTCACCAGCAGGTCGACGTGGCCGACCTCTTGCGCCACGCGCGCGGCCAGCGCCTGGCAGGCCTCGGGCGCGGTGACGTCGAGCACGAACGACCAGGCCTCGCCGCCTTCGTTGCGCACCAGCTGCGCGGTCTCGGCCACGGTGGCTTCGTTCATGTCGGTGACGACGACGCGCGCGCCCGCCTGGGCCAGGCCGAGCGCGAGCGCACGGCCGTTGCCCTGGCCGGCACCGGTGATCAGCGCGAGGCGGCCTTCGAGCAGGCGCGGTGCGACGTGAGGAGGAAAGGGCATGGTCGGCTCCTTGGGTTGACTATCGGAACGGGGTCAGGCGCCGCGCGGCACGGCCACGGCTTCGCGCTGTTCGACGTGCAGGGGCGCGGCGGCTTCGGCCTGCGCGACCTGCAGGCCCGCGACATAGCCGAAGGTGAGCGCCGGGCCGAGCGTGATGCCCGCGCCGGGGTAGTTGCCGCCCATCACGCTGGCCGCGTCGTTGCCGACGGCGTACAGGCCCTTGATCGGCTGGCGGTCGGCGTCGAGCACGCGCGTCTTCTCGTCGGTGACGAGGCCGGCGAAGGTGCCGATGTCGCCGATGACCAGCTTGATGGCGTAGTACGGGCCGTGCTCCAGCGGCGCGACGCAGGGGTTGGGCGTGACGTTGGCGTCGCCCTGGTAGCGGTTGTAGGCCTTGCTGCCCTTGCCGAAGGCGGGGTCGTCGCCGGTGCGCGCGCCCTGGTTGAACTCCTGCACGGTGGCTTCCAGCACGGCGGGGGCGATGCCGATTTCTTTCGCCAGCTCGCCGATGCTCGCGCCGCGCTTGAGGTAGCCGGTCTTCAGGTGGCGACCGATGGGCAGCGGCGCAGGCGCGACGCAGCCCAGGCCGTAGTCGCGCAGCGCCTTGTGGTCGCACAGCAGCCAGGCCGTGACCTCGGGCTCGCCTTCGCAGGCCTTGACCATCGCCTGCACGAAGTCGTGGTACGAGTTGCCTTCGTTGGCGAAGCGCTTGCCCTTGGGCGTGACCGCGATCACGCCGGGCTTGGCGCGGTCGATGAAGTGCGGCATGACACCCTTGCTGCCGTCGGGCCGCGTGGTGACCGAGGCCGGCACCCAGGCCGCGGCGTGCGGAATGGTGCCGTCGACGCGGCCGCCCACCGCTTCAGCCAGGCGCAGGCCGTCGCCGGTGTTCGTGGAAGGCGACGGCGAGTAGTGTTCCTTGCCGGTGGGTGCGTGCGGGAACAGCTGCTTGCGGCGCTCCACGTCGTAGGGGAAACCGCCGCAGGCCAGCACCACGCCGCGCTTGGCGGTGATGCGCACCGTCTTGCCTTCGTGCTGCACCACGGCGCCCGAGACGCCGTCGTACTCGACCACGAGTTTCTTCACGGGCGACGAGAGCCACACGGGAATGTCCAGGTCCATCGCGGCCTTGGCCAGGCGGCCGGCCAGCGCGTTGCCGTTGGTCAGCGTCATGCCGCGGCCGTGGCGCACCACGTCCAGGAAGTGGCGGGTCAGGCGCTTGGTCACGTACCAGAACGAGGTCGGCGACTTGAAGGCCCGCATGAAGTGTTTGATCTCGGGGCCCGAGCCCAACATCATCCCGAACACCGTGAGCTCGGGCAGCGGCGGCGCCAGGTGCTTGATGCGCGCACCGAGCTCGCGGCCGTCGAACGGGCGCGTGACCATCGAACGCCCGCCGGGCTGGCCGCCGGGCGCTTCGGCGTGGTAGTCGGGGAAGACGGCCGGCATGTCGAACTGCACGCAGGTCTGGCGCGTGAAGAAGTCGATGGCCTTCGGGCCCATGTCGAGGAAGGCGCCCACGCGCGCCGCGTCAAAGTGCGTCGTGGTCTCGTGCTTCATGTAGTCGAGCGCCGCGCCGGGCGGCTCATGGATGCCCTGCTCCGTGGCCAGGCGCGTGCCCGGAATCCACAGCCAGCCGCCCGAGCGCGCGGTGGTGCCGCCGAAGCGCGGCTCTTTCTCGACCACCAGCACCTTCAAACCCTGCGACGCCGCCGTGACGGCGGTGGCCATGCCCGATGCGCCGCTGCCGACGACGAGGACATCGCATTCCCACGTGTTCTGTTCCATCTCTGCCTCTGTTCGCTCTCGTGTTGTGTGTACGACTTAAGTTGCGGCGGAGTGTAGGCAGCGATGTTGATATGGTCAAGTCGTTTAGTTACTATCAGATGATCAGTCATCGTCGATTGAACACGACAATATCAGTAGAAACCCTGATGGCTATACTCGCTCCCACTCTCAACCCCCACGCCGGGCGCCCCATGGAAAAGCCAAGACGTGGCATTCAATCCGTCGAAATCGGAACGCAATTGCTGGTCGCGCTCGGCCGGCACGTGGCGCCCATGGCGCTGCGCGATCTCGGCAAGGCCGCCGGCGTGCCGGTCGGCAAGGCGCACCCCTACCTGGTGAGTTTTCTGAAGGTCGGCTTCGTGGTGCAGGACGGCACCGGCCGCTACGAGCTGGGCCCGCTGGCCTTGCAGCTGGGCCTGGCCAAGCTGCAGCGGCTCGACCCGATCAAGGAAGCCTCGCCCCTCATCGAAGCGCTCGCGTCGGAGACCGAACAGAGCATCGCGGTCGCGGTCTGGGGCAACTTCGGGCCGACCGTGGTGCGGCTGGAAGAACCGATCCACCCGCTGCACGTGAACCTGCGCACCGGCACCGTGATGTCGCTGGCCTACACGGCCACGGGCCGGCTGTTCGCGGCCTACCTGCCGCCGAAGGTGGTGGAAAAGATGATGCTCGAAGACCTGGCGCGCACGCGCCCGGCCGACGGGCGCGGCGCCAGCGAAGAGCTGTCGAAGTCGCAGATCGAGGCGCTGCTGGTCGAGACGCGGTTGCACGGCATCTCGCGCACGCTGGGCCAGCCGATTCCGGGCATCGACGCCTTCTGCGCGCCGGTGTTCGACTCGACCAACAACCTGGTGCTGGGCATCACGGCCATGGGCCCCGAGGCCACCTTCGACAGCGACTGGAACGGCCGCGTGGCCGTGCCGCTGAAGGCCTGCGCACTCGAAATCTCGCGCCGCCTGGGCTTCGTGCCCACCGACGAAGCGGGCTGAACCGCCGGCCCGTGCCGTGTAGGCAGGCGCTCACGCGCTTGGTTTGCCTTATCCCGCACGCGCGGGCCGCAGACGCGGCCACCGTAGAGGCCTACCTACCTCACGGAGACCGGTCATGAAAAGCATCATCCTTTGGCTCTGCGGCGTCCCGCTGATCGTGATCATCGGGCTGAAGGTGTTCGGCATTCTCTGACCGGCCACGCGCCACGGCGAACGATCCCGCTTCCTCCTCACGGCGCTTCTTGCGTCGTTACAGCGCCCCTCCCGGGGCGCTTTTTTTGCGGATAGATCCGGTCAGTGCCGCTCAGTGGGTATCGCGGCGCAGCTGCTGCACGTCTTCATGCAGCGAATGCGCCCAGCTGCGGCGTTCGCGGCTGTACGAAGGCTGCGGCTCGCCGAAGCGCACGATGGCCAGCAGCGGCGGCGCGCGCAGCGTGTTCCACACCGAAGCCAGCAGGCTGTCATCGTCGATGTAGCGCGGCGCCTGGCTGGTCTCGCCGGTGGCGGCGTCGGCAAAGCGCAGCGCGGCCGGAATCACCGGCGCACCCGAGGAAATCGCGGCCTGCAACAGGTTGGCGTGGAACGGCAGCAGCCCGCGCCCGTCGCTCGTGGTGCCTTCGGGGAACACGCCGATCAGGTCGCCGCCGCGCAGCGCCTCGGTCATGTGGTGCACCACGCGCATGGCGTCGCGCCGGCGTTCGCGCTCGATGTAGAGCGTGCCCGAGCCGGTGGAGAGCGTGCCGATCACCGGCCACTGCTTGACGTCCGACTTCGACACGAAGCGCACATGGCGCGCCGCATGGATGGCGGTGATGTCGAGCCACGAGAGGTGGTTGCAGATGAGCAGCGCCGGCCCGTGCGCAGGCGGCTCGCCCTGCACGCGCAGCGTGACGCCCATGATCTGCAGCATGCGCGCCGACCAGGCCTGCACGCGCGCGTTGCGCTCGTCCTGCGGCAGGCGGGGGAAGGTGAAGCGGATCGTCCACCAGCCCGACAGCGCATGCGAGGCCGCATGCAGCAGGCGCCAGCCGGCCTTCAACGAGTGCAGCATCTGGACGCGGGCCCTCTTCTTCTTTTTGACGGCGTGCGGTGTGGCGGGCGACTGTCGCTCAGCCGTGCACGACGCGACCGGCCACCAGCGTGTGGCGCGCGCGCCCTTGCATCGGGTAGCTGGAGAACGGCGTGTGCTTGCCCTGGCTGCGCAGCGCCTCGGGCACCACCTGCCATTCGAGCGACGGATCGGCGATGCACAGGTCGGCCACGCCGCCCTCGGCGATGCGGCCGATGCCGCTGGCCGCGTCGGCCGCGTTCAGCAGGCGCGCCGGCGCCGAGGTGACCACCTCGATGGCGCGCGCCAGGCCCGCGCCGCTGCGCTCGCCCCACTGCAGCGCGAGCGGCAGCAGCAGTTCGAGGCCGGTGGCGCCGGGTTCGGCTTCGGCAAAAGGCAGGGTCTTGGCGTCTGCCTCGACCGGCGTGTGGTCGGACACCAGCGCGTCGATGGTGCCGTCGGCCAGCGCGGCCGAGAGCGCGTCGCGGTCGCCCTGCTGGCGCAGCGGCGGGTTCAGGCGCGCGCGGCTGTCGAAGAAGCCGATGTCGGTGTCGGCCAGGTGCAGCGAGTTGATGCTGACGTCGCAGGTGATCGGCAGGCCCTGCGCCTTGGCCTCGCGCACCAGCGCCACGCCGCGGGCGCTGGAGATGCGGCACAGGTGCACGCGCGCGCCGGTGCTCTTCATGAGCTCGATGATGGTGAAGATGGCGATCGTCTCGGCCGCCACCGGCACGCCGCCCAGGCCCAGGCGCGTGGCGAGCGCGCCGCTGGCGGCCACGCCCTTGCCGAGGTCGCGGTCCTGCGGACGCAGCCACACGGTGTAGCCGAAGGTGCTGGCGTACGACAGCGCGCGCTGCAGCACCTGCGTGTCGGCCAGCGGCACGTCGGCCTGGCCGAAGCCGATGCAGCCGGCCTCGGTGAGCTCGGCCATCTCGGTGAGCACGCCGCCGGCCAGGTTGCGCGTGAGCGCACCGAGCGGGAACAGGCGCGCGCACTGCAGCTTTTCGGCGCGGAACTTGAGCATCTCGACCAGGCCGGGCTCGTCGAGCACGGGGTCGGTGTCGGGCGGGCACACGAGGCTGGTCACGCCACCCGCGATGGCCGCGGCCATTTCGCTTTCGAGCATGCCTTCGTGCTCGTAGCCCGGCTCGCGCAGGCGCGCGGCGAGGTCGACGAGGCCGGGGGTGACGATGCAGCCCGTGGCGTCGAGGGTGCGCTCGGGCTTGAAGCCCGCCGGCGCGCGCCCGATGCCGGCGATCTTGCCGTCGGCGATGGCGATGTCGGTGGGCTTGTCGGTGCCCGAGGCGGGGTCGACCACGCGGCCGTTGGTGATGAGGATGTTCATGCTTCGTTACCTGCCACGATGCTCATCACGGCCATGCGGACCGCGATGCCGAAAGTGACCTGCGGAAGGATCACGCTCTGCTTGCCATCGACCACGGCGGAGTCGATCTCCACGCCGCGGTTGATCGGGCCCGGGTGCATCACGATGGCGTCGGGCTTGGCCAGCTGCAGCTTCTCCTGCGTGAGGCCGAAGGTCTTGAAGAACTCCTGCGACGAGGGCAGCAGCGCGCCGCTCATGCGCTCGTTCTGCAGGCGCAGCATGATGACGACGTCGCAGTCCTTGATGCCTTCTTCGAGCGTGTGGCACACGCGCACGCCCATGCCGGCCATGTCGGCGGGCACCAGCGTCTTCGGGCCGACCACGCGCACTTCGGCGCAGCCGAGCGTGGTGAGCGCGTGGATGTCGGAGCGCGCCACGCGCGAGTGCAGCACGTCGCCGACGATCGCGACCGTGAGGTTCGAGAAGTCTTTCTTGTAGTGGCGGATCGTGTACATGTCGAGCAGCCCCTGCGTCGGGTGCGCGTGGCGGCCGTCGCCGGCGTTCACCACGTGCACGTGCGGCGCGACGTGCTGCGCGATCAGGTACGGCGCGCCCGACTCGCTGTGGCGCACCACGAACAGGTCGGCGGCCATGGCGCTCAGGTTGGCGATGGTGTCCAGCAGCGACTCGCCCTTGGTGGCCGAGGAACGCGCGATGTCCAGGTTGATGACGTCGGCACTCAGGCGCTTGGCCGCGATCTCGAAGGTGGTGCGCGTGCGCGTGCTGTTTTCGAAGAACAGGTTGAACACGCTCTTGCCGCGCAGCAGCGGCACCTTCTTCACCTCACGGTCGCTCACGCTGGTGAAGTTGGCGGCCGTGTCGAGGATGTGCGTGACGATGTCCTTGGGCAGGCCCTCGATCGACAGCAGGTGGATCAGCTCGCCATTCTTGTTGAGCTGCGGGTTTCGCTTGTAGAGCATTACTTGTTGTCCTCCACCTTGAGGCTGAAGGCGCCGTCGTCGGCGCGTGCGAGAGCGAGCAGTTGGGTGTCGGGCAGCTTGAGCGTCGTTGCCGCGAAGTCGGCGGCCACGGGCAGTTCGCGACCGCCGCGGTCGACCAGCACGGCGAGGCGCACGCAGGCGGGACGGCCGAAGTCGAACAGCTCGTTGAGCACGGCGCGGATGGTGCGGCCCGTGTAGAGCACGTCGTCGAGCAGCAGCACGTCGGCGCCGTTCACGTCGAAGGGCAGCGCGGTCTGCGCGCTGGCCGAGAGGCCGCGGCGCGCGAAGTCGTCGCGGTGCATGGCCGACGAGATGACGCCGGGGGCGCCGGCCAGGCCCAGGTCTTTTTGCAGGCGCTCGACCAGCCAGGCGCCGCCGGAGGTGATGCCCACCAGTTTCGTCTCGGGGCGCATCAGCGCCTTCACGCCGGACAGCAGCGTCGTGTAGAGCGCTTCGGCATCGGGGATTGAACTCACGGGAGACTCCTCAAAAACTGTTCCAGGATGATGCAGGCCGACGCTGCGTCGGCATCGCGGGCGCCGGAGGCCAGCGCCTCGGTGGTGCTGTAGCGCTCGTCGACCTCGAACACCTGGAGATTGAAACGGCCGCGCAGCTGGCGCGCGAACTTCTGCGCGCGGCGGGTGTTCTCGTGCGGGGCGCCGTCGGGGTGGTAGGGCACGCCGACCACCAGCGCGTCGGGCTGCCATTCCTTGATGCGCGCCTCGACCTGGGCAAAGCGGGCGTCGGCGCCCTCGGCCTTGATGGTGGCCTGCGGGGTCGCCGTGCGCAGCAGCCGGTTGCCGCTGGCCACCCCGGTGCGCTTGGCGCCGAAGTCGAAGGCCAGGAAGCTCTGGAAATGCGCGGGAATAGCGGCGGGGACGGGAGCAGGAGCGGATGCGGGCGCGTCGGACATGACGTCGCTCATTGGTAAACCTGCGTGCTTCGCACTGCGGTGCGAGCTTGCTTGGGGCGGCCCGGCGCGGCGCTCATGCGTGGCCCGCGTCGGGAGACAAGGTCCAAGCCTCGAGCCCCAGCAGCATCAACGCCTTGTCGTAGCGTTTTTCCACCGGCGTGTCGAAGATCACCGCCGGGTCGGCCAGCACCGTGAGCCAGCTGTTCTCGGCCAGTTCGGACTCCAGCTGGCCCTCGCCCCAGGCCGAATAGCCCAGCGAGACCAGCACCTTGCGCGGGCCGGCGCCGGTGGCCAGGGCCTCCAGCACGTCCTTGGAGGTGGTCATTTCGAGCCCGCCGGGGATGGTCATGGTCGAGGCGTAGACCGATTCCTCGGGCTTCTCGGCCTGGGTGAACACCGGCTCGTGCAGCACGAAGCCGCGCTCGGTCTGCACCGGGCCGCCCTGAAAAACGGGGGCGTCGCCCAGCTCGGGGCGGGCCAGGTGCAGCTCGATCTTCTCGAACAGCACCTTGAGGTTGATGTCGCTGGGTTTGTTGATCACCAGCCCGAGCGCACCGCGCTCGCTGTGTTCGCAGAGGTAAACGACGCTGCGGTTGAAAGTTTTGTCTTCCATCCCCGGCATCGCGATCAGAAAGTGATGCGTCAGGTTCATCGGGGCAGAATCGGCAGCCATATGCCCCCGATTTTACTGGCCGTCGACAAGACCTATCCCAAAGGGCTCATGTGGTTTCGCCGGGACCTGCGGGTGGACGACAACGCGGCGCTGTACCGGGCGCTGCGGGCCTGCCGGCAGGTGGTCTGCGTTTTCGTGTTCGACCGGACGATCCTGGACGCCCTGCCCCACGCGGACCGGCGGGTCGAATTCATCCGCGAATCGCTGGTGGAGCTCGAAGCCGAGCTGCGCGGCCTGGGCAGCGGGCTCATCGTGCGGCACGCGGTGGCCGCCGAGGAGATCCCGGCGCTGGCCCATACGCTCGACGTGCAGGCGGTGTTCGCCAACCGCGACGACGAGCCCGACGCCCTGGCGCGCGACGCCCGCGTGCTCGGCGCGCTGGCCAACACGGGCATCAGCTTCCACACCTTCAAGGACAGCACGGTCTTCGACCGCGACGAGGTCATGACCAAGGCCGGCCTGCCCTACACGGTGTTCACGCCGTACAAGCGGGCCTGGCTGGCGAAGGTGGATTCGTTCTTCCTGAAGCCGTACCCGGTGCGCAGCCACGCCGACGCGCTCGCCCCGCCACCCCCGGCCCTGGACGGGCCGGTGCCCACGCTGGGCGAGATCGGCTTCGAGAGCACCAACCTCCAGACGCTGGAGATTCCCACCGGCACGCGCGGCGCGGGCGCGCTGTTCGAGGACTTCTTCGAGCGCATCGACCGCTACGACGAGGCGCGCAACTTCCCCGCCGTGCGCGGGCCCAGCTACATGGGCGTGCACCTGCGCTTCGGCACGGTGTCGATCCGCCAGCTGGCCAGCGTGGCGCACCAGCTGGCGCTGCAGGGCAACACCGGGGCCGCGACCTGGCTCAGCGAGCTGGTCTGGCGCGATTTCTACTTCCAGATCCTGGCGCACTTTCCGCACGTGCACGCCAACGGCGAGTCGAAGAGCTTCCGCCCCGAGTACGACAAGATCGCCTGGCACCACGGCAAGCACGCCGACCAGCTGTTCGACGCCTGGTGCGAGGGCCGCACCGGCTATCCGCTGGTCGATGCGGCGATGCTGCAGATCCGCCAAAGCGGCTACATGCACAACCGGCTGCGCATGGTGGTGGCGAGCTTCCTGTGCAAGGACCTGGGGCTGGACTGGCGGCGCGGCGAGCGTTACTTCGCGCTGCACCTGAACGACTTCGAACTGGCCTCGAACAACGGCGGCTGGCAGTGGGCCAGTTCGACCGGCTGCGACGCCCAGCCCTACTTCCGCATCTTCAACCCGGTGACGCAGAGCGAACGCTTCGACCCCGAAGGCAAGTTCATCCGCCGCTACCTGCCGCAGCTCGCGGGGCTGTCGAACGTGGCGATCCATGCGCCATGGATGGCCTCGCCGGTCGAGCTGGAGGCAGCGGGCGTCAGGCTGGGCGAGAACTACCCGAAGCCGGTGGTGGACCACGCGGAGGCGCGGGAGAAGACGATGCAGCGCTATGCGGCGGCGCGGGCCAAGGCCCTGCAAAAGCCGTAAGCCAAGAAAAAAGGGCCCCAAGGGCCCTTTTCTTTTGCGCGCCGATTGCCGGCGCCGCCGAGGCCGATCAGGCCACCGCCAACGCGGCCGGCTCGCTCGTGTACGCACGCACCAGGCGCAGCAGTTCCTCTTCCGAGTACGGCTTGCCCAGGTAGTGGTTCACGCCCAGGTCGCGGGCGTACTCGCGGTGCTTCTCGGCGATGCGCGAGGTGATCATGATGATCGGCAGCTCGGCCAGGGCCACGTCGGCGCGGATGTTGCGGGCCAGGTCGAAGCCGTCCATGCGCGGCATCTCGATGTCCGACAGCACCACGGCCGGGCGCTCCTGCTGCAGCCGCTCCAGCGCCTGCAGGCCGTCGGCCGCAAGCGACACGCGATAGCCTTCGCGCTGCAGCAGGCGCTGCGTGACGCGGCGCACGGTGATGGAGTCGTCCACCACCAGCACGAGCGGGATCTGCGGCACCACCGGGGCAAAGGCGGCCGGCGTCTGCGGCGCGCCGGTGTCCACCGAAGCGGCATGCGTCGGCGCGGCCAGCGCGGCGGTCTGGCGCGCACGCGCCTGGTCGCCGTGCACCGCGGCCAGCGCCACCGGGTTGTAGATGAGTGCCACCGCGCCCGAAGCCAGCACCGAGATGCCGGCCAGGCCGGGCAGCCGCGCGAGCTGCGGGCCGAGGTTCTTCACCACGACTTCCTGGTTGCCCAGCACTTCGTCCACGTGCAGGGCGACGCGCTGCGCCGCGCTTCGCACGATCACCAGCGTGTTGTTCTTGGTGGCGGCGTGCTCGCTGCGGATGGAATGCTGCAGCAGCGCGCCGGCCCAGTAGAACGGCACCTGCTCGCTGCCGAAGGCAAAGCTGTGGTTCAGGTAGGCGGCCTCGAGGTCGGCACCGCTCACGCGCTGCACGAGTTCCACGAGGTTCGACGGCACGCCGATCGACACCTCGCCCGCACGCAGCATCACCACGTGCGTCACGGCGGTGGTCAGCGGCAGCACCAGCTTGAAGGTCGTGCCCTGGCCCGGCGTGCTGTGCGTTTCGATGCGGCCGCCGAGCGCGGCGATCTGCGCGCGCACCACGTCCATGCCGATGCCGCGGCCGGCCAGTTCGGACACCTGCCCTGCCGTCGAGAAGCCGGGCTTGAAGATCAGCTCGGTGGCTTCTTCGGGCGACAGGTCCTGGTCGGGGCCGAGCAGGCCGAGGGCGCGAGCGCGTTCGGCGATGCGCTTCTGGTCGAGGCCGGCGCCGTCGTCGCGGAAGCTCACCGACACGTCGTTGCCTTCGTGGTGCAGGTCGATGACGATGAGGCCGCTGGCGTCCTTGCCGGCCTTCTCGCGCGCCGCCACGTCCTCGATGCCGTGCGCCACGCAGTTGCGCAGCAGGTGCTCGAAGGCGGGCGTCATGCGGTCGAGCACGCCGCGGTCCATTTCGATGGAGCCGCCGACGATGTCCAGGCGCACCTGCTTGCCGGTGTCCTTCGAGGCCTGGCGCACCACGCGGTACAGGCGGTCGGAGATGCCTTCGAACTCCACCATGCGCGTGCGCAGCAGGCCGCGCTGCAGTTCGCGCGTCTGGCGTGCCTGCACGCTCAGGTCGTCTTCCGTGGCCTGCACGGTCTTTTGCAAGGTGCGCTGCACGGTGGCCACGTCGTTCACCGACTCGGCCATCATGCGCGTGAGTTCCTGCACGCGGGTGAAGCGGTCGAACTCGAGCGGGTCGAAGCTCTGCTGCGAGTCCTTGGCCTGTGCCAGGCGCGACTGCATCTGGCTTTCGGCCTGCACCTCGATGTCGCGCAGCTGCTGGCGCAGGCGGTCGAGGTTGCCCGTGAGGTCGGCGAGCGAGCCGCGCAGCTGGCCGAGTTCGGCCTCGAGGCGCGAACGCGTGATGATGACCTCGCCGGTCTGCGCGACCAGGCGGTCGAGCAGCTGGGTGCGGATGCGCACCGCCTGGCCCGACGCTGCACGCAGCGGCGCGAGCAGGGCCGGCGCGGGGCGCGGCAGCAGGGACGACGGGGCTTCCACGGCGGATTCGGCGGAAGCCGCTTCGGCCTGGTCGTCGTTCGCCGACTCGCGCACCTCGGGCGCCGCCTGCACGCGCTGGATGGCGGGTGCGGTCGGGCTGGCGGTGGCGATCAGTTGGGCCACTTCGACCTGGGCGGCGTCGTCGGCCGCGCGCAGGGCGTCGAAGGTGTGTTGCAGCGTGTCCAGGCGCGTGAGCAGCTTCTCGATGTCGGCCCGCTCCGCCCCCTGGGAGCCCAGCAGTTCGATCTCGGACTCCATGCGGTGCGCGCGCTCGCCCAGGCGCATGGCGCCGGCCAGCCGGGCACTGCCCTTGAGCGTGTGCAGCGTGCGCAGCACCGAGGCGCGCGGCGCGCTGTCGTCGGGGTGGTGCGACCACTGGCGCAGCGCCTCGCCCAGCTGGGGCATCAGTTCGGCGGCCTCTTCCTCGAAGATCGGGAACAGGTCGACGTCCACCGCATCGGCCAGGTCGATGGCGTCTTCGTTGTCGTCCAGTACCACGTCGGCAAAGGCGTCGTTGGCGACGACCTGCTTGGGCAGCAGCGTCTCGAAGCGGGCCGCGGCGATTTCGGGCGGCATCGGTGCGGCGGCGATCTCGCGCAGCGCCTGCAGCGTGGCTTCGGACGGATCACGCAGGAAGCCGACGGCGAACTGGTGCAGCAGGCGACGCAGCTCGTCGGCCGCGGCGACCAGCACGACGCCCTGTTCGCGCGTGCCGCTGCCCTGCATCTGCAGGTGCTGCAACGCCGATTCGAGCAGGCGGGCCATGCCCGAGAGGCTGTGGAAGCCGACGGTGGCCGAGCTGCCGGCCAGCGAGTGGGCCAGCGCGATGGTCGAGTCGGGCAGGCGCTCGTGGGTTTCGAGCGCCCATTCGCCGACATCGGTCGCCAGCTGGCGGGACCATTCGTCGGCTTCGTTGAGGTAGACGTTGTACAGCGCGATGCCGATGCGCAGCGGGCCGATCACCTTGACCTGGTCTTCGGCGCTCGGGGCGATGGAAGACTCGGGTTCAGGAATGGCCTCGGCCAGCACGGGCTCAGGCTCCGACACGGGTTCCGGCTCGGCCACGACGGCGGCAGGCAGCTCTTCGACGACAGCAGGGACCTCGGGGGCGGCTTCGACGGCCGCCGACACAGGTTCCGGCTCCGGCTGCAGTTCGACCGGCACTTCCAGCGCCGGCAGTTCTTCGGCCGCTTCGATGACCTCGACAGGTGCAACCGTCTCGGCGACAGGCTCAGCAGCAGCCAGCGGCAGCGGCTCGGGCGCCCATTCGAGATCGGGCAGGCCCGACGCGGTCGGCACCGTCGCTTCGATTTCCGGGGCGGGCTCGGGTTCGGCGTGCGACACGGCGGGCTCGGCCGGTGCATGCGTCTTCGGGGGCGCGAGGAAATCGAAATCGTCGCCGCTGGGCAGCACGTCGAGCGGCGCGGGCGCGGTGCTCTGCTTGCCTTCGAAGTCGAGGAAGTCGGTGGAGGCGAAATCGTCGTCGGGCTCGGGTGTGACAGGCTTGGTTGGTGCGTGTGGCGCTTCTTGCGCCTGCTGCCAGTCGGAGAAGTCCAACGTGGCGTCAGGGGCTGCGACATCTTGCGGCGTCAGCGACAGGTCGGGGAGCTCAGGCAGCTCCGGCAATGCGAGCGGCGCCGGCTCCGCAGCGATGTGGCGCGCGGCCACCGCGAGCGCTTCGGCGTCGGCCACGCGCACCGGTGCGGGCACGGGCTCGCCGGCCAGCAGCGCATTGGCCACGCGGCTGAACGGTGCCGAGTGCCAGGTGCCTGCATCGCCGGCAGCGATGGCTTCGACCCACTGGCTGAAATCGCGCAGCATGCGCTCGGTGCTCGACAGCAGCTCGGGCGTGGCATCGCGCTGATCGGCCAGCCAGGTGTTGAGCACCTGTTCGAGCGACCAGGCGGCGTCGCCGAAGTCGGTGAGGCCGACCATGCGCGAGCTGCCCTTGAGCGTGTGGAACGCACGGCGCAGGATGGTGAGTTCTTCGGTGTCGCCGGGACGGTTGCCGAGCGCGGCGATGGCGGCCAGGCCGTTGCCCACCACTTCGCGGGCTTCGTCCAGGAAGATGTTCTGCAGGTCGTCTTCTTCGAGCTCGGTGACCTCGGTGTCGGGCAGCGCCGACGGGCCCGTGATCTTGGTGGTCCAGCTCTCGGCCTTGCGGCTGAATTCCTCCAGCGGCGACGGCTTGGTCTTGCGGTTGGGCGTGGCCAGCGCGGCGAGCTTGGAGGCGATCTGCGCGTCGACTTCCTCGATGCTGAGCACGGGCTCGGCGGCCGGCGCGGCAGCGCCTTCGGCCGGGGCCGCGGCATCGATGGCCTGGCGGCCCATCAGCGGCTTGAGTTCGCCGGCTTCGGCGTCGAACACGAACAGGCGCTTGGCCAGTGCGGGCTGGTAGCCCAGCATGTCGATGAGGAAACCGAGCGCGCCCAGGTTGTTGCCGAGCGCGTCGAAGGTGGCCATTTCCTCGACGGGCGAGCGGTTGACCTGCAGCATCTGCTCGACGTCGTCGCGCATGCGTTGCACGGTGTGCGCGGCCTGCTCGAGCCCCAGCACCGAGAACACGCCGCGCATCTGCATGAGCTGGGTGGGCACGGTGCGCAGCAGCGGCTTTTCGGCCGGGCGGCGGAAATACTGGTCGAGCGACTTCTCGAGTTCGCTCAGGTGGCTGCGCAGTTCGTCGACCACGGTGCCCATGGTCTGGCGGTCGCTGACGCGGCGGTACAGGTCCTCCATCCACGGCTCGAGCGGCTCGGAACGGCCGCCGTCGCGCACGCGTTCGATGCGGCCGGCCAGCTGCAGCGTGCGGGCCGTGAGCTGCGGGTCGCTGGGATCGAGGTCTTCGAGCGCGGCTTCGAGGTAAAGCACCGAGGTGGCGACTTCCATCGCCAGTTCGGTGTCGGGCGGCTGGCCGGAACGCACCGAGGCGTCCACGGCGTGCGTCAGCGCCTGCACCATCGGCTGGCTCGGCGGATGCAGCTTCAGCAGCGATTCGCCGAGCTGCGCGAAGGTGTCGGCCACCTGCCGCGTGCGCGTGATGTCGCCGCCCGAGAGCGCCGACCACATTTCCTTGGCGGTCTCGATGCGCTTGCGCGCCTGCGAGAGCACCAGCGGGTCGAAGCGGCCGAACTGCACGACGGTGTAGTCGACGCGCGGCTCCTGCGTCACGCCCCAGGCGCTGCGCACGGTGCGCAGCGTGGCGGCGTCGTCCTGCGCGCCGGGCACGGCCTGGGCGCAGAAGAAGAGCAGGTCCTGGCCGAGGCGGTCGGACACCACGCTGTCGCCGCGCGCCAGCGTGGCGTACTGCAGCAGCACGCGCGAGGCGGCGCGCTTGACGTAGGTGTCGGCGGGAATCAGGCCCAGCGCGAGGGCTTCGAAGAAGCCGGCGGCCAGCGTCCAGAAGCTCGCCACGCGCGGCAGCAGCGCGCCGCGCCCGAGCCCCAGGCACAGCGCATGCAGCCGTCGCGCGGCCTGCGCGTCGCCGCTCTTGACCAGTTGCAGCACCTCGCGGTCGAGCCGCGAACGCACGGCCGGATCATAGGCCAGTGCGGCCTGCGTGAGGGCAGGCTTGACCTCGACCCAGCGCCATGCCGTGCTCCACAGGTCCGCCGGGTGGACGCGCTCATTGCCGCCCAGCTCCAGCACGTCGCGGTACTGCGGGAACAGCGCCACCGACGACACGGCCTTGCCGGCCAGCAGTGCGCTGAGGAAATCGGTGACGGCAAAGCCGGCACGCTCGATCTTGTGCACGGCACTCTCGGTGCAGCGCTGCGGTTCGGCAATGAAGCCCTGCACCGCGAATTCGATGGTGCCCAGCACCAGTGCGGGCGAGCTGTGGCCGACCATCTGCAGCGCGCCGACGGCCTGGTGCAGTTGCTGGCGGGCCATCTGCAGCGGACCGCTCTCGGGCTCCGTGGCACTGCCCACGTCGCGCACGAAACGCCGCAGCGACTTGCCGACACCGTCGAGGGACTTCTGGATTTCTCCCAGCACCCAGGCCAGCGGCCCGAGGTCTTCGGTGGCCGGCATGTTGCCGGCGAGGGGGGCCGTGGCAGGGGTTTGAATCGACACGTGGTTGCTCGCCGTTCTTATCTATCTGTTGTCACGCGATCTTGAAACGGGCCACCGAGCGACGCAGTTCTTCGGCCATCTGCGAGAGCTCGCGCACCTGCTGGGCCGTGGTCCGCGTGCCTTCTCCGGTCTGTTCCGTCACCGCAAAAATGTGCTGGATGTTGGCGGCCACCACGTTGGCCGAATCGGCTTCGCGGGAGGCGGACTGCGAAATCTGCTCGATGAGGTCAGCGAGTCGGCGCGACACGCGGTCGATCTCGGACAGCGCGGTACCCGCGTTGTCGGACAGCTTCGCCCCTTCGACCACACCCTGCGTGGAACGCTCCATGGCGCCCACCGCATCCTGCGTGTCGGTCTGAATCGCCTTCACCAGCGCCGAGATCTGGCGCGTGGCGTCTGCGGAGCGTTCGGCCAGTCGCTGAACTTCTTCCGCCACCACCGAGAAGCCTCGGCCGGCTTCACCGGCGGATGCCGCCTGAATGGCGGCGTTCAGGGCCAGCACGTTGGTCTGTTCGGTAATGTCCGAGATCAGCTCGGTGATTTCGCCAATCTCCTGCGACGATTCGCCCAGGCGCTTGATCCGCTTGGAGGTTTCCTGGATCTGGTCGCGGATGGAGTTCATACCGCCGATGGCGTTCTGCACGGCCTGCAGGCCCGACGATGCGGCTTGCAGCGACTGGCGCGCCACCGTGGCGGACTCTTGCGCTTGCGAGGACACGCCGTTGATTCGCTCGGCCATGGTCAGCACCGACTGGCCGGTTTCGCGAATTTCGCGCAGCTGTTCGGTCGAGGCGGCGAGCAGTTCGGTCGAGGTGTTTTCCACCTGCGACGTCGTCTGCGCCACGCGGGTTGCCGTGTTCTGCACGTTGCCCACCAGCAAACGCAGTTCTTCCACCGTGTAGTTCACCGAGTCGGCGATGGCGCCGGTGATGTCCTCGGTCACGGTCGCTTCCTGCGTCAGGTCGCCTTCGGCCACCGTTTGCAGTTCGTTCATCAGGCGAAGAATGGCGGCCTGGTTGGCGTTGTTCACGCGGCCGGCTTCTTCCGATGCCTGCTCGGCAGCCAGACGCTCGCGTTCGGCGACGGCGGCACGTTCGCGGCCTTCGCGCACCTGCACGAAACCGATGGCGCCGGCGAGCGCCAGGGCGGCCAGCGACAGCACGAACAGCAGCACGATGGTACCGGCGCCCAGGCCGGTACGGGCCGAGAGCTTCTCTTGCAGTTCGCCCAGCGACTTACGCAGCGGCTCGCTGTCGGTCAGGATGGACGCCTGCGCTTCGCGCGCGGCCACCAGGCCTTGCAGGTTGCCCAGAATGGCGGAAGCCTGCGTGCGCATCTGCTCGTAGGTCTTCAGAATGGCTTCGAGCTGCTGGCGCGTTTGCGGGTCTTTCGAGCCGGGGAAGCGCTGCTGCGCGTTGCCGTCGAGCAGGCCGCGGGTGGTTTCCTGGAAGGTGTTCAGGTCCTTGCCCAGCAGGAACACGGCGTCGGGGTTCACACCCTCGACCGTGAAGAACTCGTTGGTCGACTTGCCGATGCGCTGCGTCAGCATCACGAGCTGGCCGGCGGCCGAGATCTCGGGCAGCGTGGCGTTCTGCTGCATCTTCAGCGACGCGACGGTTTCCGTCATTTCGAGCAGCGTGGACGACTGCTGGTTGATGTCGCGCAGAGCGGCACCCACCTGCGTCAGGATCTGGCGCTGGGCCAGCACGGCCTTGGCGCTGGTGTCGGCGCGGGCGACCAGCGGGTTGATCTTGTTCATCTCCTCGTCGTACTGGTTGCCGACGGCTTCCAGGCGCAAGGCGTCGTCGCCGTTGGTCAGGCCCTGCACGCGGCGCGAGAGGTCGTCGGCGCTGTCCTTCACTTCGACGAACGCCGAGGCGCTGCCGACGAGGGCCTGCGAGATCGACTTGGCCAGGCGCTGCGACTGCATCAGCGACTGGCCGGTGGCCGCCACCTGCTGCGCCAGGCGTTCCGCGCGAAGGATGGCGGAGCCGGCCACCAGCAACAGCGCCAGCACCACGATGGCCAGCATGATCGCCAGCACGCGCTGCTGCTTGGCGGGGTTGGCGCCCATGCCGCCGCCCGCGGCGGGGGCCAGCGGAACCGCTTCGAGCGTGGCCGCGTTGGCGGCCTCGACGGACGCCGGATCGCCCAGCGCGTCGATGCCGCCGAAGCCGGTGTCGGCTGTGGCGGCGGATGCCCCCTCGCCCTTCTTGGCGAGGCGGATCGTTTTTTCGTCCGGAACCTGAACCGTGTCGACATCGTCGAGCGATATCGAACCGGAGCCGTCGACGCGGGCCTTGTCGTTCCCGTTGGTCGCGGGGAGTAATTTCTTGAACTTGTCGGCGATCGAGCTCACGGTCGGTCCTTCAGGTGGTTGCCAGTGCCATGTGCCGAAGCACTACGCACCAATACTCAAAAACTGGGGTTGCTGCGAAAGCGCCTGCAGGTTGACTTCCTGCCAGCGCTCTCCTGCTGCGTCGGTGTACAGATGCCCGTGCCAGGCCGGGGCCTCTGCGCCCGGAGCGTCGGCGGCCGTGAAGGCCTCGGCACCCCGCAACCCCGCCAGTCGATCGACCAGCAAAGCGCAGTTGACTTCGAGCAGCTCGTTGAATGCCACGAGCCGCGATTGGATGCGTGCCGCCTCGGTGGCGGCGGGGGCGCCCGGCGCACCGGACGCAAACGCCGACAGCTGCACGACGCCGTACAGGCCGCCGCGCAGGTTGGCGACGCCGAGGAACCAGGGCTCCGTGTAGGGCACGGGCTGGGGCGGCGTCCAGGGAAAGATTTCGCCGGCGTGCGCCAGCGGAAAGAGGTACTTGCCCTCACCCGCCTCGACCGCCAGCCAGCTCGCGGCCACGCCCGTGGTGCGCGCGGCCTGGAGGCGGCTCGCAAGCCGGGACTGGAAGGCGCGCAGCGCGTCGCGATTCGCCATGGAGTGCGCAGGTTCCCGCTCAGGCGAGCGCGCTGATCTTGGACATCAGATCGGCCGCGTTGACCGGCTTCACGATGTAGTCGCGCGCGCCCTGGCGCATGCCCCAGACACGATCGGTTTCCTGGTTCTTGCTGGTGCACAGGATGATCGGGATGGCGGCGTACTTCGGGTCGCGAGCGATGGCGCGCGTGAGCTGGAAGCCGTTCTGGCCGGGCATGACCACGTCCATGAGGATCAGGTCGGGGTGGTCTTCCTCGAGGCGGCGCATCGCGTCGTCGGCGTTTTCGGCCGTCTTCACGGAGAAACCGTTCTTCTGGAGGAGGTCGGTCAGGAACACCAGTTCCGTCTTGGAGTCGTCGACGACGAGGATTTTTCGAATGGGCATTACTGCACTTCCTGTTGAACAATGCCAAACTGCTGCACGGCCTGCAGCAGCTGGTCTTTGGTGAATGGCTTGGTGAGATAGTCCTGGGACCCGACCATGCGGCCGCGGGCCTTGTCGAATACGCCATCTTTCGAAGACAGCATGACGACCGGGACATTGGAGAAATGCGCGTTGCGCTTGATGATGGCGCAGGTCTGATAGCCGTCGAGGCGAGGCATCAGGATGTCGCAGAAAATCAGGTGAGGCTTGTGGTCGTTAACCTTGGAGAGCGCGTCGAAGCCGTCTTCCGCGAGAAGAACCTCGTGCCCACCCTGCTTCAGAAAAATCTCGGCACTGCGCCGGATGGTGTTGCTGTCATCGATGACCAGCACCTTGTAACCAGATCCATTCGGGCCCATTGCAAACGCTCCTGCTCATGAGACTTGGATGCCCGCCGCGCCGAACATCGACGCAGATCGCGTAGCCCTATGCCATGCTTGTCAGATCTCAACCATTTCGAAGTCTTCCTTGCGCGCACCGCACTCAGGACAGGTCCAGTTCATCGGCACATCGGCCCAGGCCGTGCCTGCCGCGATGCCGTCTTCCGGTACACCAACCGCTTCGTCATAGATCCACCCACAAATCAGGCACATCCAAGTTTTCGTGTTCATCGGAGCTTAAAGTCCTTGTTCATTAAATGCAACGAGTGTATCTATGCGTATCTCACTGGCAGACCGTAAACGTCGCGCCTATGCCACCATCCAGGGGATTTCGCTAGGCGTATGACCATCTACTTACATCCAGACGAGAACGCCCGCAAACCGGGCAATCTTAACGACCCCTCGCAGGACGATGAGGCGCTGAGCGAACGCGACCTGAATCCCCCCTGCGTGCTGGTGTTCAATGCCAGCGATCCGAGCGGCGCGGGCGGCCTGGGCGCCGACGCCCTGGCCATGGGATCGGTGGGCGCTCACATCCTGCCGGTGGTGACGGGCGCCTACGCCCGCGACACGGCCGAGATCTTCGACCACTTCGCCTTCGAGGAAGAGGCCGTGGCCGAGCAGGCGCGCGCCATCCTGGAAGACGTCGAGGTCCAGCTGATCAAGGTGGGCTTTGCCGGCACCCCCGAGGCGCTGAGCACCATCGCCGAGACCGCCGCCGACTACCCGGACGTGCCCGTGGTGGCCTACATGCCCAACCTGTCGTGGTGGGACGAGAACCTCATCGAGGCCTATCTCGACGCTTTTCGCGACCTCGTGCTGCCCCAGACCACGGTGTTGGTTGGAAACCACAGCACCCTGTGGCGCTGGCTGCTGCCCGACTGGAGCGGCGAGCGCCCGCCCGGCGCGCGCGACATCGCCAAGGCCGCCGGCGAGTTCGGCGTGCCCTACACCCTGGTCACCGGCATGGTGCTGCCCGACCAGTTCATCGACAACGTGCTGGCCTCGCCGCAGTCGGTGCTGGCCAGCGAGAAGTACGAACGGCTCGAAGCCGTCTTCGCCGGCGCCGGCGACACGCTCTCGGCCGCGCTCGCCGCCCTGCTGGCCAGCGGCACCGACCTCGTCGCCGCCACGACCGAAGCGCTCGCTTACATGGACCGCTGCCTCGACGCGGGCTTTCGCCCCGGCATGGGCCACGTGCTGCCCGACCGCCTGTTCTGGGCCGAGCCCGAGGACGACGAAGACGATGACGACGCGCCCGACACCCCTCCCGATTTCGCTTTACCCCCGCACGACACGCGACACTGATGACTGACCAGAACGACCTTCTTTTCGAGCGCGCCCGCGCCGTGATCCCCGGCGGCGTGAACTCGCCCGTGCGCGCCTTCAAGGCCGTCGGCGGCACGCCCCGTTTCATCCAGCGCGCGCACGGCGCCTATTTCTGGGACGCCAACGACAAGCGCTACATCGACTACATCGGCTCCTGGGGTCCGATGATCCTGGGCCATGGCCACCCCGCGGTGGTCGAGGCGGTGCAGAAGGCCGTGCTCGAAGGCTTCTCGTACGGCGCGCCGACCGAGCGCGAGATCGAACTGGCCGAAGCCATCCTGGCCCTGGTGCCATCGATGGAGATGGTGCGCCTCGTGAGCTCTGGCACCGAAGCCGCCATGAGCGCGCTGCGCCTGGCGCGCGGCGCCACCGGCCGCAAGACCATCGTCAAGTTCGAAGGCTGCTACCACGGCCACGCCGATGCGCTGCTCGTGAAGGCCGGCTCGGGCCTGGCCACCTTCGGCAACCCGACTTCAGCCGGCGTGCCACCCGAGGTGGTGCAGCACACGCTGGTGCTCGAGTACAACAACCTGCAGCAACTCGAAGAAGCCTTCGCGCTGCACGGCAAGGACATCGCCTGCCTGATGATCGAGGCGATCGCCGGCAACATGAACTTCGTGCGCGCCACGCCGGCCTTCGCGAAGCGCTGCCGCGAGCTGTGCACGCAGCACGGCGCGCTGCTGATCTTCGACGAGGTGATGACGGGCTTCCGCGTTGGCCTGCATGGCGCGCAAGGCGTGCTGGGCATCACGCCCGACCTCACGGTGCTCGGCAAGGTGATCGGCGGCGGCATGCCGCTGGCGGCCTTCGGCGGCCCGCGCGCCATCATGGAACAGCTCGCGCCACTGGGCCCGGTCTACCAGGCCGGCACGCTGTCGGGCAACCCGGTGGCCACCGCCTGCGGCCTGGCCACGCTGAAGGAAATCTCGAAGCCCGGCTTCTACGAAGCGCTGGCCAAGAAGACCCGTACGCTGGTCGACGGCCTGAAGGCCGCCGCGGCCGCCGAGGGCCAGCCCTTCAACGCTGACAGCGAAGGCGGCATGTTCGGCTTCTTCCTCATGAACGAACTGCCGCAAAACTACGCGACGGTGATGACCACCGACAACGCACAGTTCAATGCGCTGTTCCACGGCCTGCTCGACCGCGGCGTGTACATCGCGCCGGCGCTCTATGAAGCAGGCTTCGTGAGCGCCGCGCACAGCGAGGACGACATCGCGGCCACCATCGCCGCGGCGCGCGACATCTTCAGTAAGCGCTGACGCGCACCCTCCCCGCTCAGGCGGGGTCGACCGCCGCCACCGGCCCGGCCTCGGCTTCGAGCACCTCGGCCGCGGCCAGGCACAGGTCTTCCCGGAAGCGGTCGCTCACGAGCTGCACGCCCGTGGGCAGCCCGTGGCGCATGCCCATCGGCACCGACAGCCCCGGCAAGCCCAGGATCGCGGTGGACAGCAGCGGGCTCTGCGCATCCAGGATCTCCCGCATCGCGGCACTGCCGCGCTGGTCGGCATCGACCGGGAACGGATGGCGCCACGACACGGGCATCAGCAGCAGCGGATGTCGTTGAAGGAACAGCGCCCATTCACGCATCAGGCCCGTGCGCGCAGCCAGGGCGCGCATATAGCTTGCTGTGTCGAACTGCGGCGCGTGCGCATCCATGGCGCGGTAGGCCTGGCGGATGGTGTCGTCGCCATCGCGCATCAGCGCCTCTTCCACCAGCAGCCGGCTGTCAGCCATCGTCAATGACAACCAGAGGTCGGCCGTCTCGCGCAGACGCGGCGGCTGCGCGGGCTCGACGCGGTAGCCGGCGCGCTCCAGGCGGCGCGCGGCGCGCTGCAAGGCATCGGCCACCTCGGGGTCGCAGGCGTAGCCGGGCAGCTCGGTGCACAGCGCCACGCTGACGGGACTGCCCGACGTGGCCGATTCCAGCGGCGCGGGCGCCCACCACGGGTCGCGCACATCGCGCTGCGCCATCGCGGCAAAGGCCAGCCGCAGGTCGCGCACGTTGCGCGCCAGCGGCCCTTGCACCGACGTGAGCTGGACCACCATCGGCCGCTCGCCCGCACCCGAAGGGTTGAAGGCCGGCACGCGCCCGAAGCTCGGGCGCAGGCCGTACACGCCGCAGGCATAGGCCGGGTAGCGGATCGATCCGCCCTGGTCGTTGCCGTGCGCGATGGCGCCGATGCCGACCGCGACCGCCGCCGCCGCGCCGCCGCTTGAACCACCCGGCGTGACATCGGCGTTGTACGGATTCAGCGTGCGTCCGTGTGCTGCGTTGTCGGTGAACCAGCGCATCGAGAACGCGGGCGTGTTGGTGCGGCCGACCACGATCGCGCCGGCGCGCTGCAGGTTCGCGACCACGGGGCTGTCGTCCTTCGCCACGACGCTGCGGTAAGCCTCCACCCCGTTGGTGGTGGCATGCCCGCGCTGGTCGACGTTGACCTTGATGGTGACCGGCACGCCATGCAGCGGCCCGGTCGCCTCGCCCTGCGCGAGCACGGCATCGGCCTGCGCCGCCGCGCCGAGGGCCTCATCCGCGCAGCCGTCGACCACCGCGTTCACCCGCGGGTTGACGGCCTCCAGGCGCGCCAGGCTGCTGCGCACCGCCTCGACGCACGAGACCTCGCGCGCCTTGATGCGCTGCGCCAGGTCGGCGGCTTCCAGTTGCCAGAGTTGCATGCGTTGTCTCCTTGGGAAAAATGAAATCGATCGATCGGACGTGCGTCAGTCGCCCTTGACGCCCGCGCGCCGCACGGCGTCGGCCCAGCGCGGCTTCTCGCGCTTCATCAGCGCGCTGAGTTCCTCGGGGCTCGAAGGCAGCGCCTCGATCGACAGCGCGGCGTTGGCGCGCACCACGGCCGGGTCGGCCAGCGCGGCGCGCAACGCGGTGTTGAGCCGGTCGACCGTCTTGCGCGGCGTGCCCGCCGGCGCCATCAGCGCGCCCCAGGCCACCACCTCGAAACCGGGCACGCCGCTCTCGGCCACCGTCGCCACCTCGGGCAGCACGCCGGCGCGCTTCGCGCTGGTGACGGCGATCGCCTTGACCCGGCCCTGCTGGATGAACGGCAGCACCGCCGAGATGTTCTCGATCGTCACGTCGAGCTGGCCGTTGACCATGTCGCCGACCGCCTGGGTGCCGGTCTTGTAGGGCACCTGCACCATCGTCAGTCCGGTCTCGGCCTTGAGCAGTTCGCCGGTCAGATGGCCTGCGCTGCCGATGCCGGGCGAGCCGGCCGAGAGCTTGCCCGGGTGCTCGCGGCCATAGGCGACCAGTTCCTGCAGGTTGCGCACCGGCAGGTCCTTGCGCACGATCAGCACGTAGGCGTTGCTCGAGATCAGGCCGACCGGCACCAGGTCTTTCTCGGGCGCGTAGGGCAGCTTCGAGAAGAAGGCGGGGTTGATGCTCAGCGTGACGAGGTTGCCGTAACCGACCGTGTAGCCGTCCGGCGCGGAGGTGGCCAGCGCCTGCGTGCCGACGATGCCGCCGGCGCTGGGGCGGTTGTCCACCGCCAGGGCCTGGCCCAGCTCGCGGCCCATCGCATCGGCCACGGGCCGCACCGCCACGTCCACGCCCGACCCGGCGGCGTAGGGCACGATGAATTTCAACGGGCGCTCGGGAAACTGGGCCGAGGCGCCCAGGGCAACAGCGGCCAGTCCGGCCAGGACAGTGCGGCGGGTCCACGCGAATGACAGTGCAGGCACGAAGGTATCTCCTGTGAGAGTCCCGCCGCTCACCATGAGACGACCGGTGCGCAAAGTCTAGAAATCGGCCGCGCGCCGGAAAAGACAATCGCTTGTCGCGATGACAACCTGCGTTTGTCTGGGGATCACCCGGTGGCGCCGGGCGGCAGAATGCGCCGCATGAAGGACCACCAGCTCAAGGCCTGGCTGCGGCTGGCCGACACCGGCAGCATCCGCGCCGCCGCGCGCAGCCTGCACCTGAGCCAGGCGGCCGTGACCAAGGCGATCCGCGAACTCGAGGCCGAGGTCGACGCCCAGCTGGTGCTGCGCAGCTCGCGCGGCATCGAGTTCACCGAGTGCGGCCGCCAGCTCACCGTGCGCGCGCGGCTGGCGCACCAGCAGCTCGAACTCGCGCGCCAGGACATCCGCATCCTCCAGGGCAGCCAGCACGGGCGCGTGGCCGTCGCCGTGACGCCGATGGTGTTCCTGGGCGTGCTGCCCGAGGTGGTGCGCGCCTTCCGCAAGGCGATGCCGCATGCGCAGCTCAAGCTCTTCGACGGCCTGATTCCCCAGGTGCTGCCGCTGCTGCGCGAAGGCACGATCGACTTCGCGGTGGCGGGCCCGGTCGCCGCGGCACTCGACGCCGACTTCGCCTTCGAGCGGCTCGACATGATCGAGATGGCGGTGCTCTGCCGGCGCGGCCATCCGCTGAACCGCGCCACCCGCTGGGAAGAAGTGGCGGGCGCCGAATGGCTGATGCACCTGGCGCCGGGCAGCCAGCACACCTTTTTGCTCGAACAGTACGCCGCGCAGGGCCTGCCGCTGCCCGAGCACCGCATCGAGGTGGCGTCGTTTGGCGTGAGCTGGGGCCTGCTCACGCGCAGCGACGCGCTGATGGTCGGGCCGGCCGGCATGCTCACCATGCCGCCGTATGCCGATCTGGTGGAGCGCGTGCCGCTCGCGATGCCGGTGCCGGTGCCGCCGCTGGAGCTGGGCATCGTCTCGCCGCGCGGCAAGCCGCTGTCGCTGGCGGCGCTGCGGCTGGCCGAGCTGTTTCGCAAGTACCTGGCGCGGCCCGCCTGAGCGATGTCATCGTTTTCGTGATCGCCGCGTGTATATTGCGCCGGCGTTCGCGGGGCCATGCCCCCGCGCGCAGACCCAAGGGAAGCCGTCATCGCAGCCACCATCGAAGCCGCGAGACAGACCAATTTCAGGATGCCCCGCCCATGACCCCCTTGCGCATGCTGCCACTGCTGAGTGCCCTTCTTTTGCCGGGCCTCGCGCTGGCGCAGTCCTTCGAGCCGAAGAACATCTGGGTCAACCCCGGCTTCTACTCGGCCCACTTCGACAGCGGCAAGGGCCTGGAAAACGCCAACCCGGGCCTGGGCTTCGAGTACCCGCTGAACGACACCTACCGCGTCACGGCCGGCACCTTCCACAACAGCAACCGGCGCCAGTCGCACTATGTCGGCCTGTACATCCTGCCCTTCGAGTTCTACGGCGTGAAGTTCGGCGCGGTGGTGGGCGGCTTCGACGGCTACCCCGACTACCGCAACGGCAACTGGTTCCCCGCCATCATTCCGACCGCCGCCATCGAGGGCAAGAACTGGGGCCTGAACATCGCCTACGTGCCGACGATCAGGAACCGGCTGTACGGCGCGATCAGCTTCCAGCTCAAGTACCGCTTCGGCACGCACGAGTAGCAGCCACAAAAAAGCCAGGGCCGCGCGAGCGACCCTGGCCTTGTTCTGTTCGGGCAGGCCCCGCAGGGCCGCAGGCTCAGTGGCGGAAGTGGCGCACGCCCGAGAACACCATCACCACGCCGCGCTCGTCGGCCGCGTCGATCACTTCCTGGTCGCGCATCGAGCCGCCCGGCTGGATGACGCAGCCCGCGCCCGCATCCACCACCACGTCCAGGCCGTCGCGGAACGGGAAGAAGGCGTCGCTCGCCACCGCCGTGTCCTTGAGCGACAGGCCCGCATGCTCGGCCTTGATGCTGGCGATGCGCGCCGAATCGAGGCGGCTCATCTGGCCGGCGCCCACGCCCATCGTCATGCCGTCGGCGCAGAACACGATCGCGTTGCTCTTGACGTACTTCGCGACCTTCCAGGCGAACAGCAGGTCTTGCAGCTGCTGCGGCGTGGGCTGCTTCTTGCTGACCACCTTGAGGTCGGCCAGGGCCAGCTCATGGTTGTCGGCGGTCTGGATCAGGAGGCCCGAGCCGACGCGCTTGACGTCCATCGCGTTGCGGCCGTTGTCCCAGTCGGTGGCGCCGCCCTTGGGCAGCGCGATCTCAAGCACGCGCACGTTGAGCTTGGCCTTGGTGGCCTGGAACACTTCCAGCGCCTCGGGCGTGTAGCCCGGTGCCATCAGCACTTCGACGAACTGCTTGTTGACGGCCTGCGCGGTGGCCAGGTCGACCGGACGGTTGAAGGCGATGATGCCGCCGAAGGCCGAGGTCGGGTCGGTCTTGAAGGCCTTGCTGTAGGCCTCGAGCGCATCGGCGCCCACGGCCACGCCGCAGGGGTTGGCGTGCTTCACGATCACGCAGGCCGGCACGTCGAAGCTCTTCACGCATTCCCACGCCGCATCGGCGTCGGCGATGTTGTTGTAGCTCAGCTCCTTGCCCTGCAGCTGCCTGGCCGACACGAGCGAACCGGGCGCCGGGTACAGGTCGCGGTAGAACGCGGCCTGCTGGTGCGGGTTCTCGCCGTAGCGCAGGTCCTGCACCTTCACGAAGCGGCCGTTGCTCTGCGCGGGGAACAGCGAGCGCGTGGGCGCGGGCTGGCCGATGCTGGCGTCGAAATCGATGGCCGAGAGGTAGTCGCTGATCGCGCCGTCGTAGTCGGCGATGCGGTTGAACGCGGCCACCGAGAACGCGAACTTGGTCTTGTCGCTGAGCTTGCCGTCGGCCTTGAGTTCGGCCAGCGCCACGGCGTACTGCGAGGCGTCGGTGAGCACGCCCACGTCCTTCCAGTTCTTGGCGGCGCTGCGCACCATGGCGGGGCCGCCGATGTCGATGTTCTCGATGGCGTCTTCCAGCGTGCAGCCGGGCTTGGCCACTGTGGCTTCGAACGGATACAGGTTGACCACCAGCAGGTCGATGGTGTCGATGCCGTGCTCCTTGATCGCAGCGACGTGCGCGGGCAGGTCGCGGCGCGCCAGCAGGCCGCCGTGGATCTTCGGGTGCAGCGTCTTCACGCGGCCGTCGAGCATTTCGGGAAAGCCGGTGTGGTCGGCGACCTCGGTCACCGGCAGGCCGGCGTCGGCCAGCAGCTTGGCGGTGCCGCCGGTGGACAGCAGCTTGACGCCCAGGCCATGCAGGGCCTGCGCGAATTCAAGGATGCCGGTCTTGTCGGAAACGGAAAGGAGTGCGGTCTGAGCCATGGGATATGCCGTGGAGTTATTTCAAAAGTTTGTGCTCGACCAATTTCTTGCGGAGCGTGTTGCGGTTCAGGCCCAGCCATTGGGCGGCCCGGGACTGGTTGCCTTCGGCGCGCGTCATGACGACGTCGAGCAGGGGTTTCTCGACCACGCGCACGAGCATCTCGTACATGCCGTCGGGTTCGGTGCCCCGCAGATCGCGAAAGTAGCTGTCCAGACTGCTGCGAACGCAGTCCTCGATGTGTTTCTTGCTCATTGCTTCTTCTCTTTTTGTCTTCGCTCAATCGACGGCGCAGGCCGTCTCCTCTTCTCCCGCCGGCTCCTCGTCTGCCGTCGGGGCGGGCATGCGGTCCATGCGGTCCGCAAGCCCCTGGAAATAGTCGTCGACCGCGCGCAGCTGGCCGGCGCAGTCTTCGATGGCGTTCATCCGTGCGCGGAACGCCTCGCCGTCAGGCAGCGCACGCACATACCAGCCGATGTGCTTGCGCGCCGTGCGCACGCCGCTGAACTCGCCGTACAGCGCGTAGTGCTCCACCAGGTGGTCGAGCAGCAGCCGGCGCACCTCCGCCACCAGCGGCGGCGCCAGGTGGGTGCCGGTGTCCAGGAAATGCGCGATCTCCCGGAAGATCCACGGCCGGCCCTGCGCGGCGCGGCCGATCATCACGGCGTCGGCGCCCGTGGCCGCGAGCACGTCGCGCGCCTTCTCGGGTGAGCGGATGTCGCCGTTGGCCACCACCGGCACGCGCACCGCGGCCTTCACGGCGGCGATGGTGTCGTACTCGGCGTGGCCCTTGTAGCCCTGCTCACGCGTGCGCCCGTGCACCGTGAGCATCTGCACGCCGGCCGATTCGAAGTCGCGTGCGAGCTTCACCGCGTTGCGGTGGTCTTCGCTCCAGCCGGTGCGCATCTTGAGCGTGACCGGCACGTTGAATGGTTGCGCCGCGTCGACCACGGCCTGCACGATTTCGAGGGCCAGCGGCTCGTCGCGCATCAGCGCCGAGCCGGCCCACTTGTTGCAGACCTTCTTGGCCGGGCAGCCCATGTTGATGTCGATGATCTGCGCGCCGCGCTCGATGTTGTAGACCGCGGCCTCGGCCATCATGGCCGCGTCGGTGCCGGCAATCTGCACCGCAATGGGGCCCGGCTCGCCGTCGTGGTTGGCGCGCCGCGAGGTCTTCAGCGTGTTCCAGAGTTCCTTGCGCGAGGTGACCATCTCGCTGACCGCATAGCCCGCGCCGAGTTCGCGGCACAGCATGCGGAAGGGCCGGTCCGTCACGCCGGCCATGGGCGCGACGAACAGCCGGTTTTCCAGCGTGTGGGTGCCGATCTGCAAGGTCATGGGAAGGAGTGCTGTGCGGGTCGGCTGCTGAAAAATGAGGCACGATTGTAGCCACGTGGCATTTCAGCGACTGAAACGATTTACGCCTTTTTGCGCTTGCGACACAGGCGTAAACACCAGTATTTCGCGGGGCCTTCTCCCACGCGCTTGCGACGTGAGCGCTGCCTATACTTCGCCGACCTTATGCAAGCCTGGCTCGACGCACTCCTGGCGCTCCTCGCGCTCCCCCAGTACGGACTTTCGACGCTGTTCATCGCGGCCTTCGTGTCGGCCACGCTGCTGCCGGTGGGCTCCGAACCGATTTTGTTCGGCCTGCTGAAACTCAACCCCGAGATGTTCTGGCAGGCCATTGCCGTGGCCACCATCGGCAACACGCTGGGCGGCGCGGTCGACTGGTGGATGGGCTACGGCGCGCACAAGGTGGCCGACAAGTACTCGCACTCGAAACACCACCTGCGCGTGCTCGGCTGGCTCGAGCGGCTGGGCCCGAAGGCCTGCCTGCTGAGCTGGCTGCCGATCGTGGGCGACCCGCTGTGCGCGGTCGCCGGCTGGCTCAAGCTGCCGTTCTGGCCCTGCGTGGGCTACATGGCGATCGGCAAGTTCCTGCGCTACGTGACGATGACCTACGCGCTCCTTTACGTCTTCCCGTCATGAAGCGCGCGGTCGAAAAAACTCAGCTCAGCAGTTCGTAGGGGCCACCGCGCTCCAGCGCGCGCTTGTAGGCCGGGCGCGCATGGATGCGCTCCAGGTAGGCCATGAGCTTGGGGCGCCGCGCATCGAGCCCGCCGCGCGCCTGCGAGGCTTCGACCACGAAACTCATCTGGATGTCGGCGCCCGTGAATTCATTGCCCGCAAACCACTCGCTGCGGCCGAGTTCGGCCTCCATGAAATTCAGATGGCCCGTGATGTTCGGATGAATGAAGGCCGACTTCGCCTTCGCCGCGATGGCCTTGGCGATCGGCTTGGCGAAGAAGGGCATCTTGCTCGTCTCGATGCGGTCGAACACCAGCTTGAGCAGCAGCGGCGACATCGCCGTGCCTTCGGCGAAGTGCAGCCAGTAGCGGTAGCGCAAGGCCTCGGGCGAGCCCGGCGCGGGCGCGAGCCGACCCTGGCCGTAGCGTTCGATGAGCGACTCGATGATCGCGCCCGATTCCGCCAGCGTCGCGCCGTCGTCGGTCGTCACCACGGGCGACTTGCCCAGCGGATGCACGGCCTTCAGCGAAGCGGGCGCCAACATGGTCTTGGGGTCGCGCTGGTAATGGACGATCTCGTAGGGCAGCTCGAGCTCTTCGAGCAGCCAGAGCACACGTTGCGAGCGCGAGTTGTTCAGGTGATGGACAGTGAGCATGGCGAATGAAGGCCTTCCGGCAGAGGATGCAGCGGGCGCGCAGTCTAACCACAACACGTGCGGGCTTCAGGCGCCCGCTGCGACAGCGTCATCGCCTACGGCAAACCGTAGGGCCGCTTCCTACACTGACCCGGATGGCCCTTCACTCCACGCGGCGCCGCCGCACCTCGCTGTTCATCACCGGACTCTGGCTCGGCCTTGCGGCCTGCCAAGCCTGGGCACTCACGCCCGAGGAGGTGTTCCGCAAGGTCGCGCCCGCCGTCTGGACCGTGAAAGGCGAACGCGGCAACAACCAGACCGCCATCGGCAGCGCGGTGGCTGTGACCCCGGGCGCGCTGGCCACGGCCTGCCATGTGGTCGACGGCGCCGTCGCCGTCACCGTGGAGCAGGGCCCGACCACGCTGCGCATCGCCCGCATCGTGCGCGACCCCGACCCGTCGCGCGACCTGTGCGTGCTCACGAGCGAAACGCCGCTGCAGCTGCCCGCCGTGCAGATCGTGCCCGCCGCCGAGTTGCGCGTCGGCCAGCGCGTGTTCGCGGTCGGCAGCCCGCACGGCCTCGAACGCACGCTGAGCGAGGGCCTGATCTCGGCGCTGCGTCCGCGCGCGCCCGGGCAACTGCCGATCGTGCAAACGTCTGCGCCCGTGTCTTCAGGCTCCAGCGGCGGCGGGTTGTTCGACACCGAGGGCCGGCTGGTCGGCGTGACCGACAGCGTGGCGCCCGGCGGCGCGAACCTCGGCTTTGCCTATCCGGCGCAATGGGTGATGGAACTGCCTCAGCGCGTGACCACGGAGCTGGCGACATGGCGCGATCTGCTGAAGACCACCGGCGTGGTGTTCGGCCCCAACGGGGAACCCGCGCCGTCCGGCCACGCCGAGCTGTCGGACCTGCAGGCCCTGCCCTCCATCGGCGCCGACCCGACCCCGGTGCGCAATGCGTACCGCCAGTTCCTGCTGCAGGCCCGGCCCCGGATCTTCCTGATCACCGGCGATCAGAAGTTCGGCACTGCCACCAGCTCGGCCGCGCTGACCGAGCATCTGAAAGGCTGCACTGAACGCAAGGTGACGTGCGCCGCCTATGCGGTGGACGACACCGTGGTGTGGGGCAAGCAGAAGACCGAATGATCGAAGCGGCTCGCCGTCAGGCGGCTCCTTCGTGAAACACCGAGGAACCGGCTTCGCCGGGCCTCAGGTGTTGCCCCCGGTGGGGCGCGCGAAATCAGGAACTGAACAGGAAATTCATCACGTCGCCATCCTTCACGACGTATTCCTTGCCTTCCGACCGCATCTTCCCCGCGTCCTTCGCGCCCTGCTCGCCCTTGAAGGCGATGTAGTCGTCGAACGCGATGGTCTGGGCGCGGATGTAGCCCTTCTCGAAGTCGCCGTGGATCACGCCGGCAGCTTGGGGGCCGGTGTCGCCGATGTGGATGGTCCAGGCGCGCACTTCCTTCACGCCGGCGGTGAAGTAGGTCTGCAGGCCCAGCAGCTTGAAGGCGGCGCGGATCAGGCGGTTCAGGCCCGGCTCTTCCTGGCCGATTTCGGCGAGGAACATCTTCTTGTCTTCGTCGTCCATCTCGGCCAGGTCGGCTTCGATCTTGGCGCAGATGGCGACCACGGGCGCGCCCTGCTTGGCGGCGTACTCGCGCAGGCGATCGAGGTACGGGTTGTTCTCGAAGCCGTCTTCCGACACGTTGCCCACGAACATCGCGGGCTTGGCGGTGATGAGCGTGAAGCTCTTCACCAGCGGCAGCTCTTCCTTCGTGAACTCGAGCGCGCGCACGGGCGTGTTCTCGTTCAGCGCAGCCTGGCAGCGTTCGAGCAGGCCGACGAGCTTCTGCGCGTCCTTGTCGCCCGAGCGAGCGACCTTGGTGTGACGGTGCAGCGCCTTCTCGACCGTGGCCAGGTCGGCCAGGCACAACTCGGTCTGGATCACTTCGATGTCGGAGATCGGGTCGACCTTGCCGGCCACGTGGATCACGTTCTCGTCGTCGAAGCAGCGCACCACGTTCACGGTGGCGTCGGTCTCGCGGATGTGCGCCAGGAACTTGTTGCCCAGGCCTTCACCGGTGCTGGCACCGGCCACCAGGCCGGCGATGTCGACGAACTCGACGATGGCGGGCACCACGCGCTCGGGCTTGACGATCTCGCTCAGCTGGTCGAGCCGCGGATCGGGCACTTCCACCACGCCCACGTTGGGCTCGATGGTGCAGAACGGATAGTTTTCCGCTGCGATGCCGGCCTTGGTCAACGCATTGAAAAGGGTGGATTTACCGACGTTGGGCAGGCCGACGATGCCGCATTGCAAACTCATGGGAGGTCCTCTTGGGTAACCCCCGATTTTAGGCTGACCGGGTTCTCCCCCGGGTCGGGCGCCCTTCCCGCCACGCCGGCGCGTCCTTTTCCAAGGCGCTCGACTCCGCACGAAAGCCCTCTGGCAGCGGCTTCGAGGCCCGAAAGGCTCAGGGTTTGACCCGACTGGCAAACGTTTGCGCAAACGTTTCCCTCGATTAACATCGGGGCCCCCGGCACAGACCGGCGTTCCGCTCTGACCCCTCATTTCAGGAGACATCCACCATGAAGTTCACCCGCCGTACCCTGCAAAGCGCTGCCGCACTGACCTTGCTGGGCGCCATCGCCGGAACGCCCGCCTTCGCGCAGGACAAGCCGAAGGTCGCGCTGGTCATGAAGTCGCTGGCCAACGAGTTCTTCCGCACCATGGAAGACGGCGCCAAGGCGCACCAGAAGGCCAACGCCGCGCAGTACACGCTGGTGGCCAACGGCATCAAGGACGAGACCGACACCGCCGCCCAGATCAAGATGGTCGAGCAGATGGTGGCGCAGAAGATCAACGCGCTGGTCATCGCACCCGCCGATTCGAAGGCGCTGGTGCCGGTAATCAAGGCAGCCATCGACAAGGGCATCCTGGTCGTGAACATCGACAACCGGCTGGACGCCGACGCCCTGAAGGAAAAGGGCATCCAGGTGCCCTTCGTCGGCCCCGACAACCGTGCCGGCGCCAAGCTGGTGGGCGATGCGCTGGCCAAGGAGCTGAAGTCGGGCGACAAGGTCGGCATCATCGAAGGCGTGTCGACCACCTTCAATGCGCAGCAGCGCACGCTGGGCTACCAGGACGCCATGAAGGCCGGCGGCATGACCGTGGTCGGCGTGCAGTCGGGCCAGTGGGAAATCGACAAGGGCAACACCGTGGCCGCCGGCATGATGCGCGAGCACCCCGACCTGAAGGCCCTGCTGGCCGGCAACGACAGCATGGCGCTGGGCGCCGTGGCCGCCGTCAAGGCCGCGGGCAAGACCGGCAAGGTGCTGGTGGTGGGCTACGACAACATCGGCGCCATCAAGCCGATGCTGAAGGACGGCCGCGTGCTCGCCACCGCCGACCAGTTCGCCGCCAAGCAGGCCGTGTTCGGCATCGAGACCGCGCTGAAGGCCATCGCCGACAAGAAGAAGGAATCGGAAATGCCGGCTGAAGTGAAGACCGACGTGGTGCTCGTCACCAAGTCGTCGAAGTAAGCCATTCCGCTCCCCTCTAAAAAGAAGAAGACCTCGTTTTGACCGCCGCACCCGACGCCGCCATGAATCCGCCCTTACCCACCGCCGTGCTCGCCCTGAGCACGGTCGGCAAGGACTACGCGGCGCCGGTGCTCGACGGGGTTTCTCTTGAACTGCGCGCCGGCGAGGTGCTGGCGCTCACGGGCGAGAACGGCGCGGGCAAGAGCACGCTGTCGAAGATCGTCTGCGGGCTGGTGCAGCCCACGCGCGGCGGCATGCTGCTGGACGGCCAGCCCTTCGCGCCGGCCTCGCGCCGCGATGCCGAGCGCCTGGGTGTGCGCATGGTCATGCAGGAACTCGGCCTCGTCACCACGCTGTCGGTGGCCGAGAACCTGCTGCTCGACCGCCTGCCGCACAAGAGCGGCTGGATCCGCCGCGCCACGCTGCACGAACTGGCCGAGCGCCAGCTCGCCAAGATCGGCCTGGACGGCATTGACCCGGCCACGCCGGTGGCGCGGCTGGGCATCGGCCAGCAGCAGATGGTGGAGATTGCGCGCAACCTGCAGGACGACACGCGCGTGCTGGTGCTCGACGAGCCCACCGCCATGCTCACGCCGCGCGAAACCGCGCACCTGTTCGAGCAGATCGAACTGCTGAAGCTGCGCGGCGTGGCGATCGTCTACGTGTCGCACCGCCTCGAAGAACTGCAGCGCATCGCCGACCGCGTGGCGGTGCTGCGCGACGGCAAGCTGGTCGACGTGCGCGCCATGGCCGGCGTGCGCGAATCCGAACTGGTGCAGCGCATGGTCGGGCGCGCGGTGCACGAGCACGAAGGCCGCGCGCGCCGCGTGGCGGGCCCGGTGCTGCTGAGCGCGCGCGGCATCGGCCGGGCGCAGGTGGTGCGCGACGTCGATCTCGAACTGCGCGCGGGCGAAGTCATGGGGCTGGCCGGCCTGGTCGGCTCGGGCCGCACCGAGCTCGTGCGGCTGCTGTTCGGCGCCGACCGCGCCGACCGCGGCGAGGTCGTGCTGCACGACGGCACGCCGGCCGCGCAGCCCATTCGGCATGCGCGCAAGGGCTGGCGCTCGCCGATGCAGGCCATTCGCGCGGGCATCGGCCTCGTGACCGAAGACCGCAAGTCGCAGGGCCTGCTGCTCACGCAGCCGATCCGCGTCAACGCCACGCTGAGCGATCTCGGCGCGATCTCGCACGCCGGCTGGCTGCGCCGCGCCAAGGAGCGCCAGATTGCGCGCCGGCTGGTCGAGCTGCTGCGCATCCGCTCGCGCAGCATCGAACAACCCGTATCGACGCTCAGCGGCGGCAACCAGCAGAAGGTGGTGTTCGCACGCTGGCTGCACCGCGAATGCAAGGTGCTGCTGCTGGACGAACCCACGCGCGGCGTGGACGTGGGCGCGCGCGCCGACCTGTACGCCGAACTCGACCGCATGACCGACGCCGGCAAGGCGCTCCTGATGGTGTCCAGCGACCTGCGCGAGCTGATGGCCATGTGCGACCGCATCGGCGTGATGAGCGCCGGCCGGCTGGTCGCGGTGTTCGAACGCGGCGAGTGGAGCGAACAGTCGCTGCTCGCCGCCGCCTTCAGCGACGCCACGGGCCGCGTGCCCGGTTCCCCGGCGGATTCCGCCCCTTCTTCCGCAGCCTCCGCCCCGACTTCCGCCGACGCCTGACGACCATGAACGCAGCCTCTCCCTCTTCTCCTGCTTCCGCCGCCGCCGGCAAGCCGCCGTCCGCGCTCAAGGGCCAGCTCGGCACCTACCTGGGCCTGACCGTCGTGCTGCTGGGCATGATTGCGCTCTTCGGCTCGATGAGCGAATACTTCCTCACGCGCGAGACCTTCATCTCCATCGCCAACGAAATCCCGGCGCTGGCCGTGATGGCGGTGGGCATGACCTTCGTGCTGATCATCGCGGGCATCGACCTGTCGGTGGGCTCGGTGCTCGCGCTGAGCGCGGCCGTCACGGCCGCCGCCATCCTCGAATGGAAGCTCTCGGTGCCGCTGGCCGCCCTGCTCGGGCTGGCCACCGGCCTCATCTGCGGCACGGTGACGGGCGCGGTGTCGGTCGCCTGGCGGCTGCCGAGCTTCATCGTCTCGCTGGGCATGCTCGAAGCGGTGCGCGGCGGCGCCTACCTGGTCACCGACTCGCGCACGCAGTACGTGGGCGACGCCATCTCGGGCCTGGCCGCGCCGTGGATCGGCGGCATCTCGGCCGCCTTCGTGCTCGCCGTGGTACTGGTGGCCGTGGGGCAGCTGGTGCTCACGCGCTCCGTGTTCGGCCGCCATGTCGTGGGCATCGGCACCAACGAGGAAGCCATGCGCCTGGCGGGCATCGACCCGCGACCGATCCGCATCATCGTGTTCGCCGTGACCGGCCTCTTGGCCGGGCTCGCGGGCCTGATGCAGTCGGCCCGCCTCGAAGCGGCCGACCCGAACGCGGGCGTGGGCATCGAGCTGCAGGTGATCGCGGCCGTGGTCATCGGCGGCACCAGCCTCATGGGCGGGCGCGGCTCGGTGGTCAACACCTTCTTCGGCGTGCTGATCATCGCGGTGCTCGAGGCCGGCCTGGCGCAGGTGGGCGCGAGCGAACCGAGCAAGCGCATCATCACGGGCGCGGTGATCGTGGTGGCCGTCATCATCGACACCCTGCGCCAGCGCCGGGCCGATCGTCGACTGGCCTGAGCTTCCACAGGAACAAAGACAACCATGGCCACCATCAAGGACGTCGCCCTCCAGGCGGGCGTTTCCGTCACCACCGTGTCGCACGTCGTCAACGACACGCGCCACGTGAGCGCCAAGGTGCGCGAGCGCGTCGAGCTGGCGATCCGCGAGCTGGGCTACGTGCCCAACGCAATGGCGCGCAGCCTCAAGAGCAACACCACCTCGACGCTGGGCATGCTGATTCCCAACAGCTCGAACCCCTACTTCGCCGAGATCGTGCGCATCGTGGAAGACCGCTGCTTCGGCGCCGGCTACACGCTGGTGCTGTGCAATACCGACGACGAGCCCCGGCGCCAGAGCGTGTACCTGCAGGTGCTGGCCGAGCGCCGCATCGACGGGCTCATCGTGGTGTCGACCGGCGCCGACGAGGACGACTCGCTCGCCACCCAGCTGCGCGGCCTGCGCATTCCCACCGTGCTGGTCGACCGCGAGATCGCCGACCCGGCCTGCGACCTGGTGGAAACCGCCCACATGCAGGGCGGCCTGCTCGCCGTGCGGCACCTGCTGTCGCTGGGCCACAAGCGCATCGCCTGCATCGGCGGGCCGCTGGGCGTGACCTCGAGCGAGCAGCGCATCGAAGGCTGGCGCATGGCGCTGGCGGAGACTGGCTCGACACCGAACGCCGACGCGCTGCTGTGGCGCGGCGGCTTCACCAGCCAAGGCGGCTACGAGGCGATGCACGCCATCCTGCGCACCGAGCAGAAGCCCTCGGCCGTGTTCGTGTGCAACGACCTGATGGCCATCGGCGCGCTGCGCGCCGCGCATGAAAGCGGCGTGCGCGTGCCCGACGAACTGTCCATCGTGGGCTTCGACGACATCGAACTGTCGGCCTACACCAGCCCGCCGCTCACCACCGTGGCTCAGCCCAAGGAGCGCATCGGCGCGCTGGCGGTCGACATGCTGCTGGAGCGCATGGGCGGCAAGCGCCGCGACGCCCGCAAGGTCGTGCTGCAGCCCGAGCTGCGCGTGCGCGCCTCGACCGCGCGCCACGCGGGCTTTCGCGAAGCCGGCGTGACGCCCGCTCCTTCCACCACCGCCACACCTTCCAAGTCCCGCACCTCGTGAGCCTTCAGCCTCTTTCTTCCTCCAAGCCGCCGCGCATCGTGGTGCTCGGCAGCCTGAACATGGACATCGTGCTGCGCGTGCCGCACGCGCCGGCCGCGGGCGAAACCCTGCTGGGCCGCTCCATCGACGCCATCCCCGGCGGCAAGGGCGCCAACCAGGCCGTGAGCTGCGCACGCGAAGGCGCGCAGGTGCAGATGATCGGCTGCGTGGGCGACGACGCGCATGGCGCGGCCCTGCGCGATGCGCTCGCGCGCGACGGCATCGACACCGCCGCGCTGCGCACCGTGGCGGGAGAGCCGACCGGCACGGCGCTGATCCTCGTGGAAGACAGCGGCCAGAACCGCATCGTGATGATCCCCGGCGCCAACGCGCGCGTCGCCATCGACGAGGCCTCGCTGACGCAGCAGGTGCAGGGCGCGGCCTTCCTCGTCGCGCAGTTCGAGACCCCGATGGACCAGGTCGCGCGCGCCATCGCGCTCGCGCACGGCGCGAGCTGCAAGGTGCTGCTCAACCCCTCGCCGGTGCAGCCGATCGCCGAGGCGCTGTGGCCGCAGATCGACACGCTGGTCGTCAACGAGATCGAGGCGCAGACGCTGTGCGGCCAGTCCGCCGACAGCCCGCAGGACGCCGCCCGGGCCGGCCAGGCGCTGCGCGCCAAGGGCATCGCCCGCGTGGTCGTGACACTGGGTTCGCGCGGCGCCGTGGCGGTCGACGCCGACGGCGCGCGCCACCATCCCGCGCCGAAGGTGCAGGCGGTCGACACCACCGCCGCCGGCGACACCTTCCTGGGCGCGCTCGCCGTGGCGCTGGGCGAAGGCCAATCCTTCGACGAGGCCGTGCGCCTGGGCGTCCGCGCCGCCGCGCTGTGCATCCAGCAGCCCGGCGCCCAACCCTCCATTCCGCTGCGCGACGCCGTGCTGCGCAGCCCCCTGCCCCCCGACTGGATCACGCTGTGAAACGCTCTCCCCTGCTGCACGCCGAACTCTCCCACGTGATCGCCTCGATGGGCCACGGCGACATGCTGGTGATCGGCGACGCCGGCCTGCCCATTCCCGACGGCCCGCGCCGCATCGACCTGGCCGTGGCACGCGGCGTGCCGGGGATCACCGATGTGCTGAAAGCGGTGCTGTCCGAGATGCAGGTCGAGGCCATCGTCGTGGCCGACGAAGCGCTGCAAGGCGATGCGAAGGCGCTGCCGGGCTGGTACCCGCAGACGCTGGGCATCGCGCCGCAGACGGTGTCGCATGAAGAATTCAAGCGCCGCAGCGCGAAGGCCCGCGCCATCGTGCGCACGGGCGAATGCACGCCCTACGCGAACATCATCCTGATCGCCGGCGTGAAGTTCTGAGACTCTGAGCGACTGCCCCCGGTCTGTCTGGGGTCAGATCGGGCATTGTTCGGGGCGCGCTCCCGCCGACGGGGCACCTTGCTCCGCGAATGTCCTCCGGCCTTCGGCCTCCCCCTTGATTTCGCTGCGCAAGGCACCCCATCAGCGTGAGCGTCGTTCGCAGCAATCGTTGATCGCCCGCAAACGCAGAGCGTGCCCTCGTGCGCAGGGCATCGGGTGCTCCCCGCAGCGAAATCAAGGAGGAGCCGAAGGCGGGGGACATTCGCGGAGGGGAATACCCGGTGTCCTGTGCACGCACCCCGAGTTGACCGCACGCCGCTCAGGCGCGCGCCATGCCCTTCACTCGAAGCGGTAGTTCGCGCCGACGGACTGCCCCACCTTGAGCATGTGCTCCACGCCCTGCACCACGATGCAGTTCATGCCGAAGGTGATGCCGCCGTCCACGCGCGCGTCGGCGCGGTAGGTGCGCAGCATGTCGCCGACCTCGGGGCTGCTGAGCGCGGTGGCCGGGTCGATGTCGGGAATGGGGCAGCGCGTGCAGGGCTTGACCGGGCGCAGCTCGGCTTCGCCCTCGCCGGTGGTGACGTGCAGCGCGTCGACCCGGTCTTCGTCGTGCGACTCGATGCCGGCCAGCACGATGTTCGGGCGGAAGCGCTCGATGCCGACCGGGCCGTGGCCGGCCGCCGCCAGGCGCTCGTTGAGTTCGGCGATCGAGCCTTCGCTGGCCACCAGCAGCGGGAAGCCGTCGGCGAACTGGTTCAGCGCCTCGACGCCGTCGGTCCACTTCAGGCTCGACAGGCGCTGGTGCTCGGGGTCGAAGCGCACCAGGCGCAGCGTCTGCGGCTTGCCGGGCTCCGAAAGAAAGTCGCTGAACCACTGGGCCGCGATGTCACCCATGTCGTAGGCCGCCACCTCGTCCTTCCACACGCGCACGCGCACCGGCTGCTCGACGCGGTCGAAGGCCAGGTGCAGCGCCAGCATGCCGGGCGCGCGCAGCACGACCTCGGTGTGCTTCATCTGCGGCTGGATGAGCGCCATGCGCGGCAGCTGCCGCTGGGTGACGAACTCGCCCTGCGCGTCGACCACCATCCAGGCGCGGTCGAACTCCAGGCCGGTTTCGGTGAGCAGCATCTCGTCGAGCTCGACGCCGGCGCACGACTTGACGGGGTACACGAACAGGCGGGCGATGGTGGCCTGGAGATCGAAAGCGGGCGGCTGCGACACGGTGGGGGTTCCTTTGAAATCGCTGGCCATTCTCCCGCATGAACGGGTATCGGCGCCCGCGCGCGAGGCAACTCCTACAATCATCTGATGGCCCTTTCCCCCGAAGTTTGTATCCGCGGCGCCGGCATCGTCGGCCGCACGCTGGCGCTGCTGCTGGCGCGCGAACGCGTGCGTGTCGCGCTCGTGGTGCCGCCGGCCCCTGCGGGCAAGGAAGACATCCGGGCGTACGCGCTCAACGCGGCGTCCCGCACCATGCTCGAATCGCTGCGCGCCTGGCCCGACACGGCCCATGCCACGCCGGTGCACGAGATGCAGGTGCACGGCGACGACGGCGGCCGCGTGCAGTTCAGCGCCGCGCGCCAGAAGGTCGAGGCGCTGGCCTGGATCGTCGACGTGCCCGCGCTCGAGCAGCAACTGGCCGACGCGGTGCGCTTCCAGCCCCTGATCGACGTGGTGACCGAGCCCGTGGCCGCGCCGCTCACGGTGGTGTGCGAAGGCAAGGCCAGCGCCTCGCGCGCGGCGCTGGGCGTGAGCTACGAGGTCACGCGCTACCCGCAACACGCCATGGCCGCGCGGCTCGAGGCCGCGCACACGCACGACGGCATCGCACGCCAGTGGTTCAACGACCGCGGCGAGGTGTTCGCCCTGCTGCCGCTGGGCGGCGTGCACGGCAAGACGCTGGCGCTGGTGTGGTCGGTCGACCAGCTGCGCGTGCCCGAGCTGGTCGCGCAAGGCGTCGACGAATTCAGCGCCGCCGTGAGCGAAGCCAGCCACGGCGAGCTGGGCTCGCTGCGGCTCACGAGCGAACGCGCCGTGTGGCCGCTGTCGCGCGCCATCGCCGACCGCTGGTCCGGCACGATGCCCGGCCAGCCCACCCAGTCCTGGGTGCTCGCGGGCGACGCCGCCCACACGGTGCATCCGCTGGCGGGCCAGGGCCTGAACCTCGGCCTGGCCGACGCGGCCGCGCTGGCCGACGTGATCCGCACCCGCGACTACTGGCGCAGCGTGGGCGACGCCCGCCTGCTGCGCCGCTATGAACGCGCCCGCCGCGCCGACGTGCTGCAGATGAGCCTGGCCACCGACGGATTGCAGCAACTTTTCTCGCACAACCTGGGTCCACTCCCTGCATTGCGCAACTGGGGCATGCGCGGTTTCGACCGCACGCGCTTCGTGAAGCACTGGATCACCGCACAAGCCATGGGCCTGAAGGCCTGACGCCCCGCGCCCTCCAGCCCTCCACCTTTTTCCCGAAACCTTCCCGATGACCTTCGTCCGCCACCTTCTCGTCGCCGCCTGCGCGCTGCTCACGCTCTCCACCGCCGGCGCGGGCGAGGCCGAGATCCGCAAGAACCTGCCGACGCACATCCCGCAACTGCCGCCCATCGAGGAAGTCACCAAGACGCCCGTGCCGGGCCTGTACGAAGTGCGCGTGGGCGGCAGCCAGCTGCTCTACACCGACGAGCAGGGCAACTACCTGCTGCAGGGCAGCCTGATCGACGCCAAGACCCGCCGCAACCTCACCGAAGAGCGCGTCGAGAAGCTCACCGCCGTCGCCTTCGACAAGCTGCCGCTGAAGGACGCGATCAAGATCGTGCGCGGCAACGGCAAGCGCAAGGTCGCGGTCTTCGAAGACCCGAACTGCGGCTACTGCAAGCGCTTCGAAAAAGACATGAAGAAGGTCGACAACGTGACCGTCTACATGTTCCTGTACCCCGTGCTCGGCCCCGATTCGACCGCCAAGTCGCGCGACATCTGGTGCAGCAAGGACCCGGGCAAGGCCTGGGCCGACTGGATGGAAGGCAACGTCAAGCCCGCCGCCGCCGCCACCAGCTGCAACGTGACGGCGCTGGAGCGCAACGTGGAGTTCGGCCGCAAGTACAACATCACCGGCACGCCCACGCTGATCTTCACCGACGGCAGCCGCGTCCCGGGCGCCATTCCCGCCGAGCAGGTCGAGAAGCAGCTCGCCGCCGCCAACTGATCCGATGGCGACGACCTCCGCTTCCCGGCGCGCAGCCGCGGCTGCAACCGCCACGCCCGCTGTGCATTGCCGCGTCGAGTGCGCCGACCTGCATGCGCGCCTGTTCGCCGTCACGCTGACCATCGCCGCGCCCGCCGCGCAGCAGCGCGTGGCGCTGCCGGTGTGGATTCCCGGCAGCTACCTCGTGCGCGAGTTCGCCAAGAACCTGCAGGGCCTGCGCGCCACGCAGGGCCGCCGCAAGCCGGTGCTGACGCAGCTCGACAAGTGCAGCTGGCAGATCGACTGCGTGCCGGGCCAGCCGCTGGTGCTGCACTACCAGGTGTGCGCCTATGACAACTCGGTGCGCACCGCCTGGCTCGATGCCACGCGCGGCTTCTTCAACGGCACCAGCGTCTGCCTGCGTGTCGAGGGCCAGACCGAGGCGCCGCACGCGCTGGAAATCGTGCCGCCCGCGCTGGCGGCCGACGCCGCGCGCTGGTCGTGCGCCACCGCGCTCGTGCCGACGAAGACCGACAAGCACGGCTTCGGCAGCTACCGCGCCGCCGGCTACGACGAACTGGCCGACAGCCCGGTCGAGATGGGCGCCTTCTGGAGCGCCGAGTTCGACGCCTGCGGCGTGCCGCACCGCTTCGTGATCGCGGGCGCCGCGGCCTCGTTCGACGGCGAGCGCCTCATTGCCGACACCAAGGCCATCTGCGAAGCCGAGATCCGTTTCTGGCACGGCGACAAGGCCGGCAAGCGGGGCGGCCCGAAGCTGCCGATCGACCGCTACGTGTTCATGCTCAATGCGGTGGACGACGGCTACGGCGGGCTCGAGCACCGCCATTCCACCGCGCTCATCTGCAACCGCCGCGACTTGCCGCTGCGCGGCGAAAAGAAGAAGCAGCCCGAGGGCTACACCACGCTGCTGGGCCTCATCAGCCACGAGTACTTCCACACCTGGAACGTCAAGCGCATGCGCCCGGCGGAGTTCGCCAGCTACGACTACAGCCGCGAGAACTACACGCAGCTGCTGTGGTTCTTCGAGGGCTTCACGAGCTACTACGACGACCTGCTGCTGCGCCGCGCCGGCCGCATCGACGACGCCGCGTACCTGCGCCTGCTCAACAAGACCATCAACCAGGTGCTGCAGACGCCCGGCCGGCTGGTGCAGCCGGTGGCCGACGCGAGCTTCGACGCCTGGGTCAAGTACTACCGCCAGGACGAGCAGACGCCCAACAGCACCGTCAGCTACTACACCAAGGGTGCGCTGGTGGCGCTGTGCTTCGACCTCACGCTGCGCCAGGAAGGCAAGGGCACGCTCGACGACGTGATGCGCCACCTCTGGACGCACAGCAACGGCGGCCCGATCAGCGAGGCCGACATCGCAACCGCGCTCGAAGCCGTGGGCGGACGCTCGTACGCCCCCGAACTCGCGCGCTGGGTGCATTCGACCGACGAACTCCCGCTGGCCGACCTGCTGCGCGCGCACGGCGTGGCCACGCTCGACGACCCGTCGCAACCCGCGCAGGCGCTCGGCCTGCGCGTGGCCGAAGCCGGCGGCAGCGTGCAGATCAAGGTGGTGCTGCGCGGCGGCGCCGCCGAGAAGGCCGGCTTCTCGGCCAACGACGAATGGATCGGCATCGAGCTGCCGGCCGTCGGTGGTCGCGGCAAGGGCGCGACGCAACCCGCGCAGGCCTGGCGCCTCACGAAGCTCGACGACCTGGCGCTGTACCTCGGCGATGCCACCAAGTGCACTGCCCTCGTCGCGCGCGACCGCCGGCTGCTGCGCCTGCCGCTCACGCTGCCGACGGGCTCGACCACGTGGCGGCTGTTCTCGCACGACGCGGCCAAGATCTCGGCCTGGCTCGCAGCCAAGCCGTAATTTCCTTTCAGGCCGGGTGATCGACGGCCGCCGCCAGCGGCGGCCGCACGAACAGCATCGGCTGCGGCTCGCCCACCAGCACGCAGGGCTTGCCGGTGCGGCGGCAGTGGTCCTGCACGCGCCAGTAGGCGCCGTGGCTCACGCAGCCGGTCTGGCAGATCACGAGATCGGCGGCGCGCAGGCCCGCCTCGAGCGCCGCGGGGTCGTCGGCCTCGTCGCCGCCGTCGTGGTGCAGGTAACGGCCGCCGGCAATCTCCACGAGCTGGCGCGCCAGCGAAGGCGCCTCGGGCGTCGCTTCCGAACGGCCCACGCACAGCACCGACTTGGCCCGCAGGTCGGCCGGCACCTGCGGCCCCGGCGGCAAGGCATGGTGACGCCGGCCGCCCGGCGCCAGCAGCGCATGCAGGCGCTGGGGCAAGGCGGTGCCCACGGCCGCGCGCGCCGCCAGCTCTTCGCGCACGATGGCAATCGCCGAGCCGCGCGCCACCAGCGCACCGCGCAGCCGCACGATCTGCGCCTCGAGCCGCTCGACCCGGGCGGCCTGCTCCACCAGCAGGCGCGAGCAACGCTCCTGCACCCGGGCATAGGCCCGCAGCAACACGGCATGTTCTTGCATCGGGAAGTCCATGGCGGCCATTCTAGATGAGAACAATTCTCAAATGAAACACCCGCGCGTCAGCGGGCCCGAAGCCTGGCTGGGTATAGTGGGACGCGTTTTTTTCCCCACCTCCCCCGGAGACAGCGACACCATGAGCTACGAAAACATCGACGTGCGGACCGAAGCAGGCAAGGTCGGCATCATCACCCTCAACCGCCCCAAGGCCCTCAATGCGCTGAACGACGCGCTGATGACCGAGCTGGGCCAGGCGCTCAAGGCCTTCGACGCCGACGACGCCATCGGCTGCATCATCCTCACGGGCAGCGAGCGCGCCTTCGCGGCCGGCGCCGACATCGCGGCGATGGCCAAGTACAGCTTCATCGACACCTACAAGGGCGACTACATCACGCGCAACTGGGAAACCATCCGCTCGATCCGCAAGCCGGTGATCGCGGCCGTGAGCGGCTTCGCACTGGGCGGCGGCTGCGAACTCGCGATGATGTGCGACTTCATCATCGCGGCCGACAACGCCAAGTTCGGCCAGCCCGAGATCAAGATCGGCGTGATCCCCGGCGCCGGCGGCACGCAACGCCTGCCGCGCGCAGTGGGCAAGAGCAAGGCCATGGACATGGCGCTCACGGCCCGCATGATGGACGCCGCCGAAGCCGAGCGCGCGGGCCTTGTGAGCCGCGTGGTGCCGTTCGAGAAACTGGCCGACGAGGCCCTGGGCGCCGCGCTGATCATTGCGGGCTTCTCGCAGATCGCCGTGATGGCGGCCAAGGAATCGGTCAACCGCGCCTTCGAGAGCGGCCTGAGCGACGGCGTGATGTTCGAACGCCGCCTGTTCCACGCGCTGTTCGCCACGCAGGACCAGAAGGAAGGCATGGACGCCTTTCTGGCCAAGCGCCAGCCGGATTTCAAGAACGCCTGATCCGCTGATACGCGGGCCCGGGGACCGCAGCGGCGGTCGCCGTCAGCGGGCTCGCGACAGCGCCGTGCGCAGCGCCTCGAGCGCCTGCGCCGGCGGCGTGCCGAGGAAGGCGGGGCCGCCCGGCTGCGGCGTCCACCGCACCTGATCGCCCGCGATTTCGAGCAAGGCCAGCAACGCGCCGTCGCGCCGCAGTTCGATGCGCGCCTCGACCGGCGCACCCAACTCCCCGCCCGACACGGTGGCCGCACGCGCCACGGTGTTCACCAGCGCCGCGAGGCCTTCGGTGTCGCCGCGCGCCTGGCGCGTGGTGGCGCCCGCGCGCGTGATGTCGAGGGTGGTCCAGCGGTCCAGTGCCGTGAAGCCCCCGGCCGCGACGGCCTTGGCGGCGGCCGACGCAGGGGCCGGCGCGGCTTGCACCGGTGCGGCGCGACGCTGCATGCCGGCGACATTCGCGCTGGCACCGCCTTGCGCGGCAAGCGATGGCGCCGTGTCTGCGGACTCGCGCTGCATCGGCGCTGGCGCTGCAGGCGCTGCAGGTGCTACGGCCGGCGCCGGCGGTGCAGCTGCGTAAGGCATCGGACTCTGACCGACATCGGCCATGGGCGGTGCAGCCGGCATGGGCGCAGATGCGATGGCCGGTGCGACAGGCGCAGGCACGGGCGCCGGGGCTTGCACCACCGGGGCCGCGGGCGCCGCCTTTTCCATCGCCCGTGCTTCGTCCTTCTGGACCGACGCCGCCGCCGCAGGGGCTTCGCGCCGCCGCGACGCTTCACGCGTTTCCTGCGTCTCGCGCTGCTTCAGGGTTTCTTTCGCATCGCGCGCCGCTTCGCTGCGCTGCGCAGCGGGCGGTGTCATGTCCGCCGTTACGGCCGGTTCAGCGGCTGGCGCAGGTGCTGCGGCCACTGCCGGTGCTTCGGCCGATTGCGCAGGCGCAGGCGGTGCCGACGCCGGCGCGGGCGCCCCGGCCACTTGCGCCTCGCCATCGAGCCGCGCGTCGGGCACCGGCTCGCGATGCCACAGCACGGTGACGAAGGTCGCCACGAGCACGGTCGCGAAGGCCGCGTTCCACGGCATGCGCGAGCGGGGGCTGCCGCCGCCGAACAGGCGTCGCCACCACGGCGCAGCCTGCACCGCAGGGCCGGCCGCCGGCGCGGAGACCGCAGCGAGGTTGTGCGCCATCTTCAGGATCGCCTCGCGCGTGTGGGCCGCGGGCACGGCGTCGCGGTCGGGCGCGTGATCCAGCGCGCGACGCAGCCGCGCGTCGTGCAGGTCGTGGTCGTCCATGCCGGTGCTCATGCGCGCTGCTCCAGCACCGACAGGTAGCGTTCCATGCAGCCGCGCAGCTTCTGCAGCCCGTAACGCAGGCGGCTGCGCACGGTCTCAAAGCCGATCTCCAGCCGGGCCGCTAGCGCGTCGACGGTGAGGCCGTCTTCATGGTGCAAGAGAAAAGCCGCGCGTTGCTCGGCCGGCAGTTCGTCCAGGCAGGCCAGCAACCGGCGCCCGGCAGCGCGCCAGAACGCCAGCTCTTCGGCCGACGGATGCGCCGACAGGTCGGTGGCCCCGTGCACGCCACGGTCGAGCGCGGGCACGGCGTCGCCGTCGTCGTCGGTCGCGTGGCCATCGAGCGTCACCTCGCGCCCGCTCACGCGCAGGCGGTCCATCGCGAGGTTGTGCGCGATGGTGAAGGCCCAGGTGCGCCAGGTGGCGCCCTGCGGCGAGAAGCTGTCGCGCGCCGAGATGATCCGCACCCAGGTGTCCTGGAACACCTCGTCGGCCTGCGCGGCCAGCCGCGCGCCGAGCAGGCGCTTGACGAAGCGGAACAGGCCGCCTTCGTGGCGCGCATAGAGCACGTCGAAGGCGGCGGCGTCGCCGTGGGCGTAGGCCAGCATCAACTGATCGTCGGGCATGGCGTCGCGCTCGGTGGCGGTGCGGGCAGCAGCAGAAGGGGCGCGTGGCAGCGCAGACATCGCAGGATTGTCACCCGAGCTTGTACGGCTCACGGAGGCGATCGGGGTTAGGTCGAAACGCGATCCGACGCATTCGATCGCAGAAAAATCGACCTGAAAACACCGGGAGTTGAACTGGGCCCAAAGCCTGGGCTATAATTTTGGGCTCGGTGCTGAATTGCACTGACGGCTCTTTAGCTCAGTCGGTTAGAGCGATGGAATCATAATCCACAGGTCCGCGGTTCGAGTCCGTGAAGAGCCACCAACACAGCCTCCCCGCCCCGGCGGAATGGCTCAAAAAGCCCTAAGTTTTCAACGACTTAGGGCTTTTTTCGTTCAGGCGCCCGACGCCGTTTCGCCGACCGGCACCCGGTCCAGCCGGAACGCCTCGGGCTCGCAGTGCACCAGACGCCAGCCGTGCGCGCCGTGCAACTGCAGTTCGTCCACCACGTCCGTCAGCGTGCCGATGAGTTCGTTGCCCCAGAACCTGCGCGCGCCGCGCACGGGGTTGAGCATCTGCCGCAGCCGCGGAATCGACAGCACGCGCTCCGCGTTGAAGAAGAACTCCAGCGCCAGATCGAAGGTGACCGGGTCGACGCGCTGCGTGCGGCCCGGGAAGCTCACGCTGCGGTCCATCGGCTGGAAGCTGTAGGCGCCCCACACGAGCGGCGTTGGCATCGCGCATGCCAGGCCGCGCGTCCGCAGCGACAGCAGGATGGAACGGTAGAAATCGTCGAACGCCGGTGCCGCCGCGGGCGGGCGCCCCCGCAGGTGCCGCGTGGGCGCGGGCGCCTCCTGCGCCAGTGGAACGATCTTCGTCCCCATCAACGACAGCACGTCCGGCGCCTCCTCGCTCGCTGCCTCGGGCACGTCGGCCAGGAACAGCAGGTTCAGGCGGTCGCCCAGCGTCGCCAGTTCGTCGATGCTGGTGAAGACCAGCGGCGCCACGCCCAGCGCGCGCAGCACGCGCCGCGCGTACTCGCGCTCGCGCAGCGCATGGCCGAGCACGCCGATGCGGCGGGCGGGGCGCGCCAGGGGCTCCGAGGGTGCGGCGAAGAAGCGGCTCATGCGGGAGCCCCTTCACAGTCCGCTGCGGCAACAACATGCCCGAGGCAGTGCTTTCGGGGGCTCGGGCCGCGGTTCGCGACCCCGGTGATCAGGACCGGCATGGGTGCTCGAAATTCTCAAAAGAATGAATGAAGCCGCGTCCGCTGCGCCCGCGCTTCATGCCGCATGCGATGCGGCACAAGGCAGCGGGCCCACTGAGGCAACCCGGCGCTCACCCATCCTAGGAAGGCCCGCACGGCCCGTACATAGGACTGTTCCGAAAAGCCGCGCCTTTCGCGCCCCTCAGAGCACCTTTGCGCCGCGCAGCCAGTCCAGCAGCATGGCCGAGTCGGCGCGCATGCGCAGGTCGGCCGCTTCGGCGTCGAAGCGCGTCGTCACCTGGGCCGACTGGTTGTTGTAGTGGTCGCTCTCGGCGGTCAACACGTCCAGCAGCGTGCGCTTGCCCAGGTGGTACCACTGCTCGTAGAAGATCTTGCGCACGCGGTCGGTTTCCTGGATCAGCTCGGTGTATTCGCCGGCACGGCTGGCCGCCGCGTCGCGCTGCTCGGCAGACGTGCGCAGCCGGTAGGCCAGGTCGCGCGCCGAGGCCTCGGCCTTTTCCTCGCCGGCCGCCGCGCGCTCGAAGGCCGCGCGTTCCGACGCACGCCCCGAGCCGCCCTGGAACGCGTTCCACTGCAGCGACAGGCCCGTGGACCACGGCTGCTTGTTGCCCGCCGAATCTTCCTGCGTGCTCTTGCCGACCACCCAGTTCAGCTGCGGCAGGCGCCCCGCCTTCACCGACTCCGCATACAGGCCCGCGGCCTTCGCCTCGGCCCGCGCCTGCTGCATCGCCGGATGCTCGGCGCCCGCAATCAGGGCGTCCTGCAGCGCGACCGGGCGGATCTCCCAGGCCAGGTCGGCCGGCCACTGCACCTCTTCGCCGACCAGCTTCACGAGGTTGACCTGTACCTCGCGCAGCTTGGCCACGATGGCGTCGCGGCCGGTCACGGCCTGCAGGCGGCGTGCGCGCGCCTGCGTGAGTTCGCTGGCGCGGCCGCGGTCGCTCTGCACGATCTGGCTCAGCATGTCGACCAGCTCTTCCATGCGCTTCACATAGCCCTGGCTGGCCTCGAGCGCCGCCTGGTGGCGCCGCTGTTCGAGCAGCGCCGACACGGTGTCGTACGCGATCTTCTGGCGCACCTGCTGCGCCGCCTGGTAAGCCGCCTTCGAGGTCTCGGTGCGGCTGTCGATGGTGGCGCTCAGGCGCCCCCAGTCGTACACCGGCGTGGTGATCGCAAGGTTGCCCGACGCGCTGCGCGTGCCGCTGTTGTTGGCGCCGCCGCCGAAGGTCGCGGATGGCGACGACACGCCCACCTGCACCTGCGGCCAACGCTGGCCCTTGGCCTGGTCGATGTCGTACTCGGCCGCCTTCCAGTTGGCCTGCGCCTCGCGCGCCTCGGCGCTGAGCTCGAGCGCCTTGCGCACGTTCTCGTCGAGGTAGGCGCGCAGGCGCTCGCCCGCGTCGCCGCTGAGGCCCATCGACGAGGCGGAGGCCACCACCTTGCGCATCTGGAACGGCGGCGGCGAGGCCGCCACGAACGGCGCAGGCATGGCCACAGGCGCCACGGCAACCGCCACGGCCGGCGCTGCAGCCAACCGCCGCGCCACCTTCAGCGCGGGCGCCTCGTCCTGCAACGCATGCGCCACCGACGCACCGGCGCCGAACAGCATCGACACCGACAGCAGCGCGCACACGCCCGGCTGCATGGATTTGTTCTTCTTCGTTTTCATGATGACTTCGACTCCTGCTCAGCGTTCGCGGAACGCTTCGCGCGCCTTGAGCACCGGCTTCAGCAGGTAGCTCAAAACTGATTTCTCGCCCGTGCGGATCTCGACCGTGGCGGTCATGCCGGGAATGATGGGGAACTCCTTGTCGCCCGCGCTCAAGGAGGCTTTGTCGGTGCGCACCAGCAGGCGGTAGTACGAGGTGTCGCCGCGCGCGCCCTGGCGTGCCTTCTCGTCGTCCTTCAGCGTGTCGGGGCTCAGGTGCTCCACCGTGCCGGTGAGGCCACCGTAGATGCCGTAGTCGTAGGCCGAGATCTTCACGGTGGCCGGCAGCGTCGGGCGGATGAAGGCCACGTCCGAGGGCTTGATCTTGGCTTCCACCAGCAGCTGGTCTTCCAGCGGCACGATCTCCATGATGTCCGCGCCCTGCTGGATCACGCCGCCGATGGTGTTCACGCGGATGTTCTTCACGGTGCCCTTCACGGGCGCCTTGATGGTGGTTCGCTTCATCACGTCCTCGCGCGCGCCCATGTTCTCCTTGGCCTGCGCCAGCTCGCCCTCGAAGCGCGTGAGCTCGGCGTTGGCCTCGGCCCGGTACTTGTTCTGGCGCTCGGCGATCTGCAGGCGGAACTCGTTGGCCTGGCGCTTCATGCGCAGGACTTCCACTTCCGACATCAGGCCGCGCGCCGACAGCGGCTCCGACAGCGAGATCTCGCGCTCGGCCAGCTGCAGGCTGCGCTGCAGCGCGCCCACGCTCTCGTTGAGCGTCTGGCGGCGTGCGTTGTAGGCCTGCGTCTCGTCGCGCACGATCGAGTCCACGCCCAGCACGTCCGGCGGAAACGCCAGCGGCTGTGCATAAGCCTCGGCGCGCAGGCGGGCAATGGAGCCCTTCAGCGCCTGCACCTTCGAGAGCCCTTCGCGGTACGACGCACCCGCGCGCGTCGGGTCGATCTCGAGCAGGATCTGCCCGCGCTCGACCACGTCGCCTTCGTGCACGTTCATCTCTTCCAGGATGCCGCCTTCCAGGCTCTGGATGATCTGCTCGCGGCTGGCCGGAATCACGCGGCCTTCGCCCTGCGTGATCTCTTCCACCTTGGCAAAGTGCGCCCACACGCCGCCGACCACGAGGATCGTCGCAATGAGGTACAGCACCGCCAGGCTGCCCGGCGTCTTCTGCACCAGCATCGCCTCGCGCAGGTCCTTCACGAAGGGCGAGTCTTCGTGGCGTGCCTGGCCGCTCGGGCCCGGGCGCTTCGCGGGCAGCTTCGCCACGGGGGCCGGCACCTTCGCCGGCAAGGCCGCGCCGGGCATGGGCCCCGCGGTGGTTTCATTCGTGTTCATGGCATCGTTTCCTTGCATCGGGTACGCGCTCACGCGGGCACCGCTTGTTCGTTCGGTTCATTGCCGGCCGCGCCGCGCAGGCGCGCCAGCACGGCGTCTTTCGGTCCGTCGAGGAACACCTTGCCGTCGCCGTCCATCACGACGATGCGATCGACCAGGTCGAGCACCGACAGCCGGTGCGTGGCCACCACCAGGGTCTGGCCCTGCGTGACGTGCGCCATGCGGCGCAAAAATTCGTGTTCGGTCTGCAGGTCCATCGAGCTGGTGGGCTCGTCCATCAGCAGGATGCGCGGGCGCAGCAGCAGGCAGCGCGCGAGCGCCACCAGCTGGCGCTGCCCGCCCGACAGGCCGTGGCCGCCCTCGCCGATGGGCATGTCGTAGCCGCGCGGATGGCGCGCCGCAATCGCGTCGATGCCGGTGATGCGCGCCACGTGCAAGAACTCTTCCGTGGTGGCCGAGGGGTGCCCCGCACGGGGGCACGCATGAAAAATGAATGAGAAAAAAGTGGGCCCTCGACGCCACGGCCGGGCGACGGGCCCCGTCGGCTTAAAGGATGGTCACGTGGACCTTGTCCTCGACCAGCAGTTCGGCCGTGCCGGCCAGGTTGGTGTAGACGTGGTACGTCACGCCGCCCACCGTGGCATTGCTGCCCTGGGTCCAGCCGTCGTCGCCGTGGGTGCCGCCGAGCAGGTCGACTTCGCCATTGGCGCCGTTGACCAGCATCTGCACCTTGCCGTCGGCCACGACCATGTCGCGCGCGCCACCGGCCAGCACGTCGTGCGTGCTCAGCGCCAGCGTGTTGCCGCCCGACCCGAGGTCGAACTTCTCCACGCCCTGCACCTTCGGGCCGAGGGCCGACAAGTCGATGTGCATCGCCTTGCCGTGCATCACCAGGGTGTCGATGCCCAGGCCGCCGTCGATGTGGGCGAAGTCGCCGCTGTGGACGCGGATGACGTCGTCGCCCGCACCGCCATGCACCGTGTCGCCCGTGCCCACCTTCATGAAGGTGTCGTTGCCCGCGCCGCCTGCGAGGCGGTCGGCGAAGCCGAGTTTGGCGATGAACGTCTCGTCGCTTTCGGTGTAGACCTGGGCCGGGCTGTCGATGATGTTGTCGTCCGTCATCTCCACAGGTTCGAAGACACCGAAGGTGCCGGCGGGGTAGGCCCAGAAGTGACTGGTCTTGTTGACGGGGACGGAGACAAAAGCCGTCAGGTTGCCCGCCGCATCTTCGAACGCCACCTTGATCGGGATTCCCGCCGGGATGGGGAGGTCCCGCCACACGCTGGTGATCGTTCCATCCCTGTGGCCCTCGGTGACCTGGAGGTAGTAGTCCTTCTCGATGTTGTTTTCGACGTAGCGAATGACGACCCGAGCCGCGTCCTTGACCCCGGGATTCTCAGCGACTGGAATGTCGAGGGCCCACCAGTACCACAAGTGGGCGTACGACAGATAGATGCCGCCCTGGGCAAGAACCGGCGGTGCCGTATCCACCGTGAACTCGAACGCACCCGAGGGCGCACTCGTGTTGCCCGCCTGGTCCGCCCCCGCCACCGTGATGCTGTGCGCACCTTCGCCCAGCGCCTTGGCCGGCGTGTAGGTCCAGTTGCCCGAGGCGTTGGCCTGCACGCGGTCGATCTCCACGCCCTTGTCGTAGATGATCACGGTGCCGTTCGCATCGGCCTTGCCGCTGAAGGTTGGCTTGGCGTCGTTGGTGGTGGTGCCGCTGGCAATGGCGCCTGTGATGGCCTCCACGTCGTCGATCACCGACACGATGGTCGGCTTGCCCGGCGGCGTGGTGGCCACCGTGAAGCCGAAGGCATCCGACGCCACGCTGGCGTTGCCCGCCTTGTCCACCGCCGTCACCGTGATGGTGTGCACGCCATTGCCCAAGGCCGTGGCCGGCGTCCAGCTCCAGTTGCCCGACGCATCGGCTTGCACCTGCGTGAGCTTCACGCCCTTGTCGTAGATGACCACGGTGCTGTTGGCCTCGGCCTTGCCCGAGAAGTCGGGGCGCGCGTCGTCGGTGGTGCCGTTGAGTGCCACGCTGCCCACGATGCTGCCGACGTCATCGACCACCGACACGATGGTCGGCCTGGCCGGCGGCGTCGTGTCCACCACGAAGTTCCAGCTGCCGCTGGCCTCGCTGGTCTGGCCCAGCGGATTGGTGGACGTGGCGGTGATGCCGTGCGCACCCTCGGCCAGATTGGCCAGGGGCGTGAAGCTCCACTGGCCCGAGGCGTCGGCGACGACCTGGCCCAGCAGCGTGCTGCCGTCGTAGAACTTGACCGTGTGGTTCACCTCCACACCGTTGTTGAAGACGATGACGGTGCTGTTGGCCTCGGCCTTGCCCGTGACCAGGGGCTGGGTGTCGTCGGTGAAGTCGCCGCTGTACAGGTCGCCCTGCTCGCCGCCCACGTCGTCGTACACCGACACGATGACCGGCTTGGGCGGCGGCACGGTGGACACCGTGAAGCCGAAGGCATCCGACGGCGCGCTGAGGTTGCCCGCCTGGTCGACGGCCTTCACGGTGATGGTGTGCACGCCGTTGTTCAGCGCCGTCGTCGGCGTCCAGGTCCAGTTGCCCGACGCATCGACAGGCACGCGCTTGACCTCCACACCCTTGTCATAGATGACCACGGTGCTGTTGGCTTCGGCCTTGCCCGTGAAGACGGGGCGCGGGTCGTCGATGACGCCGTTCAGCGTCACTTCGCCCTGGATGGTGCCCACGTCGTCGACCACCGACACGATGGTCGGCTTGGCCGGCGGCGTCGCGTCGACGGTGAAGTCGAACGCGGCCGAGGGCGCGCTCACGTTGCCTGCGGCGTCCGTAGCGGTCACGGTCACGTTGTGCGCGCCGTTGCCCAGCGGCGTGGTCGGCGTGACGCTCCAGTCGCCCGCGGCGTTGGCCGTGGTCTCGCCCAGCAGCGTGCCGCCGTCGTAGACCTTCACGGTGCTGCCCGGCTCGGCCTTGCCCTTGAACTGCGGCCGGGTGTCGTCGGTGACGCCGCCCTGCACCACGTTGGTGGTGAGGCTGCCCACGTCGTCGAGCACCGCCACGATGGTCGGCGCGCCCGGCGCGGTGAAGTCGACGGTGAAGTCGAACACCGCCGTCTTCGCGCTCTCGCCGTGCGCCGCCGTGGTCACGGTGGCGCTCAGTTCGTACGCGCCTTCGCGCAGCGCGGTGGCCGGCGTGAGGCTCCAGTCACCGTTGGCGTCGGCCACGACCGAGCCCAGCACGGTGGTGCCGTCGTACACCTTCACGGTGCCGCCCGGGGTGGCCTTGCCGTGCAGGGTCGGGGTGGCGTCGTCGGTGACGCCGCCCTGGGCGATCTCGCCGAGGATGTCGCCGGTGTTGCCCGTGGGGTCCATCTCGATGGCGGTGAACTCGTTCTTGCCTTGCAGGAGCGGCGTGCTCACCTGCAGCGTCCACTTGCCGTCGGCCTCCACGATCGCGCGGCCGAGCTCGCGGCTGCCCGTGCTGTCCTTGACGGTCACGATGATGGTGTCGCCGGCCGTGCCGGTGCCGCTGAGCAGCGGACGGCTGTCGTCGGTCTTGCCGCCCGAAGCCACGTTGCCCGTGACTTCGCCCACGTCGTCGGCCACGCCCGTGATGGCCAGCTTGCTGGCATCGGGCGGGGTCACGTCGATCTCGAAATCGAAGGGGTCGGAGGGCTTGCTCTCGTTGCCGGCCGGGTCGCGCGCGATGACGGTGATGGAGTGGTCGCCCTCCTTCAGGTCGGTCGAGGGCGTGAAGGTCCAGGCGCCGTTCTCGTCCACGTCGGTGGTGCCGATCACGGTGTCACCGTCCTTGATGACGATGGTGTCGCCCGGCGTGCCTTCGCCATGGAACTCGGGCTGGCGGTCGTCGGTGACGCCACCCGGGGTGATGGGGCCCTGGTACTCGCCCATGTTGTCGTTGGCGCCGCCCACCTGGGGCTGCGCGGGCGGGGTGATGTCGACGACGAAATCGAACGGGTCGGAGGGCTCGCTCTCGTTGCCCGCGGGGTCGCGCTCGACGATGGTGATGGAGTGCTCGCCCTCGCTCAGGTCGGTCGGCGGCGTGAAGGTCCACACGCCGTCCCCGTTCACTTCGACGCGGCCGATTTCCTTGCCGTGGTCCTGCACGATGATGGTGTCGCCCGGGGTGCCCTGGCCGTTGAACTCGGGACGCTGGTCGTCCGTCGCGCCGCCCGGGGGCACGCGGCCCTTGATGGGGCCCACGTCGTCGATGACGGCGCCGGGGCCTTCGCTGCTGCCGCCGTCCCACTCGGGCTTGGGCGGCGGGGTGGTGTCGACGGCGAACTCGAACGGGTCCGAAGGCTCGCCTTCACGGCCGGCCGGATCGCTCTCGGTGATGGTGATGGAATGGTTGCCCTCGCTCAGGTCCTTCGGTGGCGTGAAGTGCCACGCGCCGTTGCCGTCCACGAGGGTCTTGCCGATTTCTTTGCCGTTGTCGTACATGGTGATGGTATTGCCGGGGGTGCCGGTTCCGAAAAAATCAGGTCGCGTGTCGTCGGTCTGGCCGCCGGGTTGGATCTGGCCCTGGATGGGGCCGACGTCGTCGTAGGCACCGCCAATGCCGTCGAAGCCGGGCTTGCCGGGAGGACGCACGTCGGGCGGGGGCAGCACAGGCGGAAGGCTGGGCGCGGTCGCGCCATCGCTGCCGCTGGCCGCGGCAATGGCGCCCAGGCCGAGCGCGGCCAGGCCGCCGGTCATCAGCAGGGGCAGCATGCCGCCGAAGACGTCGTTGCCGGCGGCCGCTTCGGTGCCGGCCAGGTACGGCGCACCCGCGCCGTACGAATCGCCGCCCAGCGCCACGGGCGCCGACTGGCCTTCGGCCAGCGCGTAGATGTCGCCCGCGCCATCGGTGCGCGCATACGCATACAGCTGGCCGTCCTCGGCCACGCCATACAGGCCCACGGGTTCGGACTGCGCGTAGTAGCCCTCGAGCACCAGGCCCGGGCTCGTCTCGCCTTCGAGCGTGATCTGCAGGTCGTTGCCCACGCGCGTGAGCGTCACGTTCTCGGGCGCAAAACCGTCATCGCCCTTGAGCAGGTACTTCGCACCCTTCTGGACCTTGATGCGGACCGGCGCCTTGCCGTTCGTTGCCGCTTCCACCGTGTGATCGATGTTCCTGCCGTTGCTGTTGACGACGACCTTCGTCTTCTTCGTTGCCATGTGATTCCTAGTGCTGGAGAGATAAATCGGGACCGGACGAGCACGCGAAATGCACGCGACTCGATCAAGCGGTTTCTTGATCGATGACTTTAGGAAGGCGGTCCCGTTCGATCCATCGGACGAGTCCGAAAGCACTAGCCCCCGGGATAGGCGCAGGGCGAAACTGTGAACAAAGCCCCCGGAAGTACCTACAAAGCAGAAAGGCCCTTGCAAGTCGACGACTCGCAAGGGCCTTGGGGGGAAAGAACGTGGTGGGTGAAAAGTGCCGGGGAAAATCCAGCCTGCTCAATCAGTGAGCAACGTGGTGCGAAGCCGCGCCAATGCTCGCTCTGCTGGCTCGCCTCCTCAAGCAACCCACAGAGTTATGCACAGAAAGAACGAACAACTGTCATCAAGTTGACTTGGCCGCGACGTAGCCCTTGAACTGCTCGCGCAATTTGGTCTTCAGCAGCTTGCCGGTGGCTGTATGCGGCAGGCTGTCGACGAAAGCCACGTCGTCGGGCAGCCACCACTTGGCCACGCGCTGCGAAAGAAAAGTGAGCAGTTCCTCGCCCGTGACCTCTGCGCCTGCACGCTTCACGACGATCAGCAGGGGCCGCTCCTGCCACTTCGGATGCGCGATGCCGATCACCGCCGCCTCGGCCACGGCCGGGTGCGCGCTGGCCGCGTTCTCCAGGTCGATCGACGAGATCCACTCGCCGCCCGACTTGATGACGTCCTTGGCGCGGTCGACCAGCTGCACATAACCGTCGGCGTCGATGTTGGCCACGTCGCCGGTCGGAAAGAAGCCCTCGGCATCGAGCACGTCGCCGCCTTCGCTGCGGAAGTAACCGCTCGCAATCCACGGGCCGCGCACATGCAGGTGGCCGAAGGCCACGCCGTCGTGCGGCAGGCGCTGGCCGTTCTCGTCGACGATCTTGAGCTCCACGCCCCACACGCCGCGGCCCTGGCGCATCTTGACCGTCGTCTGCTCCTCTTTCGGGAGCGCGAGGTGCTTGGGCAGCAGGTTGCCGATCACGCCGATGGGGCTGGTCTCGGTCATGCCCCAGCCTTGCACGAAGTCGGCGCCGAAGTCGCGCTCGAAGCGCTCGATCATGGCGCGCGGCGTGGCGGCGCCGCCCACGCCGATGCGCTTGAGGCCGATGGCGCGGGTGTCGATCTCGGGGTGGGCGTCGAAGTACTGGAACAGCATGAGCCACACGGTGGGCACCGCCTGCGAGAAGCTCACCTTCTCGTCGCGCATGAGTTCGTACAGGCTCTGGCCGTCCAGGTGCGGGCCGGGCATGACGAGCTTGGCGCCCACCATCGGCGCCGAGTACGGCATGCCCCAGGCGTTGGCATGGAACATGGGTACGGCCAGCAGCAGCGTCATCTGCGAGCACACGCCGAAGGTGTCGGGCGCGCATTCCATCAGCGAATGCAGCACGGTGGAGCGATGGCTGTACAGCACGCCCTTGGGGTTGCCCGTGGTGCCCGACGTGTAGCAAAGCGACGAGGCCGTGCGCTCGTCGAACTCGGGCCAGGTGTAGTCCTCGCTCTGCGCGCCGATGAGCTCGTCGTAGCACAGCAGGTTCGGCACGTCGATGGCCGGCATGTGGGCGCGGTCGGTCATGGCGACGAAGGCGCGCACGCTCTTGAGCTTGGGCGCGAGCTTCTCGACCAGCGGCGCGAAGCTGGTGTCGAAGAACAGCACCTTGTCTTCGGCGTGGTTGACGATGTAGTCGATCTGCTCCGGAAAGAGCCGCGGGTTCACCGTGTGCAGCACCGCACCCGAACCCGACACGCCGTAGTACAGCGCCAGGTGCCGATACGTGTTCCACGCCAGCGTGCCCACGCGGTCGCCGGGCGCCACGCCCAGCGCCTTCATCGCGTTGGCCACCTGCTTGGAACGCCGCTGCACCTCGCGGTAGTTGGTGCGGTGCACCGGGCCTTCAACGGTGCGCCCGACGATCTCGACGTGGGGGTGGAAGGTGGCCGCGTGATCGATCAGCGACGAGATCAGCAGCGGGCGGTCCTGCATCAGTCCGAGCATGGTGTGTGTCTCCTGTGGTTCTTTTGAGCGTGCTTCTGCGAAGGCTACTTCACGGCGATCGAATCGCCCATGGGCTCGAACTCCTTGCCGTTGAACTGCACCAGCTGCAGCGTGTTGAACGGAAAGTAGTCGGTGGCCGAGGTGTTCAGCGCAATGCCCGGCAGCAGCATGCCGGTGCGCATGTTCTTCAGCGTGGTGGCCTGCTTGAGCACGTTCTCGCGCGTGAGGTTGTCGCCCGAGGCCTTGAGCACCGTCTCCATCGCCTGCGCCACGCCGTAGCCGTACACGCCGGCGGCGTTGTTCACGTCTTCGTTGGGGGCGTACTTCTTCATGAAGGCCAGGAACTCCTGCGTGGCCGGGTCGTTGGCCCAGCGCGGCTGCGCGGCGTCCTTGAAGAAGGCCATGGCCATGATGCCCTTCGACTTCTCCAGGCCCGCGGGCTCCAGCGTCATCTTCACGTAGGCCGACACGTAGGTGAGGTACTGCTGCTTGGGCTTCCAGCCGATGTCCCAGGCCTTGCGGATGGCCTGCGCGGCGAAGCGCGCGGTGGCGAAGTTGACGAACACGTCGGCGCCCGACGACTGCAGCTTGATGATCTGCGAATCGACCGTGGGGTCGGCCACCTCGAACGAGGCCTCGGCCACCACCATCGAGGCCTTGTCGCCCAGGCCCTTCTTCAGGCCCTTGAGCAGGTCCTTGCCGAAGTCGTCGTTCTGGTAGAGCACGGCGATCTTCGCGTTGGGCATCGTCTTCAGGATGTTCTTCGCGTAGAGGCTGCCCTCGCCCTCGTAGCTGGGCATGTAGGGCGTGGTCCAGGGGTAGGCCTTGGGGTCGTTGAAGCGGTCGGCGCCCACGCCCAGGAACAGGTGCGGCACCTTCTTGGCGTTCATGTAGCGCTGGATCGCGGCATTCGATGCCGAGCCCAGGTTGCCGTACACGGCGAGCACTTCGTCCTGCTCGACCAGCTTGCGCACCACCTCGGTGGTGCGCGGCGGCGTGTACTGGTCGTCGTAGCTGATGAGCCTCACCTTGCGGCCGTTGATGCCGCCCTTGTCGTTCACCATCTTGAAGTACGCCTCGTTGACCTTGCCGACGATGCCGTACGACGAAACGGGGCCGCTGTAGGGCATGGCCATGCCGAGCTTGATCTCGGTGTCGGAGGCACCGGTGTCGTACTTCTTCTGCGCAAGGGCCGCGCCGGCGGTGAACAGGAGGGCCGCGCCGCCCAGGGCGGCGGCCAGTCGAACGATGGAGGTCATGGAAGCTTCAGTGGAAACAAAAAGGGGAAATGAATGGCGGGCCGACAGCGCGGCCCGCGTGACGTCGATCAATCGCCGAGCACTTTGCCGAAGGGCTCGTAGCGCGTGCCGTTGAAGCGCACCAGCTGCATGCGCTCGATCGGGTAGAAGTCGGTCGGCGAGGTCTTCACCTCGATGCCCGGGTAGAGCATGGGCGGGCTGTACTGCAGGTTGGCCGCCACCTTCATGATGTTGGCGCGCGTGAGGTCGTCGCCCGCCTTGCGCAGCACCTGCTCCAGCGTCTGCGCCGACGAGTAGCCCAGCACGTTGAGCGAATCGCTCAGGTCGCCCGAGGGGTAGTACTTGCTGAACCAGGTCTTGTAGTCCTCGTACTCCTTGGCGCCCTTCCACATGTCGTCCGCCGGGTCGCGCAGGTAGGTGGCCGAGATCACGCCCACCGCGTTCTCGGGGCCGGCCGGCTTGATCACCGCCGACACCGACACCGACACGCTCGACAAATACTGCGTGGGCTTCCAGCCGATGTCGGCCGCCTTGCGGATCGCCTGCGCCGCGAACTTGGGCGTGGTGATGCTGAAGAAGGTGTCGGCGCCCGAGGCCTTCAGGTTGACCATCTGGCTGTCGATGGTCGGGTCGGTCACCTCGTAGGTCGACTGCGCCACGATCATCGTCTTGGCCTTGTCGCCCAGCGCTTCGAGAAAGCCCTTCAAAAAGTCCTTGCCGAAGTCGTCGTTCTGCATGAGCACGGCGATCTTCGCGTTGGGCTTGGTGCTCAGGATGTGCTGCGCGTAGATCTTGCCTTCGGTCTGGTACGTGGGCTGCCAGCCCATGGTCCACGGGAAGGCCTTCGGGTCGCCGAAGCGCGTGGCGCCCGTGGCCACGAACAGCTGCGGCACCTTCTTGGCGTTCATGTAGCGCTGGATGGCCAGGTTGTGCGCCGTGCCCAGCGGGCCGAAGAGCACCAGCACTTCATCTTGCTCGACCAGCTTGCGCGCCTGCTCCACCGTCTTCGATGGGTTGTAGGCATCGTCCAGCGAGATGAACGTGACCTTGCGGCCGTTGATGCCGCCCTCGGCATTGAGCTTGGCGAAGTAGCCCGCCGCCGCCTTGCCGATGGTGCCGTAGGCCGACACCGGGCCCGAGTACGGGACGATGTGGCCGATCTTGATCTCGGTGTCGCTCGCGCCCGGGTCGTAGCGCTTCTGGGCCTGCGCCGTGAAGGCCGTGGCGAGGCCGAGCGTGGCGGCGAGGCCGGCGCCGAGCAGGCGGCGGCGCGTGCCGGGGCGGGCGGAAAAGAGGGAACGTGTCATGGTGTTGTCTCCGTCGTTCTCGTGAAAAAGAAGCTGCGGCCGCGGGCCTCTCAACGGCCTTGTATCGATCTCTTTCGGACCTCGTGCGGCGTTCGGGCTGGATGGTAGGCAGCGCCTCCTGCGCGTCACATCGTCGGAACGGACGATTGAGAGCGGCTGAGGGTTGCCCCTAGCATGGGCCTCGACACGGAGACACACCCACCGCCGCGCAACGCGGCGGGCACCGAAGGCAAGCACCGCATGGACCTCACGCTCAATCCCCGCTACGAAGCCTTTCGCGACGAGCTGCGCGTGTTCCTGGCCACGCACGGCCACCGCTCGGCCTTTGCGCGCACCGCCGAACGCCCCGACGCCGACGCCCTTGCGTGGCAGCGCCTGCTGCTGGACCACGGCTACGCGGGCCGCACGGTGCCGCGTGAGTACGGGGGCCACGGCGCGGCGCCCGACGTCATGGCGTCGCACCTCATCACCGAGGAGTTCGCGCGCGCCGGCGTGGCACCGCCGCTGGGCAACCAGGGCATCTCGATGCTGGTGCCCACCCTGCTCGAGCTGGGCAGCGAGGCGCAGCGGCGCGAATGGATCGGCCCCACCTTGCGCGGCGAGGTGGTCTGGTGCCAGGGCTACTCCGAGCCCGGCGCGGGCTCCGACCTGGCCTCGCTGCAGACGCGCGCCACCGAAGACGGCGGCGACTTCGTCATCAACGGCCAGAAGATCTGGACCTCGACCGCGCACGTGGCCGACATGATCTTCTGCCTCGTGCGCACCGAACCCGGCGCCGCGAAGCATGCGGGCATCAGCTATTTGCTGTTCTCGATGAAGACGCCCGGCATCGAGGTGCGCCCGCTGAAGACCATGACGGGCCACGCCGAGTTCAACGAAGTCTTCTTCACCGACGTGCGCGTGCCGCAGCACCAGATCGTGGGCCAGCGCGGCGACGGCTGGAAGGTGGCCAACGCCACGCTCAAACACGAGCGCGGCTCGCTCGGCAACCCCAACCTCACGACCCAGCGCTACCAGGAGCTCGCCACGCTGATGCAGGCCGAGACCGTCGACGGCTCGCGCCTCATCGACCAGCCCGTGCTGCGCGACCGCCTGATGCGGCTGCAGGGCCAGGTGCTGGCGCAGAAGTGCCACGGCCTGCGGCTGCTCACGGCCGCGGCCACCGGCGAAGACCCGGGCCTGGCCGCGCTGGTCGTGAAGCTGCAGGGCTGCGAGCTGCGCCACCAGCTGGCCGCGCTCGCCATCGACGCGCTGGGCGAGCTGGGCCTGTTGATGCCCGGCAGCGCGCACCTGCGCGCGCAGGCGCTCTGGCAGGAGCGCTACATGTTCGACCTGGGTTTGATCATCGGCGGCGGCACCGCGCAGATCCAGAAAAACATCATCGCGGAACGCGGGCTCGACATGCCGCGCGAACCGCGCCTGGCTTGAGACAAACGGAAAGAAGCACCTCATGGAATTCGCCCTCTCCGCCGACCAGAAGCTGCTGCAGGACAGCCTGCGACGCGCGCTCGAACGCGCCTGCCCGCTCGACCGTGTGCGCCGCGTCGCGGCCGACGACCTGCCGCTGGACCGCGAGGTCTGGCGCACGCTGTGCGAGGTCGGCGTGCCGGCCCTGCTCGTGCCCGAGGCCTTCGGCGGGCTCGGCCTGTCGCTGCTCGACGCCGCGCTGGCCGCCGAAGAGCTGGGTCGCCATGTCGCGCCCACGCCCTTCCTCGGCACCGCCGTGCTCGCACCGCTCGCGCTGCGCGAAGCCGGCAGCGCCGCGCAACAGGATGAATGGCTGCCGCGCCTGGCGGCCGGCGAATGCATCGCCGGCGTGGCCATCGCCGAGGCCGTGGCCGGCGCGCGCGATGGCGCGGGCGTGACGGCCCATGCCAACGGTACGCTCGACGGCAGCGCACTCTTCGTGCTCGACGCGGGCGCCGCCGATGTGTTCATCGTGGCCGACCGCGCCGGCGGCCTGCACCTCGTGCGCGCCGATGCGCAAGGCCTCACGCGCGGCGCGCTGCGCAGCATCGACGCCACGCGCCCGCTCGGTGAGTTGCACTTCGCACAGGTGAAGGCAGAACGACTTCCCAACAGCGGCCCCGCCACGCTCGCGCGCCTGCGCAGCGCGGGCTGGGCCCTGCTCGCCGCCGACACGCTCGGCGCGGGCGAAGCCATGATCGGCCAGGCCGTGGCCTACGCCAAGGAGCGCCGCCAGTTCGGCCGCGTGATCGGCTCCTTCCAGGCCGTGAAGCACCTGTGCGCCGAGATGGCCGCCGCGCTGGAACCCGGCCGCGCGCTCGTCTGGTACGCGGCCCACGCCTTCGATGCATTGCCCGAAGAAGCCGCGCTGCTCGCCGCGCACGCCAAGTCGCACCTGAGCGAAACCGGCACCTTCGTCGCCCGCACCGCCACCGAGGTGCACGGCGGCATGGGCATCACCGACCTGCTGGGCCTGCATTACTGGTTCAAGCGCATCGGCTTCAACCGCCAGCTGCTCGGCGGACCTGAGCGCGTGCGCCACCTCGCCGCCGAAATGCAGGGCCTTGTCGCCGCATGACCTCCACACCCATGACCACCACATCAGCCGCCCCCCGCATGCTCGAAGGCCTGCGCATCGTCGACCTCACCACGGTGATCTTCGGCCCCTACTGCACGCAGATCCTCGCGGACCTCGGCGCCGAGGTGGTCAAGGTCGAGCCGCCCGAGGGCGACAGCATCCGCATCATCGGCACGCCGCCCGTCACGCCGCTGATGAGCCCCGTGCACCTGCGGCTGAACCGCGGCAAGCGCTCGGTCGACTGGGACCTGAAGAGCGAGGACGGTCGCGCCGCGATGCGCCGCCTCATCGAGACCAGCGACATCTTCATCCACAACGTGCGCAGCGACGCCATCGCGCGCGCGGGCCTGTCGTACGACGACGTGCGCGCCATCCGCCCCGACATCGTCTACGTGCACTGCACCGGCTTCGACCAGCGCGGGCCGTACGCCGCGCTGCAGGCCTACGACGACATCATCCAGGCCGCCTCGGGCATCGCCTCGTTGCCGCCCAAGGTCGACGGCAACCCGCAGCCGCGCTACGTGCCGATGACCATGGCCGACAAGGTCTCCGGCCTGCACGCGGCGTATGCCGTGCTCGCCGCCGTGGTGCACCGGCTGCGCACCGGCGAGGGCCAGCAGGTGGAGGTGCCGATGTTCGAATCGCTCGCCAGCTTCAACCTCGTGGAGCACCTGTGCGACAAGACCTTCGTGCCGCCCACCGGCCCCGCGCTGTACCCGCGCCAGATCGACCCCATGCGCCAGCCCATGCGCACGCGCGACGGCTACATCGCCATTGCGCCCTACCTGGACGACCGCTGGCTGCGCTTCTTCGAGGCCGCCGGCCACCCCGAGGTGCTCGAGGCGCCCGAGCTGGCCGACAAGGCGCTGCGGCGCAAGCACATGAGCCGCATGTACGAGGCCGCCGCCGCCATCCTGCCCGAGCGCACCACGGCCGAATGGCTCGACATCCTGAAGAAGGCCAACGTGCCCGCGATGCGCGTGAACGACATCGCCGACCTGCCCGACGACCCGCAGCTGCAGGCCGCCGGCCTTTTCCGACAGCGCACGCATCCGACCGAAGGCGCGTATCTTGAAGTGCGCCCGCCGGTGCGCTTCTCGGGCTATGCCTACGCCGACCTGTCGCATGCCGCGACACCCGGCCAGCACAGCGCCGAAGTGGCACGCGAGCTGGGCGTGACCCTCATGAACGAACGAAAGAACGCCGCATGACCATGACTGTCTACGACGCCGTCGCGAGCCGCCGCTCGGTGCGCGAATTTCTCGACCGTCCCGTGCCGCCCGACACCATTCGCCGCGTGCTGCAGGCCGCGCTCCGCGCGCCCTCGGGCGGCAACCTGCAGCCGTGGCACCTGCATGTGGTAGGCGGCGAGCGCCTGGACGACCTCAAGGCCCTCATGCGCACCCGCGTGCAGGAAACGCCCGGCGGCGAAGGCAGCGAGTACGACATCTATCCGCGCGAGCTGGTGGCACCGTATCGCGACCGCCGCTTCGCCGTCGGCGAGGCGATGTACGCGCGCCTGGGCATTCCGCGCGAGGACAAGACCGCGCGTTTGAAATGGTTTGCGCGCAACTTCCAGTTCTTCGGCGCGCCGCTCGCGCTCTTCTGCACCGTCGACCGCCGCATGGGCCCGCCGCAGTGGTCCGACCTCGGGATGATGTTGCAGAACGTGATGCTGCTGCGCGCCGAGGGCCTGGACAGCTGCCCGCAGGAATGCTGGGCCATCTACCCGCAGACCATCGGCCGCTTCATCGACCTGCCGCCCGAACGCATGCTCTTCACCGGAATGGCCATCGGTTATGCCGACCGCGACAAGCCCATCGACGCCCTGGAGACCGAGCGCGCGCCGCTGGACGACGTGGCCGAGTTCATCGGCATCTAGGAAAGCAGTTGCACATGGACGATTGGGAAAGCGCCTGGGCGCCGATGGTGGCGCGCGTGGGTGAAGACTTCGCGAACGGCGTGATCCGCTGGGGCGTCGACGTGATCGAGGCCGGCGCGGTGCGCCGCTATGTCGAGGTGCTGGAGTTCGACTGCCCGCTGCACCAGGGGCCCGACGCGGTCGCGCCATCGACCAGTCTCGCCAGCCTCACGCTGCCGCCCATGTGGGCCCCGGGCCAGCCGCCCGTGTTCACCAGCGAGGCGCGCAACGCCGAACCCGAGCGCAGCCCGCTCAAGGGCACGCGCCCCGAAGGCATGCCGCCCACCACCGCCTACATGGCGACCGACTACGAGGTCGACTACCTGCAACCCGCCCGCCTGGGCGACCGCCTGGGAAGGCGCGGCAACCGGCTCGTGCGCTGCGAGCCCAAGGCCACGAAGGTCGGGCGCGGTGCGTTCACGACGTGGGAGTACGACATCGTGAACCAGCGCGAGGAGGTCGTGGCGCGCTGCCGGTTTGGCATGTACCACTACGTGCCGCACTGATGCCCCGCTGTCTCGCGCTCTGGCGCACTCACGCCGACGGGGCACCTTGCTCCGCGAATGTCCTCCGGCCTTCGGCCTCCCCCTTAATTTCGCTGCGCAAGGCACCCCATCGACGTGAGCGTTTTGCGCAACGGTCGTTGATCGGCCGCACACCAGCGCTGCTTCCCGTGCATAGGGCACTGGGTGCTTCCCGCAGCGAAATCAAGGAGGAGGCCGCAGGCCGGGGGACATTCGCGGAGGGAAGTACCCGGTGGCCTGTGCACGCGCCCTGAACAAGGAAAGCAACAAGATGAACTGGCAAGAACAACGCCGCTGGAACGAAGTCAACGAGGGCGACCCCTTGAACCCCGTGCCCTTCCCCCTCACCGTCTACCGCCTCGTGATGGCCGCCGGCGCCAACCGCGACTTCAACGCCATCCACCACAACACCGAGCACGCCCAATCGACCGGCGCCCCGGAGATGTACGCCAACGTGATGCTGCTGCAGGGCATGTGGGAGCGCGCGATTCGCGAGTACATCGGCACGGCCGGCGTGCTGCATGCCATCCGCGGCTTTCGCATGAAGTCGTTCAACACCGCGGGCGACACCGTCACCGTGCGCGGCCAGGTCGAACGCAAGTGGATCGACGACAGCGCCGACGCCGCGCACCGCCACCGCCTCGACCTGCGCCTGTGGAGCGAGAACCGCCACGGCGTGTCGGTCGGCCCCGGCCTCGCCGTCGTGAGCCTGCCGCCCTGACATCGCACCCACATAGAAAAACCATCGGAGACAAGACAGACATGCACAACAGCAGATTCACCCGCCGCCACGCCCTCGCGCTGACCGCCGCCCTGGCCACCGGCAGCAGCGCCTTCGCGCAGCAGCCACCGAGCAGCTGGCCCGACAAACCCATCCGCATGATCGTCCCCTACGCCGCAGGCGGCGGCACCGACGTGTTCGCGCGCATCGTCGCCGAGGGCCTGGGCAAGCGGCTCGGCCAGAGCGTCATCGTCGACAACCGCCCCGGCGGCAACGGGCAGATCGGCATCACCGCCGTGCAGCGCGCACCGGCCGACGGCTACACCGTGCTGTTCTCGCTCACCTCCATCATCCAGAACCCGCTGCTGTACCCCAACGCCGGCTTCGATCCGTTCAAGGACTTCGTGCCCGTGTCGGAGGCGGGCCGCCTGCCCATCGTCTTCACCGTGAGCAACAAGCTCGGCGTCGACACCCTCGACGGCTTCGTCAAGCTCGCGCGCGCCGCGCCCGGCAAGTACTCGTACGGCTCCTACGGCAACGGATCGAGCGCCCACCTGTACGCCGAGGTGCTGCAGGACGCCGCGGGCATCCAGCTGCTGCACGTGCCCTACAAGGGCGAAGCGCCGGCCATCACCGACCTGCTCGGCGGCACCGTCGATGCCGTGTTCGTCTCGGCCAAGGGCGTGGGCCCGCACGTCGCGGCCGGCAAGGCGAAGTCGATCGCCGTGGTCGGCACCGCACGCGCCCCGCTCGCGACCGGCGTGCCCACCTTCAAGGAACAGGGCTTCGCCGGCATGGAGTCGGTCGGCTGGTTCGGCATCTACCTGCCCGCCGGCACACCGCAGCCCATCGCGCAGCGCCTGTCGACCGAGGTGGCCCAGGTGGTGCAAAGCCCCGAGCAGGCGGCGCGCATCGAAGGCCTGGGCGTGATCCCGGTCGGCAGCACGCCCGCGCAGCTCACCGCCACCATGCGCGCGGACCATGCGCGGTGGAAGCAGGTGATCCAGGCCAAGAACATCCGGCTCGATTGAGGCGGATGCCCTGCGGCCCGGTTCACTCCAGCCGCAGGTTCATGTCCTTGATGAGCCGCGACCACAGCAGGTTCTCTCTGCGCACCGCCGCCATCAACTCCCCCGGCCCTTCCCCCGAAGGCTCCAGCCCCAAACCGATCATGCGTTCCTGCAGATCAGGCTGCGCCACCGCCTGGCGCACCGCGCCGGCGAGCTTGTCGATGGCCGGTTGCGGCGTGCCGGTGGGCGCGAAGAAGCCCCAGAAGCCGCCGTGCTCGTAGCCCTTGAAGCCCTGCTCGGTGAAGGTGGGAATCTGCGGTGCGAGCGGCATGCGGCGCGTGCCGAACACGCCCAGCAATTTCGCGCGGCCCGACTTCGCGTGCGGCAGCGCCTCGCCCATGGTGACGAAGCCGCCCTGCACCTGGCCGCCGAGGATGTCGATCATCAGCGGCGCGCCGCCCTTGTACGGCACGTGCGTCATCTGCAGGCCCTCGTCGCGCATCAGCTTCTCGCCGTAGAGGTGGCCCGACGAGCCCTGCCCCGCCGAGCCGAAGCTCAGCTTGCCGGGCTGCGCCTTGGCCATGGCGACGAACTCGCGCATGCTCTTCGCAGGCACGCCCTCGCCCACCGCGAACACGAGCAGGCCGTAGTTCGACAGCGACACGGGCGCGAAGTCCTTGAACACGTCGTAGCCGGGCTTGGCCATCAGCAGCGGCGCGAGCACGAAGGAGTTGACGGCGAACAGCAGCGTGTGGCCGTCGGCCGGCGCCTTGGCCACGAAGGATGCGGCAATGGCACCGTTGGCGCCCGGCTTGGGGTCGATCAGCACCGGCTGGCCCAGCGGCTTGGCGATGCGTTCGCCGATGGTGCGCGCGATGCCGTCGACCAGCCCGCCGGCCGCCGACGACACGATCACCTTGATCGGCTGGGTCGGGTAGGCGTCGGCCGCCTGCGCCTTCGGCAAGGCACCGAGTGCGGGGGCCAGCAGTCCGCTCGCGCCCCATTGCGCGAATCGACGTCGTTGCAGCATGAAGAGGTCTCCTGTTGGTTTTCTTGACGATGAAAGTCGTTCAGCCGGCCGCGCCCCACACGGCCAGCGCATCGAGCGCCTCGACCGTGCGGCCGTCCACCCGCAGCGGGTTGACTTCGAGCGAGACCAGCTCGGGCCCGAGCGCGAGCGCCGCGTTGCCGATGGCGGCCACGGCTTCGGCGATGGCGTCGCGGTCAGCCGCGGGCGCGCCGCGCCAGCCGTCGAGCAGGCGCGCGCCGCGCAGCTCGGCCAGCATGTCCTTCACCTCGGCGGGCGTCACGGGCAGCAGGCGCAGGCTGGTGTCGCGCAGCGCCTCGACCCAGATGCCACCGAGCCCCACGGCGAGCGCCGGGCCCCACTGCGGATCGCGCACGGTGCCGACGAACAGTTCGAGCCCGCCCTGACGCATCGGCGCAACGAGGATGCCGTCGATCTCGGCCTCGGGCCGCGCGGCGCGCACGCGCGCGTCCATCGCCTGCCAGGCGGCACGCACCGCGTCGGCACCCTGCAGGTTGAGCGCCACGCCACCGACCTCGGTCTTGTGCGCGATCTGCGCCGAGGCGATCTTCAGAACGACCGGGCCGCCCAGCTCGTCGGCGAAGCGCGCGGCCTCGTCGGCGCTGCGCGACAGCCGCACGGGCACCACGGGCACGCCGCGCTGCGAGAGCCACTCGAGCGTCTCGCGCTCCGAACGCAAAGGCTGCGCGGGCGGCGTGGCCGGCACCGCGGCAGCGACACCTTGCGCGCCTTGACGCCGGCGCAGCGTTTCCGACCAGCGGCGCACCGCCCCCGCCGCGCTCATCGCATGGTGGATGCCGCAGGCGATGTGGCGGATGCCGGTCTCGGCGATGAGCTCGCGCGACCGCTCGCTCACCTGCATCACGTAGTGGCTGCAGACGATGGCCGGCACCGGGCTGGCGGCCAGGCCACGCGCCACCTGTGCCAGCACAGCGCGGTTCAGTGGCGTGTCGTTGGCCGGTGCGTTGGGCACGTCGGCCACGACGATGGCAGCGCCCAGCGCGGGGTCGCGCACCAGCGCCTCGAGTGCGTTGCCGAACAGCTCGGGCTGCAGCATGGCCGCGCCGGTCACGTCCAGCGGGTTCTGCGGCGTGCCGTAGCCCGGCAGCACCTCGCGCAGCGCGGCCTCGGTGGCGGGCGCGAGCGGCGTGAGCACCAGGCCTTCTTCCTCGGCGCGCTCGGCAAAGATCTCGCACATGCCGCCCGACATCGACACGGCCGCCAGCCCGCCGGCCGCGAAGGGCCCAGTCATGCTCGCGAACGCGGCGGTGAACACCAGGTCTTCGATGGAGCGCACGCGCATCAGGCCCAGGCGCTGGCACATGGCGTCGAACACGCGGTCGTCGCCCACCAGCGAGCCGGTGTGGGCCTGCGCGGCCTGCGCCGTGATCTCGCTGCTGCCCATCTTCAGCACGACGATGGGCTTGGCCACGGCCAGCGCGCGCTCGGCCGCGGCGGCAAAGCGCTGCGGGTCGCGCACGGTCTCGGCGAACACGGCGATGGAACGCGTGTGCTCGTCGTCCACCAGGTAGTCGATGACCTCGGCGATGTCGATGTCCGACTCGTTGCCGGTCGACACCATGCGGCTCAGGCCGATGCCGTGCACCTGCGCCATGAACGACAGCTGCCCCGCGAGCGCACCGCTTTGCGACACGATGCCCAGCGTGCCCGCCGGCAGCGGCTCGCGCAGCGAGGCGGTCCACACGGCCGAGCGATCGACGAAGTTGACGAAGCCCAGGCAGTTCGGCCCGAGGATGCGCAGGCCGCGCGAGCGCGCCTTGGCCGTGAGCTGGCGCTGGCGCTCGCGGCCTTCCTCGCCGGCTTCGGCGAAGCCCGAGCTCAGCAGCACGGCGTTGCCGATGCCCGCGCGCTGCAGGTCGGCCAGCGCGTCGTCGAGCGCGTCGGCCGGCACCATGAGCAGCGCCGTGTCGACCGGCTCGCCGATGGCCTCGGCCGAGGTGGCCGCCGCCATGCCATGAAAGCTGCCGCCGCGCCGGTTGACCGGGTAGAGCTGGCCCGCGTAGCCCAGCGTGCGCAGGCTGGCGAGCGCCGCGTTGGACCACACCGAGCGCTCGGTGGCGCCGACGAAGGCGATGGCCTTGGGGTGGAGGAAGCAGTGAAGAGAAGAAGAGGAAGAAGTCATGGCGGGAAGGAAGGTCGGGTTCAGTCGTCGAGCTTGATGCGCAGGTCGCTCACGAAGCGCTTCTCGTCGGCGTAGGTCTTGTGCGCCCAGGCCGTGTAGGCGGGGCTGTCCATGTAGAACCTGACGTAGTCGTTCAAGTCGAGCGTGCGCAGGAATTCGGGGTCGTCCACGGCCTTGCGGAAGGCCTCCTGCAGCGCCTGCACCACCTTCGGGTCCATGCCGCGCGGGCCGGCGATGCCCCACGAGCCGTTGGCCACCACGTCGTAGCCCAGTTCCTTCACGGTCGGCACGTTCAGCCGCGTGGGCGAGCGCGCTTCGTTGAAGGTGGCCAGCAGGCGCACGCGCCCGCCCGCCACGGCGGCGCCGAAGCCGGCCTCGGAGACCGCGTCCACATGGCCGCCCATGAGGGCGTTGTACAGCTCGGCCGCGCCCTTGAAGGGAATGAAATTGAACTTCACGCCGGCCAGCGCGGCCAGCCGCTCCATCGACACGTGCGAAGTGCCGCCGCGCCCCGTGGTGCCGTACGACACCTCGCCCGGCTTGGCCTTGGCCGCGGCCAGCAGCGCGTTCAGGTCTTTCCACGGCGCCTCCTGGCGCACCGTGATGCCCAGCGTGGCGGCCGTCACGTTGGCCACGTAGGTGAAGTCGGTGGCCGGGTCGTAGCTCACCTTCTGCAGGTGCGGCAGCCGGTACAGCGAACTCAGCATGAGCGACAGCGTGTAGCCGTCGGGCGCGGCCTTGCGCGCCATGGTGGTCGGCGCCAGCGTGGCGGCCACGCCGGGCTGGTTGAGGATCACGATCTGCTGCTTCAGCTCGCGCGAGGCCGCCAGGGCCAGCGCGCGCGCCTGCACGTCGGTGGCGCCGCCCGCGGGGTACGGCACCAGCAGCGTGATCGGCTGCTTGCCGAACAGGCCCTGGGCGCGCGCCAGGAAGGGCAGCGCGGTGCCCGCGGCGGCGAGCGCGGCGCCGTGGATCAGGCGGCGGCGCGCCGGGTCGGTCGGGAAGAAATGCATGGCTTGTCTCCGGTCGGTCGAACAGTCGAATCGTTCGTTCTTCGGCGATGGTCGCGCGCAGCCCTGTGCCGGTCACCGTCGCTTCGGACGACTTTGGCCGCCAGGGCGCATTCGATCCCGTCGCTTCCGACGATGCCGGCGCGGCGCGTCCCTTCCATACTCGGCGCACAACAACGAACCGACCGACGGAGACCGCAGTCCATGGACCTCACCCAGCCCCTGCACAAGGCCCTGCAGGAACGCCCCGGCGCCACCGCCCTCGTGTGCGGCGAGCGCCGCAGCACCTTCGCCCAGTTCGTCGACCGCGTGGCGCGGCTGGCGGCCGTGCTGCAGTCGCTGGGCCTGCAACCCGGCGACCGCGTGGGCCTGCTGGCGCTGAACTCCGACCGCTACGTGGAGTACCTCTACGCCACCTGGTGGGCGGGCGGCGTGATCAACCCCGTCAACATCCGCTGGAGCGCGCGCGAGGTCGCGTACTCGCTGGACGACTGCGACACGCGCATCCTGCTGTCGGACGCACACTTCGGCGCCGTGGCGCAGCAGCAGCGCGAACTCTCGCGTTCGCTGAAGACACTGGTGCACTTCGGCGACGGCCCCGCGCCCGACGGCATGGCCGACGCCGAGGCGCTCATGGCGCAGGCGCAACCCGTGCCCGACGCGCGGCGCGGCGGCGCCGACCTGGCCGCCGTGATGTACACCGGCGGCACCACCGGCCTGCCCAAGGGCGTGATGCTCACGCACGGCAACCTCTACACCGGCCAGCTCTCGGCCAACATGGCCGCCACGCGCCCCGCCGAGGCCGTGGGCCTGAACATGGCGCCCATGTTCCATGTGGGCGGCACCGGCCTCACGCTGCAGCTGATGATGCGGCTGTGCACGCAGGTCATCATCCCGGCCTTCGACGAAGTGAAGGTGCTCGAGGCCATCCAGAACGAGCGCGCCAGCGAGACCTTCATGGTGCCCACCATGCTCAAGCGGCTCATCGAGCACCCGCGCTTCGGCGAGTTCGACACCACGCCGCTGCAGCTGGTGCTGTACGGCGCCGCGCCCATCGACGACGCGCTGCTGCTGCAGGCCATCGACAAGCTGCCGCGCGCGGGCTTCTGCCAGCTCTACGGCATGACCGAGCTGTCGCCCGTGGTCACCGTGCTGCCCACGTGGTGCCACCAGCCCGACCAGCCGGCCGCGCGCCGCCGCTCGGCCGGGCGGCCCGTGCCCATCGCCGAAGTGCGCATCGTCGATGCCGAGGGCCAGCCCGTGCCGAACGGCACCGTCGGCGAGATCGCCGCGCGCGGGCCGATGGTGATGGCCGGCTACTGGAACAAGCTCGAGCAGACCGCCGAGGTGCTGCGGGGCGGCTGGATGCACACCGGCGACGGCGGCGTGATGGACGCCGACGGTTTCGTCTACGTGGTCGACCGGCTCAAGGACATGATCGTGAGCGGCGGCGAGAACATCTACTCGGCCGAGGTCGAGAACGCCATCACGCAGCTGCCGCAGGTGTCGATGTGCGCCGTGGTCGGCGTGCCCGACGACCAGTGGGGCGAGCGCGTGCATGCCGTGGTCGTGCTGCGCGCCGGCGAAGCCTTGAGCGCCGAGACGCTGGTGGCGCACTGCAAGACGCTGATCGCCGGCTACAAGTGCCCGCGCAGCGTGGAGTTTCGCGAAGAGATTCCGCTGTCGCCGGCGGGGAAGATGCTCAAGTACAAGCTGCGCGAGCCGCACTGGGAAGGGCGCACGCGCAAGGTGGGGTGACGCGCCGGCGGGTGTGTCTGGGTGTGTACGGGTGTGTTTCACCTGCTTGGGGTATGGTGGCGGGCCGCCACCTGCACCCACTGCGACATGCACCGCCGCCTCCTCGCTCTCGCCCTGCCCTGCTTTCTGCTCCTTGGCCTGTCGCCCGCCTTTGCGAACGGCAGCCTGCAGTGCGACGGCCGGCCGTACGCGGTCGAGATCCAGTTCAGCCTCTCGACCGGCCAGCTGACCGAGCTGATCGTGGCGAACACCGCCTCCGGTGCCGACGAGACCGAGCGCTTCAGCCTGCAGCAGCGCTTTGTCGACCATCGCCGCCAGTTCATGCGCGCGCGCGGCACCGGCCTGGACCGTCCGCAAGTAGCCGTGGCACTGCGCGTGGCCGGCGCGACCGGCACGCTCAGCTACCGCGGCACGCAGTACGAGCTGCGCTGCAACTGGACCGCGCTGGGCTGACCCACCCTTTCATGCGTTCACGCTTCGCATGCCGCAAGACCGCACCCTTCTCTATGCCGGACGCGGGTTCGAGGTGGCGCATGTGCGCCTGCACGCGCCGCAGGGGCCGGCGTGGAGCGACCTGTACACCGTGGCCTCGCCGCGCGTCGTCTTCCCCATCGGCCGCACGCGGCTCGACGTGCGCTCGGGCGATCACACCTGGCTGACCGACGCGCTCACCGCCATCCGCTTCGGCGATGCCACCGCCTACCGGCTGCGGCCCGAGACCGCGACCGTGCGGCACAGCCTCGTGGTCAGCGGCCAGGTGTCGGTGAGTCCGGCCCACGGTGAAAGCGCGGCGGGCGTGAGCGTCTGCCTGCTGACGCCGCTGGCGCTGTACCGCATGCACGCGGCACGGCGCCAGCTGCCGGACACCGACGGCGCACAGGCCGCGGCCCTGGTGGCCGCGCTCGTCGCCGAGCTGGGCAGCGCGCCGCACCAGGCGCCCTGGCATGGCGCCGTCGCGCGCGCACGGCAGCTGCTGCTGTCCGAAGGCAGCGGCCCGGGCGCGCGGCCTGCTCTCTCGCTGGACGAACTGGCCGAGGCCGTGTCGCGCTCGCCCTTTCACCTGGCGCGGCGCTTTCGCCAGCAGACCGGCCTGAGCCTGCACCAGTACCGCCAGCACCTGCGGCTGGCGGCGGCGATGGAGCGGCTGGCCGACGGCGAGCGCGACCTGGCCGGGCTCGCGCACGACCTGGGCTACTGCAGCCAGAGCCACCTGGGCGCCGTGTTCCGGCGCGGCGTGGGCGTCACGCTCGGCGAGGCCCGCCGCGTGCTCGGGCCGGCGGGCGCAGCAGGCGCACGAATCTGATAGCTTTCGCGCCGGCCGGGCCACAGACTGGCCCGATGACGACATCGCCTCGCACCCTCTGGACCGGCGCGCTCGCCGCGCTGGCCGCCGCCCTCATCGGCAGCGCCTGGCAGCTGCTGTCGCGCCACGGCGTGACCGCCACCGCGCTCGGGCCGATGGACCTCGCGCTGCTGCGCTACGGCATTCCCGCGCTGCTGCTCAGCCCGCTGTGGCTGCGCGGCAGGCTGGTGCCGCCGGGTGCGTCGCGCGGCGCGCTCGTGCTGCTCGTCGTCGGCAGCGGCCTGCCCTTCGGCCTGCTGGTGCTGGCCGGTGCGCAATGGGCGCCCGCCAGCCACATGGGCATCTTCATGGCCGGCAGCCTGCCGCTGTTCACCGCGCTGGGCGCGTGGGTCTACCGGGGCGAGCGCGTGCACGGCCTGCGCCTGCTCGGGCTGGCCGGCATCGCCGTCGGCATGGCCGTGTTCGCGGCGGGCAGCTTCGGCGAGGGCTTGCGGCAACAGCACTGGCGCGGCGACCTGCTCTTTCTGCTGGCGGCCCTGCTGTGGACCGTCTACTCCCTGGCCTTCGGCCGCTGCGGCATGAGCGCATGGCAGGGCGCGGCCTTCGTCAACGGCGCATCGACCCTGCTGCTGTTGCCGCTGCTGTGGCTCGCCGGCCCGCCGCGACTGTTCGCCGCGCCATGGACCGACATCGCGATGCAGGCCGCAGGGCAAGGCGTGGTCGCCGGCCTGCTGGGTCTGGTGGTCTACGGCGTGGCGATCACGCGGCTGGGCGCCGCACGCGCCGCGCTGTCGTCCGCGCTCGTGCCCGTGCTGACCACGCTCGGCGCGGCGTGGTGGATGAACGAGCCCGTCACGCGCCCCGCGTTGCTGGCGCTGTCGTTCGTGGTGCCCGGCGTCGTGCTCGCGAGCGGCGCGCTGCGGTGGCCGGTGCCGGCGCCACGCGACAGCGAACGCAAGACCCCAGGGGAGAATGCGACGACGCCGTGAGGTGGTGTGACGCCTCCGTGCGCTAGCGGCACAGATCGGCTGCAGCGGCGTTCAGTTGCGCGATGAAGTCAGGAAGAGGAACGCGTGAGCCCAGGCTTCCGTCTTTCGCGGGGAACGCAACGCAGAGCTGGTCCCGGCCTTCCTCGCGGTCGAGCAGCAGCAAGAACTGGCCATCGAAACTCAGTTCCGCGACGAGGTGTTCGTGCGCCGTTTCGCTCAGGATGGTGGTTTCCCATTTCTCGTTTTTCATGTCTGCTCTGCGGATGAAAGATGACGATGCCGTGCGCTGAGGGTTGAGGCCCGACAGGGCCGGATGATAGGTCGGCAGGCCTGCGAATCCGCCCTCGAACGTCTCGCGTTGGCCATGGCTATACTGCGCCGGTCACGTCATCAACATGGCGTGATCGGGATTGGCGTCCCGATGAAATCACTGCGACGTAAAGCCGCAGCCACCCCGCAGGGTCTGCGGCTTTGTCGTTCGTGCTTCCTGTTTAGGCGGCTCGATGGGCGGGCGCGAGCCCGGCCGGTTTCACGCAAGTGGTTTCCCGGTACGCCAACCCGTCGAGCTGCCGCCCTCAATTGGCGTTGGGTGCGTCGGTTTCAGTAAATCGAAACCCTTGGAGGCCATTCATGGCTGCATCTGCATCTCCCCGCGCGTGCGCGCACGCGTCTTCGCTTTCTCCATCTTCTGAAACCGCCAGTGCCGAATCGCTCGCGCTGCAGGCGTGTGATGACGTCGACAGTCTGCATGCGGTGCAACGCGCCTACGCGTGTATTGAAAAGCTCATCGTTCCGCAGCGTGTGGGGGATACGGAAGAAGTCTTTCCGACACGGACGGAGTTGGGGGCGTTGGTGCGGTTGGTGAATGAGGAGCTGCAGCGGCGGATCGAGGCCGCTGATGCCACGACTCAGGCACTGCGTGCGGCGCTTGGTGAAGGCGGTGTGCGATAAGCCGCTTCGCCCCCAACATGGAATCTCCAGCGAGATGGCCCAAATCTTTAAGGCGAGGCACACCTGTTCGGCTGGTCAAAATCTAGCACTCAACAATGGAAACGGGCATATCGCATTTCGAGTTGGGAAGGCAGAATCCGGCCAACATTAAGCATTCGAACCAGGGATCAGTCTCAGCCACAATCTTCTTAGTGCGAGCAGTGCCTCCGATGCTGACGAATCGACACTCAAAGCAACGCGCGTTTGAAGTACTTGATCCCCTTTTGAAATAGTTCGATCCATCCCATGCCCGTTCGATATCGACTTGCGTTGTGCTGTGTTGCAGCGCTTTCCGCTGGATGCTCCTCCATCCCGGACTATCAGCAACCCGAGGGAGAAAGTGCAGCCAAGTTGCGCGTGGTCGTTCCCAATCCGGAGCAGTTTGCGCTTCGTCTTGCAACGGTCGATCTAACTGCATGCAAGCCCGCCGCCGATATCGGCTGGGTTAGCGGAGGCGCAAGGGTTGATACGGCACGATTGGGCATGCTCGACACTACGATGCCGCGAGATGGCGTCCTTGAGAGGCGAGTTGCACCAGATCGTCCGATGGCGGTCATGCCGTGGATGACCGTTGCGCTGTTCGATGCAGCAACAATCCTCTTCTCGATGAATCCGGCTACGCAAGGGGCTATTCAGAAAGCCCAGGCAGGCGTCTGCGCAGTGCCGGTCTTTTCCCCAAAGCCTGGCGAAGAATATGAGTTGTCGATCAAGATGGCAGCGGGTGGTAGGTGCACCATAACGCTCAGCTTACTCTCGATCGATGAAGGAAAAGTCTCACGCACCCCTGTGAAGGAGACGGGCTGGGTATCGCTCCCAGCGGGAATGCTTCCAGCAGAGAAAAAACTGATGGAATGCGACAAAAATCAACCGCAAGCCACTGCATCTTCGGCATCACGAGCTGCTTAGTGAACGACTGCTCTGTGGCAATGTGTACTGCCGCTATGGGCCCAAAGCAGAAGTAGCTTGCGCTCAATAGCCGTCAATTGCCACGATTGGCCTGGTCCGTTTAATTCTCGAATGGTCGCATGCTAAGTCGTCCTCCGGGCCAGTAGCGTAGCGGTTCGCCGTCACCAGGCAGGTTGGGCATGCGCATTGGAGGTCGGATAACATTGCTGCGCCTCGTGGATGGGTGGAGCGCTGAATTTGATCAGAACTGCAGGTAGCTTTCACACCGTCAGACCTCCTACTAACAATAAGGTCTCAATTAAAAAATGAAGATGGGAAAAATGCTCAAGCGCACTGACTCGCGCACCCTCTTGGGTCGCCTTGCAGTGGTCGTAGCCTTGCCTCTGATACTTGGTGCTTGTGGCGCCTACGGACCGGCGTTCACCGAACCTTCGGCTCCGAATCCAAACCAGGGCGCGATCTATGTTTATCGGATGACCGCGTTTGGGGCTGGCGCATCAAGGCAGCCGGTGCTGGTCGATGGCGTCCAGATTGCGGTGCTGAAGAACGGCGGGTACTTTAGGCGCGAGCTCACGCCTGGTGATCACACGTTGGAGGTTAAAGGCTACGGGCCGGCAGCAATTAACTTCAGTGTTGAACCTGGGAAGACACTCTTCTACAGGTACACCATCGAACATCAAAGCTCTGAGCATATATACGGGTCGCTCGCCTTCAAGCACAAATTTGCTAGTTCTCTTGACAGCATTCCTCCAAATATCGCCCTCATAGAGCTGAAACAAACCCAAGGGCTGGATTGAACGCAGTCACTGGTATCTATTTCCGAATGGAACCCCTTCGAAGTCAAGCATGCACTTGAAGACATTCGCTACCGTTGTTCTGTTGACCACCCTGGTATCAGGTTGCGCAACGGCAGTGCCCCCAAAGTTGATTGGCAAAGGTCGTGTTCTTGAGGTTGTCGCCTTGAATGAGGCGACGCTCCAACGTCATCGAGTCAATGTGGCAGTCGCATTCGTGATCCCAATACCATCGTCTACGCCGGTAGCTACACCGTGGCGCTTGTACACGGTGCGACTGCTTGACGGCACCGAGGTAAAGAAGGTGGCTGAGGGGCAACTGCTTATCGGAACATGCGTGACGCTTCGCGAGCAAGCTGCGCCCGCCCACGTTGTGACCAAGGCCGACCACGAGATCGCAACGATTTCCCCCAGTGAAGGCTGCTAACAGGCTTGGGCAGGTCGCTCCTCAATTGTGAATGACAGGTTCTGGCCGATAGTGCTATCCCGAATGCTCGCACAAAGCCTCTCAACCTGATAAGCACAGGTTTGGCAAAACGCCGTGGCAAGCAGCCATCGAGAGCGGGGATTCGGAGTTCAACGAAGAAATTCGTAGCTCATCGAGGCTCAAACATCTGTTGCCCCATAAACGACGGCATCCGCCTACAGCACACCCCCTCCATTTGTGCCCCCAAATTGAGCACAATCCCCCCATGCCAAACATCGCCTCCATCCTCAAAGCCGAAATCTCCCGTGTCGCTCGCAAGGAAGTGCGAGCGGAAATCGAAACCCTCAAGAAGGCCTCCGTCGCGCACCGGGCATCGATTGCCGACTTGCGCCGTCAGGTGAGCGCGCTTGAAAAGGAATTGCGCAAGGTCGCCAAGGGCTCCGCGCGCCAGGCGCCGGCCGCCGCCGGTGCTGCGGGTGACGACGCCGACGCAGGCGGCCCGAAGCGCCGCTTCAGCGCCAACCGGCTGGCCGCGCACCGCGCCAAGCTCGGGCTGTCCGCGGCGATTTATGGGCAGCTGGTCGGCGTGTCGGGCCAGACGATCTATCACTGGGAACAAGGCAAGGCGCGCCCGCGTGCGGCGCAGCTGGAGCGACTGGCCACGGTGCGGGAACTCGGGGCGCGCGAGATTGCCGAGCGGCTGGAAGCACAGTAAGTAAGCAACGCGCCCTCGCCCATGAAACTCGGCTATACCATCGTCTACGTTCCCGACGTCGCCCAATCGCTGAAGTTCTTCGAGCAAGCCTTCGGACTGCCCACGCGCTTCCTGCATGAATCGGGCACTTATGGCGAGCTTGAAACTGGCGAGACCACGCTGGCGTTCGCCGCGCACGCGCTCGGTGATTCCAACTTTCCGGGCGGGCATGTCGCCGCTTCGGAATCCGCGCAACCGCTGGGCATGGAGCTGGGCCTCGTGACGCCCGACGTTCCCGCCGCGCACAGCCGTGCAATCGCGGCCGGCGCCTCGCAGCTGTCGGCACCGGTGACCAAGCCCTGGGGACAGGTGGTCTCGTACGTGCGCTGTCCCGACGGCACGCTGGTCGAGTTGTGCTCGCCCATCGGCGGGTGACGGGCGCCCTTCCCTGCCCCGCGCCAGCCGGTCAGCGGCCGGCTAATCGATCAACGCCACCGCCCGCCGCGCAAACCCCGCGGCCTGCGCGCCCACCTGCACCGCATCGGCCGCCGCCGCGCTGCCGCTCTTCGCACGCGCGGCGATGCCCTCGAGGATCACGGCAAAACGGAACAGCGAGAACGCCAGGTGGAAGTTGGTCACCGGCTCGGCGCAGCCGCCGGCCTGCTGGTAGTGGGCGATGTACTCGGCCTGCGTGGGAATGCCTTCGGCCGCGAGGTCGATGCCCTGCATGCCTTCGAACTCGTCGGCGCCGGTGTGCCAGGCCATGCAGTTGTAGGCCACGTCGGCCAGCGGGTGGCCCAGGGTCGACAGCTCCCAGTCGAGCACGGCGATCACGTGCGGCTCGGTGGGGTGGAACATGAGGTTGCCGAAACGGAAGTCGCCGTGCGCAATGGTGGTCTGGTCGCCCGGTGGCAGGTTGGCCGGCAGCCAGGCGATGAGGCGCTCGATGTTGGCGTCTTCGCGCGTGCGCGAGGCTTCCCACTGGCGGGTCCAGCGCGCGATCTGGCGCTGGAAGAAGTTGCCGGGGCGGCCGTAGTCGGTGAGGCCGACGGCGGCAAGGTCCACCGCGTGCAGGCGCGCCAGGGTTTCGGCCATGGCGAAGTAGTACGCGCGGCGCTCGGCGGGTGCGATGCCGGGCAGTGCGTAGTTCGACAGCACGCGGCCTTCGAGCTTCTCCATGACGTAGAAGGGCGTGCCCACCACGGCGCGGTCGTCGCAGTACAGCACGGTGCGCGGCACGGGCACGTCGGTGGCGGCCAGCGCGCGCAGCACGCGGTACTCGCGGTCGACCGCGTGGGCCGAGGGCAGCAGTTCGCCGGGCGGTTGCTTGCGCAGCACCAGCGCGCGGTTGTCGAAGTCGACGAAGAAGGTGGGGTTCGACTGTCCGCCGCCGATGCGCGCCAGGCGCATCGGGCCTTCGAGCTCGGGCAGCGCCTGCCGCAGGTGGCGCTGCAGGCGGTCGGCGTCGAACTCGATGCCTGTTGGGGTGGCGTCTGCAGCTGCGCTCATGGCCGGCGGAACACGGGCTCGCGTTTCTCCAGGAAGGCTTTCACGCCTTCGGCGAAATCGGGCCGGTCGATCAGCTCGCGCTGGCGCTCGGCCTCGTGGCGCATCTGGCCGACGAGCGACTGGCTCGCGGCCGATTCGTACACGGCGCGGATCTCGTGCGCCGCGTGCGCGGGCAGGCGCGCGAGCCGCTGCGCGACGGCCACGGCCTGGGCGCGCAGTTCGGTGTCGTCCACGCAGGCCCACACGAGGCCCCATTGCGCGGCCTGTTCGCCCGACAGGCGCTCGCCGAGCAGCGACATGCCGACGGCGCGCGCACGGCCCACGAGCCGCTCGAGGAACCAGGTCGTACCCAGGTCGGGCACGATGCCCAGGCGCGGCATGAAGGGCAGGTAGAAGTAGGCCGATCGCGCGACCAGAACGACGTCGGCGGCCAGCGCCACGCCCACGCCGGCGCCCGCGGCGGGGCCGTTGACGGCGTTCACCACGGGGAAGGGCATGCTGCGCAGGTCTTCGATGAGGCGGTTCGACATCGCCTCCATCGCGTCGGCCGTGCGCTGGCCCAGGCTGCCGGGCGCGCTGGCGTCCATGCTGCCCAGGTCGGCGCCCACGCAGAACGATTTGCCGACGCCGGTGAGAACCACGGCGCGCACCTCGCCCTCGTCGCGCAGCCGTGCGAGCCGCTGGCGCAAGGCCTCCTGCAGCGGCTGGGTGAGCGGGTTGAGGCGCGTGGGAATGTTGAAGCTGAGGATGGCGACGTCGCCGTCTCGCTCGTACAGAAGGGGGTCCTGGTCGTCAGGTTGGCTCATGGGTGGGCTCCGAAGGGCGTGAGTAGGCAAAGGAGGTTCACTTCATGTTCAGCGCGGGCCCGACCGGGTCGAGGTCCACGCCGTTGAAGCGCACGGGCTGCATCGACGCATAGGCGTGCAGGTCGGCGGCCGAGTTGGCCATGGCCACGCCGGGCAGCAGCATCGAGATGCGCGGGCTCTTGAGGGTGCTGGCGGCCACGCGCACGCTCTCGCGCGTGGGGTTGGCGCCGGCCTCGCGCAGCACGTGCGCCATGAGTTGCGCCACGATGTAGCCCGACACGCCACTGCCGTTGCTCGGATCGACGCCGCTGGCGTGGGTCTTGAGCAGCTCGAGGTACTCGAGCACCTCGGGGTCGCGGCTCCAGCGCGGGCTCATGGGCTCCTTGTAGACGGCGAGCGCGACCACGCCCTTGGCCTTGTCGGCGCCCGCGGGCTCGAAGGCCATCTTCACGGAGGCGGCGGCAAAGTTGAGGTAGCGGTCGGGCGTCCAGCCCACGTCGGCGACCTTGCGGATGGCCTGCGCGGCGGTGCGCGCGGTGGCGGCCATCACGAGCACGTCGGCGCCCGACGACTTGAGCTGCACCACCTGCGAATCGACGGTGGGGTCGGTCACCTCGAAGGTGGCCTGCGCCACGATCTTGGCCTTGCCCTGCTTCGACAGGCCTTCCTGCAGGCCCTTGAGCACCTCGCGCCCGAGGTCGTCGTTCTGCATGAGCACGGCGATCTTGGCGCCGGGGCGGTTGTCGATGATGTGGCGCGCGAACACGCGGCCCTCGCCCTGGTAGCTGCCGAGAAAGGGCACGGTCCACGGGTACTTGGCGGCGTCGTCGAACTGCGAGGCGCCCGACTGCACGAACAGCTGCGGCACTTTCTTGGCGTTCATGTAGCGCTGGATCGCCATGTTGGGCGCGGTGCCCAGGTTGCCGAAGATGGCGAGCACCTGGTCTTCCTCGACGAGGCGGCGCGCCACCTCGACGGTCTTGGGCGGCGAGTACTGGTCGTCGTAGATCAACAGGCGCACCTTGCGCCCGTGGATGCCGCCTTGCTCGTTGAGTTTCTTGAAGTAGGCCTCGGCCACCTTGCCGACCACCGAGTAGCCCGACACGGGCCCCGACAGCGGCATGGGCATGCCCAGCACGATCTCGGCGTCGCTCACGCCGGCCTCGGGCTTCTTCTGGGCCAGGGCCGGCAGGCTGATGCAGAGCGTGGCAAGGCCGGCGGCCAAGGCCGTGCGGCGGGAAAGCGGATGAACCATGTCGCGTGTCTCCTTCTGTGTTGCTGAGTGGCCGGATGGCCTGCGTCGTCAGTCGTCGTCGGAAAGCGGTTCAGGCCGTGGCCCGGTTCGGCCCCATGTAGCCGAAGAGGTGGCCCGCCACCTTGCGCATCTGGATCTCTTCGGAGCCCTCGGTGATGCGGTAGCGACGGTGGTGGCGGTAGATGTGTTCGAAGGGCTTGTGGCGCGAGTAGCCGATGCCGCCGTGCACCTGCATCGCGCGGTCGGCGGCCTCGCACACCAGGCGGTTGGCCCAGTAGTTGCACATCGAGACTTTGTCGGACAGCTGCTTCTCGACCTGCGGCTTGGGCATCTGGTCCATCTGCCACGCGGTCTTGCGGATGAGCAGGCGCAGCATCTCGACCTGCGTGGCCAGCTCGACCAGCGGAAACTGGATGCCCTGGTTGCGCGCCAGCTCCTCGCCGAAGGGCTTGCGCTCGCGCGCGTACTTCACGCTCTCACGCACGCAGTAGTCGGCTGCGCCCAGGCTCGACGCGGCCTGGCGGATGCGGTTCTCGTGCACGAAGTGCTGGGCAATGGCCAGGCCGCCGTCGAGCGGGCCGAGCACGGCGTCCTCGGGCACCCACACGTTCGTGAAGCTCACGCGCGGGTGGTCGGTGGGCATGTTGAAGGTCCAGAGGTACTCCTCGATCTTCACGCCCTCGGCCTGCGCGGGCACGAGCAAGGCGCTGATGCCGCGCGCGTCGCCGTCGCGCCCGCTGGTGCGCGCGAACAGCACGCAGTGCGTGGCAGTGTGCATGCCAGTGGTCCACATCTTTTCGCCGTCGATGCGAAAGCCGGCGCGGCCGTGGCGTGCTTCGGGCACGGCGCGCGTTTCCATGTGGGTGGCATCGGAGCCATGCTGCGGCTCGGTGAGACCGAAGGTGAGGCGCACGCGCTCGTCGAGCATGCCCTGTATGAGTTCGTCGCACTGCGCGGGCGTGCCGAAATCGCGAATGGCGAGCACGAAGGGGTTGTTGGCGACGATCGAATGTTCGTTCTGCAGGTCGTTGTGCAGCCCCAGGCCGCGCGCCGCAAAGTGCTCGCGGATCACGGCCATCCAGAGGTTGCTGCCGTCGCGCCCGCCGAACTCGGCGGGCAGCGCAAAGCGCAGGTGGCCCGCGCGGTCGGCGCGGCGGCGCGCCTCGGCCAGCAACGCTTCCCACTCGGGGCGCGGCAGGCCGCCGTTCTCGAAGTCGGTGCGGGCCCATTCGCGGCGGTGGTCGAAGAAGCGCTCGTTGTCGTCCTGCGCCTGCAGTGGTGCGATCTCGCGGTCGATGAAGGCGTCGAGCTCGGCGAGGTAATCGACGAGGTCGCGGGGCAGATCGAAGTCCATGGCTCAGTCCTTCTTTTTTGTGCCGGCGGCATAGCCGGGCTGGTCGATGGCGAGCTTGTCGCGTGTGGTCTGGCGCAGGTGGTCGATCAGGCCGGGGGTGGCGCAGTCGAGTTCGCCTGTGGCGATGCGGGTGCAGAGCAGGCGGTTGGCTTCGGCCAGGTCGGCAGGTGCGCCGGGGCCCAGCAGCGCGTGCAGTCGCATCAACTCACTGGCCTGCGCGACGGGGCCGAGCTGCACTTCGCGCCGCACGATGTCGAGCGTGTTCGCGGCCACGCGCGCGTGGAAGGCGACCTGCCCTTCGGTGGCCGGCACCACCTGCTCGCGCAGGAAGGCGGCGACGGCCTCGAGCAGCTCGGCGATGTCGGGGCGGTCCTGCATCAGGCGGCCTCCCCCTCGGGGGCGAGCAGCGCCAGCAGGTCCGACTCGGCCTCCGACGCGCGGCGGCCGATGGCGGCCTTCTCCACATCGCGCTCGCGACCGCTGAGCCAGGCATGCACCATGGCTTCGCAGACGATGCCCCACTTGAGCGTGCCCAGCACCTCCCACCAGCGCACGCGTTCCGCATCGACCTGCCCGCCTTCGGCCGTGTAGCCCTCGAACAGCTGCTCGCGCGTGCCGAAGCCGCCCACGGGCAGCGCGCCGTGGCCGAAGCGCCAGGAGCGCACGCACATCCAGCCGAGGTCTTCCATCGGATCGCCGAAATGCGCGAGCTCCCAGTCGAGCACGGCGCGCAGGCCCTCCTCGCCGACCATCAGGTTGCCGTTGCGGAAGTCACCGTGCACGAGCACCGGCACTTGCACGTCGGCCGGCGCGTGCGCGCGCAGCCAGCGGAACGCGAGTTCGAACACGGGGCGCTCGGTGCCGTGGCTGCGGTGCAGGCCGAGCTGGAAGTCGAGCTCCGCGCGCGCGGCGGCCGTGCGCAGCGTCGGCAGGTGGTGCGCGGGCAGGCGGTGGATGCGCGCCATGGCCGCGCCGCACTGGCGCGCGAGCACGCGGCGCGCGCCGGCCAGGCGTTCGTCGCGCACGATGCGGCGGCCCAGGGTCTCGCCCTCGATGCGGTCCATGACGAAGCCTTCGCCGAGCCCGTCGGCCGGCTGCAGCACATGGCGCACGCCCGGCACGGGCACGCCACCTGCGCGTGCGGCCTCGATGAGCTGCGCTTCCGCAGCCAGGCCCGCGGTGCCCAGGGCGCGCGCGCCGCTGGCATCGGCCGCGCGGCGCAGCACCAGCGGCCGGGCATGGCCCGCGCCGGTCGTCGTCACATCGAAAGCCCAGGTCTGCTGGCTGGCGCCGCCCGAAAGCCGGCGCACGGCCTGCACTGCGTGGCCATCGGGCACGAGCCGCCTGACCAGCCGCTGCAGTGCGTTCGCGATCAGCGTCGCGTCATCGTGCACGGGCGAAGCGTGCCTGGAGCTTGCGCAGCAGCCCGACCACGCCGCCGGGCATCGCGAACATGAAGGCGATCAGCACCACGCCGTACACCGCCCAGGGCGCGGCCTTGGAGACCTTCTCGGCCAGCGAGGGCACGAACATGATGAAGATCGCGCCGAAGATCGCGCCGTACAGCGTGCCCACGCCGCCCACCACGATGCCCACCAGCAGCGAGATCGACAGGAAGAGCGTGAACGAATCGGGCGCCACGAACTGCACCGCAATGGCCGACAGCGCGCCGCCCACGCCGGTGTACGCGGCCGACACGCCGAAGGTCATGGCCTTGTAGTGGCTGTTGTCCACGCCCATCGCCTCGGAGGCCATGGCGTGGTCGCGGATGGCGCGCATGGCCCGGCCACTGCCGCTTTGCAGCAGGTTGTGGGCAATGAAGAACATCACGACCGCGACGAACAACGAGAACAGGTAGAGCCACTGGTCTTCGTTCAGCGGCAGGCCGAAGGGCGCGGCGGGCTTCATGAGCACGATGCCCTGCACGCCGCCGGTCCAGGCCTCGAGGTGCTTGTACTTGAGCAGCTGCGGCATCGCCACGCCGAGCGCGAAGGTGGCCAGCGCCAGGTACAGCCCTTCGAGCTTGAGCGCGGGCCGCCCGAACAGGTAGCCGACGATCAGGCACACCACGGCCGCCGCCGGCACCGTGAGCCAGTACGGCACGCCCGCATGCTCCATGAGGATGCCGGTGGTGTAGGCGCCAATGGCATAGAAGGCGCCGTGGCCCAGCGAAATCTGCCCGTTGTAGCCCGTGAGGATGTTCAGGCCCAGCAGCGCAATGGCATACGAGATCACCATGGTCGCCTGGAACAGCTGGTAGCCGCGCGCCACGAAGGTGATGCCGATGGCCAGCACGATCAGCAGGCCGACCCACATGAGCGGCGAGCGCGAGGGCTTGGCGCTGGCGCGTGCATCGGCCGCCCCGGCGAGCGGTGCCATGGCGGTCGGCAGGGAGGAAGCTTGGGGAGAGTTCATGCGATCAGACCCGGGTGACCAACTTGCGGCCCATGAGGCCGGAAGGCTTGACGATGAGCACGCCGACGATCAGCACCAGCGCCACCGACAGCTTGAGTTCGGTGCCCACCACGTAGGTGCCGATGAGGTTCTCGAGCACGCCGACGATGAAGCCGCCGAGCACCGCGCCCACGGGGCTGTCGATGCCGCCGATGAGCGCGCCGGCAAAGGCGTACAGCAGCACGCCGGTCATCATGTGCGGGTCGAGGAAGACCACGGGCGCGACCATCATCCCGGCCACCGCGCCGATGGCGCCGGCCAGGCCCCAGCCCAACATGAGCATGCGCCCGACGTTGATGCCCACCAGCCGCGACGAGGCCGCGTTCTGCGCCGCGGCGCGCATCGCCAGGCCCAGCGGCGTGAAGCGGAAGAACGCGAACAGCAGCAGCACCACCAGCAGCGTGACGCCGATGGCGCCCATCTCGTGGGCCGACATCATGGCGCTGCCGAACCACGCGTCCGACGGGAACGGGCTCGGGAACTGCTTGATGGTGTAGCCGAAGAGCCAGCCCGCCAGGCTGTGGAAGATCACCAGGAGGCCGATGAACACCACCACCACCGACAGCGCCGGCTTGTCGTGCATGGGCCGGATGACGGTGAACTCCACCACGGCCGCGAGCACGAAGGACAGGGCCACGGTCGCCACGAAGGCGGCCCAGTACGGCAGGCCGGCCTGCATGAGGCTCCAGGCGATGAAGGTCGAGAACATCGCCATCTCGCCCTGCGCGAAGTTGATGTGGTGCGTGGCCTGGTAGATCATCACCAGCGCCAGCGCAACGCTGGCGTAGATGCCGCCGGTGGCCAGGCCCGCCAGCAGTTGGTGCAGGAATGCATTCATCGGTGTGAGGCCCTTATTCGCCCAGGTAGGCTTTGCGCACGGCGTCGTTGCGGCGGATGTCGGCGGCGGTGCCCCAGAGCACGATGCGGCCGGTTTCCAGGAGGTAGGCCGAGTCGGCCAGGTCGAGCGCGAGCCTGGCGTTCTGCTCCACCAGCAGGATCGACACGCGCTCTTCCTTGTTGATGCGCCGCATGATCGAGAAGATGTCCTTCACGATGAGCGGCGCGAGCCCGAAGGAGGGCTCGTCGAGCAGCAGCAGGCGCGGCTTGCCCATGAGCGCGCGGCCGATGGCGAGCATCTGCTGCTCGCCGCCCGAGAGCGTGCCGGCCTGCTGGGCGCGGCGCTCCCGCAGGCGCGGGAAGTAGTCGAACACGCGCTCCATGTCGGCGTCGATGCCGTCCCTGCTCGCACGCGCGTACGCGCCCAGCCGCAGGTTCTCCTCGGTCGTGAGGCCCAGGAAGGTGCCGCGCCCGTCGGGCACGTGGCCCACGCCGGCCTTGGCGATCTGCTCGGTGGAGCGGCCGTCGATGCGCTGGCCGGCCAGCATGATGCGGCCCTCGGTGCTCACCATCATCTGGCACAGCGCGCGCAGCGTGGTGGTCTTGCCGGCGCCGTTGGCACCCAGCAGCGCCACGACCTGGCCGGTGGGAATGTCGAGGTCGATGCCCTGCAGCACACGCGTCGGTCCGTACGCCGCATGCAGCCCGCGCACTTCGAGAATGTTGGTCGTCATGCCATCGCCTCCGCTTCTGCTTCCTCGCCCAGGTAGGCGCGGATCACCTCGGGGTGCGCGCGCACCTCGGCCGGCGTGCCCTCGGCGATCTTCTTGCCGAAGTTCAGCGCCACCACCTTGTCGGACACGCCCATCACGAGGCTCATGTGGTGTTCGACCAGCAGCACCGTCACGTTCAGGCGGTCGCGGATGTCGCGGATCAGCGTGCCCAGGCTTTCGAGTTCTTCGTGGTTCAGGCCGCAGGCCGGCTCGTCGAGCAGCAGCAGCTGCGGCTCGGCCGCCAGTGCGCGCGCCAGCTCGACGCGCTTTTGCGTGCCGAAGGGCAGGTCGGCCACTTCGCGTTCGGCCACGGCCTCGAGGTCGAGAAAGTGGATCAACTGGTCGGCCCGCGCCCGTGCCTGCGACTCGATGGCCGCCACGCCGGGCAGCCGGAAGGCGTTGCGCAGGAAGCCCGCGTGGTGCTTGCTGTGGCAGCCCACCAGCACGTTGTCGCGCACGGTCATCGTGCGAAACAGCGCCAGGTTCTGGAAGGTGCGCCCGATGCCCAGGCCCGCCATGCGGTGGCGCGGCAGGCGCGTGAGCGGATGGCCGTCGAACTCGATGCGGCCGGCGCTGCACTCGTACAGGCGCGAGAGACAGTTGAACAGCGTGCTCTTGCCCGCCCCGTTCGGCCCGATGAGGCCGCAGATCTGGCCCCGCCGCACGTCGAACGAGACGCCGTCGAGCGCCACGATGCCGCCGAAGCGCACCGACACCGCGTCGATGCGCAACAGGGGGGTGTTCTCTTTGTCTCCGCGATCGGTGTCATGAATCATGCGTCGATCTCTTTTTGTGAGGGAACGGAAAAGGTCAGCGCCGCCCCCGCGCGGGCGCTGCCAGGTGGCGGCGCAAAAAAGGCCGCCCGGCTTCGTCAGAGCCGTTCGATGATGGTCACATTCGCCATGCCGCCGCCTTCGCACATGGTCTGCAGGCCGTAGCGCTTGCCGCGCTGGCCCAGGGCGTTCACCAGCGTGGTCATCAGCTTGGTGCCCGAGGCGCCCAGCGGGTGGCCCAGCGCAATGGCGCCGCCGTTCACGTTGATGCGGGCCGGGTCGGCGCCCAGCGCCTTCAGCCAGGCGATGGGCACGGGCGCGAAGGCTTCGTTGACTTCGTACAGGTCGATGTCCTCGATCTTCATGCCGGCCTTTTGCAGCGCGCGCTGCGTGGCGGGCAGCGGGGCCTCGAGCATGATGACCGGGTCGTGGCCCAGCACGCTCATGTGGTGGATGCGCGCCAGCGGCTTCACGCCCAGCGTCTTCAGGCCGCGCTCGTTCACGACCATGAGGCCGCTGGCGCCGTCGCAGATCTGGCTGGCGGTGGCCGCCGTGCAGCGCCCACCTTCGGCGATGAGCTTGACGCCGGCGATGCTCTCCAGCGTGGCGTCGTAGCGGATGCCTTCGTCGGTGGTGTGCAGCTCGCCGGTCTCGGTGCCGTCGGCCATGCGCACGGCCACGGGCACGATCTCGCGCTCGAAGTGGCCGGCCTTCGTGGCGGCGATGGCGCGGTGGTGGCTTTCGAGCGCGTAGCGGTCGAGCGCGTCTTTCTCGATGCCGTAGTTGCGCGCGATCATCTCGGCGCCCGTGAACTGGCTGAACTGGATGCCGGGGTAGCGCTTTTCCATGCCGGGGCTCACGTAGAAGCCCAGGTTGTTCTTCAGCGGCAGCGTGGTGGGCAGGCCCATGGGCACGCGGCTCATGCTCTCGACGCCGGCGGCGATGACGATGTCCATCGTGCCCGACATCACGGCCTGCGCCGCGAAGTGCAGCGCCTGCTGCGACGAGCCGCACTGGCGGTCGACCGAGGTGGCGGGCACCGACTCGGGCAGGCGCGAGGCCAGCACCGCGTTGCGCGCCACGTTGGAGGCCTGCTCGCCGGCCTGGCCGACGCAGCCCATGATGACGTCTTCGATCAGCGCGGGGTCGGCATCGGTGCGCTCCACGAGCGCGTTGAGCACCTGGGCGGCCAGGTCGGCCGGGTGCCATCCAGCAAGGCGGCCGTTGCGGCGGGCGCCGGCGGTGCGCGCGGCGGCGACGATATAGGCTTCGGGCATGTGAAATCTCCGGTGATGGGTTCGGTTCGGCAGTCCAGCGCATTGTTGGCGCCGCGCCGCCGCGCAGCGTCGTCGGAACCGACGATTTTGGGCGGCGGCGCCTTGCGCCCCTACGCTCTCAGGCCTTGGCGAGGCGCTTGGCCATGCTCCAGCGGTGCACTTCCGACGGGCCGTCATAGATCCGGAAAGCCCGCATGTCGCGGAAGATGCGCGCAGCCACGGTCTCGTCCGACACGCCGCTCGCGCCGAGGATCTGCACCGAGCGGTCGACCACGCGCCATTCGGCCTCCGAGCACAGCACCTTGGCCACGCTCGACTCGTGCCGGCCCTTGCCGCCCTGGTCGAGCACCCACGCGCAATGCCAGATGGTCAGGCGCGAGACGTGCAGGTCCATCTCGTTGTCGGCCAGCATGAAGCCCACGCCCTCGTGCTCCACCAGCGCATGGCCGAAGGCCTGGCGGCGGCGGGCATAGTCGGCGGCGAGCTCGTGCACGCGGCGCGCGGCGCCGAGCCAGCGCATGCAGTGCGTGAGGCGCGCGGGCGCCAGCCGCACCTGCGCGTAGCGAAAGCCCTCGCCGATGGCGCCCAGCACGTCGGTGGCCGGCACGCGCAGGCCGTCGAAGCGCACCACGCCGTGGCCGCCGGTGAAGCAGCTGTCGAGCGCGTCGATCTGCCGTTCGATCACGATCTCGGGCTGGTCCATGTCGGCCAGGAACATGGTCGACGAGCCGTCCTCCATGCGCGCCATGATGATCGCGAAGCCCGCGCCGGTGGCGCCGGTGATGAACCACTTGCGCCCGGTGATCACGTAGTGGTCGCCGTCGCGCACCGCCACGGTCTGCATCATCGACGGGTCGGAGCCGGCGCCGGGCGGCGGCTCGGTCATGCAGAAGCACGAGCGCACATGGCCGTCGATGAGCGGCTGCAGCCAGCGCGCCTTCTGCGCCGGCGTGGCCACCACCTCCATCAGGTGCACGTTGCCTTCGTCGGGCGCGTGGATGTTGAGGGCCACCGGGCCGAGCGGCGAGTAGCCCGCCTCCTCGAACACGATGGCCTTGTCGACGTGCGACAGGCCCAGCCCGCCGTGTGCCTTCGACGCATGCGGCGTGAGCAGGCCGGCGCGGCGTGCGCGCGCCACCAGCTCGTCGCGCAACGCCTCGGCGGGGCCGTGCGAATCCTGCCGGGGGTCGGATTCGAGCGGAATCACCTCCTCGGCGATGAAGCGGCGCGTTCGTTCCTGCAGGTCGAGCTGGGCCGGGGTGAGGCTGAAGTCCATGGGGACGCTCCTTCTTTCTCTCTCAAATTCAAGGATGGACGGATTGAAGACAATGCGGCGCATGGTGCCGACGCGGGCGCGGGTTTCGAGTCGTGAGCGGGACAAGCCTGCCGGATTCGTCCGTTCCGACGATGCCGCGGCCCGGCCTGCGCCCAACACTGACACGCCATGAACACACCTGCAACCGACAACGACGCCGACATCCTCCTGCTCACCCGTCCGCAGGACGGCTGCGCCTGCCTCACGCTGAACCGCCCGCAGGCCATGAACGCCCTGTCGCTCGCGCTGCGGCGCGCGCTGGTGCGCACGCTCGACACGCTCGCGCAGGACGACAGCGTGCGCGTGCTCATCCTCACCGGCGCGGGCCGCGCCTTCTGCGCCGGCCTCGATCTGCGCGAGATCGACCCCGGCGCCATCACCGGCGACGCCGGCACCGACGTGGCCACCGCGCTCGCGAACTTTCCGCGCCCGGTGATCGGCGCCGTGAACGGCGCGGCCATCACGGGCGGCCTCGAGGTGGCGCTGGCCTGCGACCTGCTGATTGCGTCGAGCGAGGCGCGCTTTGCCGACACCCACGCGCGCATCGGCGTGATCCCGGGCTGGGGGCTGTCGCAGCGGCTGTCGCGGCTCATCGGCATTGCGCGTGCCAAGGAGATGGCCTTCAGCGGCAACTTCGTCGGTGCCGAACAGGCCGAGCGCTGGGGGCTGGTCAACCGCGTGACCACGCCCGAGCAGCTGATGCCTCAGGCGCTGGCGCTGGCCGCCGACATCGCGAGCGCGCTGCCCGAGATGCTGCCGGTCTACAAGCGCCTGATCGACGACGGCCATGCGCGCAGCTTTGCCGAAGGCATGGCGCTGGAACAGGCCGCCACGCGCGAGTGGGCCGCCTCGCTCACGCCCGAGGTGCTGCGCGCGCGGCGCGAGGCGGTGCAGGCGCGCGGGCGGGCGCAGAAGGGCTGACGACGGCCCTTCGCCCTTGCCTCAGCGCGGGCTTCACGTTGTCGGGGTCGCCCTGCAGCCGCGGCGTGTTGAAGATGCCCGCGACGATTTTTGATAGCCGCGCTGCCCAGGCGAAAGGCGGCTCGGCGACTCAACGCATCAACGGGAGATGCCGATGATCGGCAGGGAGAACTGGCTCATCCGGGGCCGCGATTCCCGACTTCCGTCCCTGGTGGAAATGGCCTTGTCAACCACGGTCGCTGCTGCTGCGGCGGTTGTTTCAATTGCGTTGACGGCATCTTTCGCGCTCTTTGCAACGCTCGGGTCTGGGCTATTCAGGTCCGGCAACGCCTTGGCCGTGCCCGCGGCGCTCTTCGCTTGCGCAACCAAGCTCTTGGCCTTTTCCAGATCACCACCGCTGCGGACCTCCTCAAGTGCCCTTCTCATCGTTTCGATGATCGTTGATGTCTTGCGTGCAACCTCCGAGGCGCCCACTCGATTCGCGGCGGCACTCTTGCTCTCCGCGTCCCTGATCTTGGCGTCCGCACTGGCCTTGGCAGACGTCGTCGCTTGCTGCAATTGCGTCGTGCTCGCGGGCGGTGCGGCGCTGGTCAGAGCCGACTTCCACCGACTTGCCACCTTGGAATTCTTCAATCCCAGCGGAAGAAAGATGTTGGAAAGACCCGCGATCCTAGTCGTGTCCAAGGCAACGCCGCTTGCGAGCGTCAGGTTTCCATCCTCCGGCTTCAGGAAGCGCCCGTAGATCCTGATCGCATCGCTCTCGGAGACGGGTTTGCCAAGCTCGCGCTCCAGCTGAGCCAAAACGCCAAGGACTTCAAGATCGGCCCCGTTGTCAGGTGCGATCTCTGCGACGACCTGAGCCTTGCTGAGTGCGTCGTTGACAAGTGCACGGATTTTTGCCGGCCGGCAGATCGACTGATAGCCCAGCAGGATGTGCATGGCATTCATATGGTCGAGCACCGTCCCCTGCAAGCCCGTGTTGACCTCTCTCATGAAGAGTTCTTGCGACGCATGAACGAGCTTGACGATCGAGGTTCCCGCGTCAGCGAAGAGATACGCCGTCGAGTACGCGTCCATGCTCGCACCCGCGAAGCTGAAGGCGGAAGCCACGCCAGCAATTTGCTTGGCGGAATTGCCGGTAATACCCATCAATGCCGATGAGACCCCGCCGAGAAGATTGGTCTGCTGCCGCACGTGGCCTGCGGCTTGGTTGCTCTGACCGATGGCGTCCAGGTACTCCTCGCAGCGAAGCTCGATCAGAATCCGTCCCGCGTCAAGCAGGGCCAGGGCGTCCTCGGAAGTGGCGGTGAGCTCGGCACTGGTCTTGTACCGCTCGTAGAAGTCCTCCACGGCGTGCGAGAGAACCGTCTTGCTCTCCGGCAGTGAAACCTGCGCGAAGGTCGGTTCTGGCATGGTCGCCTTCAACGACGAGCATCCCCCCAGTACCACGACCACGCAGAGGGACAGAACACGGCGCACCCACGCGGAACTCCCGACGATTCTTGTTCTCATGGTTTTCCTTGAAGCTGCGATCCCCCGATCGCAAGGCGATGCTAGTGATGGCCGAAAAGCAGAACATCCCACGTTCAGGGGACGCATTTCCTCAGGCCATCCGCTATTCGCGTTGGCGCGCGGCGAGTTCCCACACCTTCCCATGTGAGGAACGCGCACCCCGAGTCATGCATTCAAGGTCATTCCATGTCTGGCATCTGCCTCAACAGAATCTGTTCGAGGCCTGCGGTACTCAGCGCGGCGCCATCCGGATCGCGCCGTCCAGCCGCACGCTCTCGCCGTTGAAGTAGCCGTTGGTGATCATCAGCTCGGCCAGCGTCGCGTACTCGGCCGGGTTGCCCAGGCGCTTGGGGAAGGGCACCGAGGCGGCCAGCGCGGCCTTCACGTTGTCGGGCGCGCCCTGCAGCAGCGGCGTGTTGAAGATGCCCGGCAGGATGGTGTTCACGCGGATGCCCTCGCCCATGAGGTCGCGCGCGATGGGCAGCGTCATGCCGACCACGCCGGCCTTCGAGGCGGTGTAGGCGGCCTGGCCCATCTGGCCGTCTTGTGCCGCGACCGAGGCGGTGTTGACGATGGCGCCGCGCTCGCCGTCTTCCAGCGCATCGAGCGTGAGCATGCCGGCCGCCGACTTGGCGATGCAGCGGAAGGTGCCCACGAGGTTGATCTGGATGATGCGGTCGAAGTTGGCGAGCGGAAAGTGCTTGATCTCGCCCGAGGCCTTGTCGCGGCTCGCGGTCTTCACCGCGTTGCCGGTGCCGGCGCAGTTGACCAGCACGCGCTCCTGGCCGTGCGCGGCACGCGCCTTGGCAAAGGCCGCGTCGACCTGCTCTTCCGACGTGACATCGACCTTGCAGAACACGCCGCCCAGTTCCTTGGCCAGGGCCTCGCCCTGCTCCACGTTGAGGTCGAACAGCGCGACCTTCACGCCGTGGCTGGCCAGGCGGCGCGCGGTGGCGGCCCCCAGGCCCGAGGCGCCGCCCGTGACGACGGCGGCAATGCTGGAATCGAGTTGCATCTCTTGTTGTCCTTGGATAGAGAGAGAAAGGAAGAAAGAAAACCGAAAACGCCTGCCGTTCAGACCGGGTAGTAGCGCAGCTTGCGCGCCGCCATCTCGCGCATGCGCGCCGTGGGCACATACGGCGCGCCGAGCGCCGCATGCTTGTCGCACAACGCGACCACGCGGTCCAGCCCGAGCCAGTCGGCGTACTTGAGCGCCCCGCCCGCATAGGCCGGAAAGCCCACGCCGAGCAGCAGCGCCATGTCGAGCTCGGCCGGCGTGGCGACCACGCCGTCTTCGAGCGCGTGCGCGGCCTCGACGACCATCGGCAGCATCATGCGTTCGACGATCTCCGTGTCCGCGAAGTCGCGCCGCCCTTGCGGCTGCAGCGTGGCGACCAGCGCATGCGCCTCGGGCGCGGCCGACTTGCGCGGGCGGCCCGTGGGGTCGTTCTCGTAGCGGTAGAAGCCGGCGCCGTTCTTCTGGCCGTAGCGCTTGTTCGCCACCATCAGCTTCACGGCATTGCGCTCCAGGGCCGGCATGCGCTGCGGGTAGCCCGCGGCGATCACGTCGCCCACGTGCGCGCCCACGTCCATGCCCACCACGTCCTGCAGGTAGGCCGGGCCCATGGGCCAGCCGAAGGCCTCCATCGCGCGGTCGACCGCCTCGAAGTCGGCGCCATCGGCCACCAGCTGCACGAAGGCGTTGATGTACGGCGTGAGGATGCGGTTGACCAGGAAGCCCGGGCAGTCCTTCACCACGATGGGCGTCTTGCCCATGGCCACGGCATAGCCCACGGCTGTGGACACGGCAGCATTGCTCGTCTTCGCGCCCTGGATCACTTCCACCAGCTGCATCACCGGCACGGGGTTGAAGAAGTGCATGCCGACAAAGTCCTCGGGCCGCGCGAGCGGCTGGGCGATGTCGTCGATGCGCAGGCTCGAGGTGTTCGAGGCGATCACGGTGCCGGGCTTGACGCTGCCTTCCAGCGCGGCCAGCACCTTGCGCTTGACCTCGAGGTTCTCGACCACGGCCTCGACCACGCAGTCCACCGTGTCGAAGCCGGCCTCGTCGAGCTGCGGCACGATCGACGCTTGAATGGCGTCGGCCTTGGCCTGCGCGAGCCGGCCGTTCTTCACCTGCTTGGCGAGCTGCTTGCCGGCCTCGGCCATGCCCAGGTCGAGCTGCGGCTGCGCGATGTCCTTCATGCGCACCGGCGTGCCGCGCAGCGCGCTCGTGTAAGCGATGCCGCCGCCCATGATGCCGGCGCCGAGCACGGCCGCCTGCTTCACGGGACGGCCTTCGCGCGCGTGGCGCTTGTAGAGCTTCTTGAGCGCCTGGTCGTTGAGAAAGGCCTGCACCAGCGAGGCGGCGGCCTGCGTCTTCGCGACGCGGCCGAAGGCGGCCGACTCGAGGTCGAGCGCGCCCGCGCGGTCGCGGCTTGCGGCCTCGGCCATCATTTCGAGCGCGATGAGGGCTGCAGGCTGGTGCTTGCCGCTGCGCGCCGCCACCTGCGTGCGCGCGGCCTCGACCAGCGCACCGGCCTCTTGCTTCGGCAGCGCCAGCGGCGCGCGCTTGCGTTGCTGCGCCGCCTGCCAATCGACCTCGCCGCGCACCGCACGCTGCAGCAGCGCGAGCGCACGGTCGCGCAGGGCCTCGGGCGCGGCGACCTCGTCGGTCACGCCCGCGGCCAGCGCGGCCGGCGCCTTGGCCGGCTTGCCGCTCGCCACCCAGTCGATGGCCGTGGCCAGGCCGGCCAGGCGCGACAGCCGCACCGTGCCGCCGAAGCCCGGGAACAGGCCCAGCTTCACCTCGGGCACGCCGACCTGGGCCGTGTCGGCCATCACGCGCAGCGGCGCGAGCATCGCCAGCTCCAGCCCGCCGCCGAGCGCGAAGCCGTTGATGGCGACCACGCTGGGCACGGTCAGGTCCTCGAAGGCGTTGAACAGCTCGTTGCTGGCGCGCACGCCGCGCGCGATGTCGGCCTCGGCCTGCTGGAAGGTGGCGCCGAACTCGGTGATGTCGGCGCCGACGATGAACACGTCTTTCGTGCTCGTCACCAGCACGCCGCGCACATCGGGCGAGGCCGCGATGCGTTCGGTGGCCTGGCGGAACTCGTCGACGGTGCGTGCGTCGAGCTTGTTGATGGCCTCGCCGCGCCGGTCGAAGCGCAGCTCCACCAGCCCGTCCTGCAAGGGCAGGACTTCGATACTTTCGCCTTGGAACAAAGGGGGTCTCCTCGCGGCCGGCGACGCGCCAGCCTGTGGGAAAAAGTTTAGGGACGCGCCCTGCGCGCAGGCATCGTCCGAAGCGACGATTACAGGCGGCCGCGCGCCTGCAGGTAGTCGCGCACCGCCTCGGCGGCGGGGTCGCCGACCACGGCGAATTCGTCGGTGAAGAAGATCGGCGAGGCCGCCAGGTCGATGAAACGGCGCTCGTCCGCGAGCAGCTCGGCGCTCGCGCGGCGGGCTTCTTCGCGCCGCGCACCGGTGCGCGCCTCGAGGCTGTCCCACCACAGCTCGGCCACGCCGTCGAAGGGCGCCGGGCTGCCGCGCGGCACGGCCAGCGGCTGCACGAGTGCGTCGTCGAGCGTGTGCGACTGCACGTAGCGCCGCAGGCCGAGCACCTCGGCACGTTCAGCGACGAGCGGTGCATGCAGGTGTCGCCAGTGGTGCTGGAACTGCGCGCGGTCCAGGTGCGGCAAGCGCCGCAAGCAGAAGACGAGCTTGATCATCGGCGCACCCGGATCAGGCCTTCCTGCGCCACCGAGGCCACGAGCCGGCCGGCGCGGTCGAACAGCGCACCACGGCAGAAGCCGCGCGCATGCTCGGCCGAGGGCGAGTCGGCGTCGTACAGCAGCCAGTCGTCGCAGCGGAAATCGCGGTGGAACCACATCGCGTGGTCCAGGCTCACGCCCTGCACGCCCGGTTGTTGAAACGCCAGGCCGTGCGGCTGCATCGCCACGCCCATGAAGCTGTAGTCGGAGGCATAGGCCAGCATCGCCTGGTGCAGCAGCGGGTCGTCGGGCAGCGCGTCGGCGGTGCGCAGCCAGAGCTGGCTGTGCGGCGGGCGCGGGCCGGCCGTGACGGGGTCGCGCGGATCGACGTAGCGGAACTCGATGGGCCCCTCGACGCGCACGCGCGGGCCGGCGCGCGGCGTGAGGTCTTCGGGCGGTGGCGCCTCGGGCATGGCGCACTGGTGCGACACGCCCTCTTCGCGCCGGTGGAACGAGGCCGACATGTGGAAGATCGGCTCGCCATGCTGGATGGCGACCACGCGCCGCGTGGTGAAGCTCGCGCCGTCGCGGATGCGGTCGACGTCGTAGACGATGGGCGCGGCCTTGTCCCCCGCGCGCAGGAAGTAGCCGTGCAGCGAATGCGCCGCATGCCCGTCGACCGTGCGGGCCGCCGCCATCAGCGCCTGCCCGAGCACCTGGCCGCCGAAGACGGCGGGTGCGCCGATGTCGGTGCTGGTGCCGCGAAACAGGTTCTTCTCGAGCTGTTCGAGCTGCAGCTGCGCGACCAGCGACTGCAGCGCTTGCGCGCGGCCTGGGCTCACGCGGCGTGCTCCGCGGGATAGAACGGCGTGTTCGATTGCGCGCGTTGGCGCAACGCAGCCGTGGGCTTGAAGCGCCCGCCGTGGCGCTCGGCCAACGCATCGCAGCGTGCGACGAAGGCCGCGAGGCCGACGGTCTCGATATACGAGAGCGTGCCGCCGGTCCAGTCGGGGTAGCCCAGCGCGAGCACGGCGCCGAGGTCGGCCTCGACCGGCTGCTTCAGCACGCCTTCTTCGAGGCAGCGCGCCGCTTCGAGCGCGAGCAGCGACAGCAGGCGTTCGCCGACGGCGCGTGCATCGGGTTGCGACGCAGTGGCTTGTTCCGCCGTTGCATCGGCGGTCAACGGACTCTCGCCCAACCCGGCCTGCCGCGCAGCGTTCGCGATGAGCGCAGGCGACACGCCTTCACTCAATAGCGCCACACCTTCACTGCGGTACAGCTGCCGCAGCCGTTCGACATACGCAGCATTGACTGCACTCAAGTCGCCCTTGCGCCGCAGCGCCGCGCCCCGGTTCACGAACAGCGTGCGCATCAGGTTGCGCGCCACCGGGCCGGCCAGCAAGGGGCCGAAGCACTGCGCCTCGACCGCCAGGCCCGCGTCCATCGGCAGCTGCGTGCCTTCGTACACGGCCGACAGGATCGCCAGCGGCGCGGGCAGCTGGTCGTGCGTGTCGCGCCGCACCTGCGCCAGCGTGGCGCCGAAGCTGGCGCCCGCATGCGGTGCGAGTGCGCCCGCGCCGCCCGGCACCTGGAAGCCCTTCACGTCCCACGGCTGCTGGCCGGCGTCGGGGTGGTCGAGCACCCAACGGCGCGCGACCTGCACGAGCTGATCGGCCGGCGCAAGCGCATCGACCATGCCCAGCGCCAGTGCCTCGGCCGGCGCCACGTGCCGGCCCGACAGCAGCAGCGGCAGCGCGCGCGCAATGCCGATGAGGCGCGGCAGCCGCTGCGTGCCGCCGCCCACGGGCAGCAGGCCGACCGTCACTTCGGGCAGCCCGACCACCGCGCGCGGCTCGTCGAGCAGCACGCGGTGGTGGCAGGCCAGCGCGAGCTCGAAGCCGCCGCCCAGCGCCACACCGTTGATGGCCACCGCCACGGGCTTGCCGCAGCGCTCCAGCTCGCGCAACGCGCGCCCGCCGGGTGCGATCGCCTCGATGGCCTCGGCCGCGCTACCGCCCGTGGCATGAAAGCCCACGAGGTCCTTCAGGTCGGCCCCGGCCATGAAGCCGCTGGCCTTGCCCGAGGTGATGACCGCGCCGCGCACGTCGGCGCGCTGCGCGATCTGCGCCACGGCCTCGCGCAGTTCGGCCGTGAAGCCGGGCGTGAACACGTTCATCGGCCGCTCAGGCACGTCGAGGGTGAGGAGCGCGACGCCGTCGGCATCGACCTCGAATCGGATGTGGGAAGGCATAGGAAAAAAGGAAAGAGAAGACGTGCTGCTCAGACGCGCTCGATCACCAGCGCGGTCGACTGCCCCGCCGCGGCGCACAGCGTGACCAGGCCCAGGTGGGCGTCGCGCCGCTCCAGCTCGTCGAGCAGCGTGCCCGTGAGGATCGCGCCGGTCGCGCCCAGCGGGTGGCCCAGCGCGATGGCGCCGCCGTTCACGTTGATGCGCGCGGGGTCGATGTCGAAGTGGCGCGCATAACGCATCGGCACCACCGAGAAGGCCTCGTTCACTTCGAACAGGTCGATGTCGCCGATGGCCAGGCCGCAGCGCGCCAGCAGGCGCTCGGTGGCGGGCATCGGGCCGCCCAGGCTCAGCAATGGTTCGTCGGCGCACGAGGCGCTGCCGACGATGCGCGCGCGCGGCTTCAATCCGTTGCGCGTGCCGTAGTCGCGGTTGCCCAGCAGCACCGCGCAGGCGCCGTCGACGATGCCGCTCGAGTTGCCGCCGGTGTGGATCGGCGCGATGTGCGACAGCTGCGGATAGCGCTGCAGCAGGATGGCTTCGTAGCCCTGCGCGGCCACGCCGGCGAAGGCAGGCTTGAGCTTGGCCAGGTCGGCCATCGTGGTGCCGGGGCGGTTGGCCTCGTCCTTCGCGAGCACGGTGCGGCCGAGCCGGTCGCGCACCGGCACGAGCGAGCGGTCGAAGCGGCCCTCGGCCTGCGCGACGGCGGCACGGCGCTGGCTTTCCATGGCGTAGGCATCGACCGCCTCGCGGTCCACGCCGTCGAGCATGGCCATGAGGTCGGCCGCCACGCCGTTGGGGATGTAGGGGTAGCGCTGGCCCACGGCGGGGTCGGTGTAGACCGCGCCGCCGTCGCTGCCGATGGTCACGCGCGACATCGACTCCACGCCGCCGCCGATCACCGCGTCGGCCTGGCCCGAGGCCACGAGGCCGAAGCCCATCTTCAGCGTGTCGAGTGCCGAGGTGCAGAAGCGGTTGAGCTGGAAGCCCACCACGCTGTCGCCGTAGCCGGCCGACAGCAGCGCGACGCGCGCGATGTCGGCGCCCTGCTCGCCCACCGGCATCACCACGCCCAGGCCCACGTCCTCGATCTGCGTGGGGTCGAGCGCATGGCGTTCGCGCAGCGCCTGCAACACCTGCGTGGCCAGCTGCACCGGCGTGATGGGGTGCAGCGCACCGTCGGCGCGCCCCTTGCCGCGCGGCGTGCGCACGTGGTCGTAGATGAAAACGTCGTCGGTCATGGGCAGGGCGCTGCCCGGGTGCGCAAGGCCACCGGATGCAGGGGAATTCAGTTTGTCTGCGGCCAGTTTAGGAAGCAGAATCGGTTGCCGGAATCGTCGGAAGCGACGGAATTTCCAGGCACTCACTCCCCCTTCGCGATGCCTGCTCCAGCCCCCGTTCCCCCTTCCTCGCTCCGGATTCTCGAGACCAAGCTGAACCCGCCCGCCTTCGTGGCCACGCAGGTGCCGCGCACCGCCATCAGCGAAGAGATCGCCGCCGCCACCGTCAAGCTCGTGCTGGTGCGCGCGCCCGCCGGCTTCGGCAAGACCACCGCCATGGCGCAGATCCGCGAGCGCATGGACGCGCAGGGCATCGCCACCGCCTGGCTCACGCTCGACCGCGCCGACAACGACGTGTCGCGTTTTCTCAACTGCCTGGCCGAGGCCGTGCAGCGCATCGGCGTGGACGAGCCCGCAAGCCACGCGCCCTTCGACGCCGTGGCCGCGCTGGCCGCGCACGACTCGCCCTTCACGCTCTTCCTCGACGACTTCGAGGTGGTGCAGGAGCCCGCCGTGCTGGGCCTCGTGCGCGAGCTGGTGGAGCACCTGCCGCGGCGCGGTCAGATCGTGATCGGCTCGCGCAGCCTGCCCGACCTCGGGCTGGGCCGGCTGCGCGCGCGCGGCCAGCTCATCGAGATCGACACCGACCGCCTGCGCTTCACGCTGGAAGAAACCAGCGCCTTCATCGGCCTGCGCCAGGCGCATGCGCCGCACGCCGCCGCGCAGCCGCCGCAGGCGCTGCCGGCCGACATGCTCTCGCAGCTGCACCGCAAGACCGAAGGCTGGGTCGCGGCCATCTGGCTGGCGTCGATGGCGCTGGAGCGGCACGGCATCGAGACCGGCTTCATCGAGCGCTTCTCGGGCTCCGACCGCGCCGTGGCCGACTACCTGGCCGAAGACGTGCTCGCGCACCAGCCGCCCGAGATTCACGACTTTCTGCTGCGCACCAGCATCCTGCGCCAGCTCGACGCCTCGGTGTGCCAGGCGCTCAACCCGCGCGGCGACAGCGCCGTCATCCTCGAGCAACTGGCCGCCGCCAACCTGTTCCTCACGCCCGTGAGCGGCGATGCCGGCGGCGAGGTGCGCGCATGGCGCTACCACAGCCTCTTTGCCGACTTCCTGCGCGCGCAGCTGGCGCGCGAGCGGCCCGGCGAGCTCGCGCGGCTGCACCTCGCGGCCTCGGGCTGGTACGAGTCGCACGGCCGGCCCGTGCCCGCCATCGACCACGCCATCGAGGGCGGCGACCACCCGCACGCGCTCACGCTGCTCGACAGCTACGCCGAGCAGTTCCTCGAGCAGGGCCGCATGCGCATGCTGGCGCGCTGGTTCTCGGCCATCCCTGAACATCAGCTGCGCGAACATCCGTTCCTGCAGCTCATCGCGCTGTGGGCCACCTGCTTCACGCACGGCCCGTGGGACGCCATGCGGCTGCTCGAGCAGTCGGGCTGCCTCGACAGCCCCATTCCCGAGGTGCGCGCCAACGCCCACACGCTCATTCCGCTGCTGCTGGCCATGGAAGACCAGCACGACGCCGCGTATGAAGCCGGCCGCGAAAGCCTCGCGCGCCTGCCCACCGGGCTGGCCTTTGCCGAGGGCGTGCTGCTCAACGCGATGGCCCACATCCTCGCCGTGCGCGGCGACCAGCGCGAGGCGCAGCGCCTGCTCGAGGCCGCGCGGCGCGAACAGGGCAACAGCACCTTCAACCGCATGTACACCGAGTCGCTGGCGGGCCTGTTCGACCTCACCGAAGGCCGGCTGCGCCAGGCCACCGCGCGGCTGCGCATGGCGGTCGACTCCACGCATGCCGTGTCGTACAACCACAGCCACGGCAACGCCTGGGCCGGTGTGCTGTACGCGGGCGCCGTGTACGAAACCAACCAACTGGTGCAGGCCGAGCACCTGCTGAACGTGTACCTGCCGCTGGCGCGCGACGTGGGCCTGCCCGACCACATGATCCTGAGCCACGTCATGCGCTCGCGCATCGCCTTCCATGCGGGCGACATCGACGCCGCGTTCCAGGCCCTGACCGAACTTGAGTACCTGGGCCACCACCGCCAGCTGCCGCGCGTGGTCGCGGGCGCCAAGCTGGAGCGCGCCCACATGCTGCTGCTGCAGGGCAACGGCCCCGCCTCGCGCGACGAGCTGCAGCGCGCCGACGACCCCGAGCTGTGGGAGCGCGAGCGCCGCCAGCGCCTGCCCGCGCACGACCTCGACTACCTCGCGCTCGCGCGGGCGCGCTGGGACATCGCCTTCGGCGACGCGCGCGCGGCCCTCACCGTGCTCGACGCCGAGCTGCACGCCGCCGTGGCCGCCAACCGCAACCGCCGCGCGCTCAAGCTGCGCGTGCTGCGCGCGCTGGCGCTGCAGCGCGCAGGCGACCTCGCCACCGCCATCGAAGAGATCGGCGCCGTGCTGCAGGCCGCGAGCCAGGAAGGCTTCGTGCGGCTGATCCTCGACGAAGGCCCGGCCGTGGGCACGCTGGTGCACCGCTATGCCGCAGCGATGCAGCAAGAAGCGGGTGCCGTGGCGCCCGTGCTGCGCAGCGACCCGATCCTGGCCGACTACCTGCAGCGGTTGCTGCAGGTGCTGGGCCCGCCGCCCTCGCCGATCGATGCCGAGGCGCCCTCGGGCGATGCGACCAAGGAGCCGCTCACGCGCAAGGAGATCCGCGTGCTGCAGCTCCTGGCCGAGGGCTACTCGAACAACGCCATGGGCGAGAAGCTGTTCGTGTCGGAGAGCACGGTGCGCACGCACCTGCGCAACATCCACATGAAGCTGGGCGCGAAGCGGCGCACGGAGGCGGTGGCGATTGCGCGCAAGCTCGGCGTGATCCGCTAGCCAAAAAAAAAGGGCCCGCCCGCCGACACATGGCAGACGGGCCCAAACCCTCGCCTTTCGTCAGAACGACACGTTCAGATTCGCCTTCACCGACTGGTCGCGCGCCTTGCCGCCGAACTGCCCGCCATACGACACGCCGAAGGTCGCGCGCGGCGAGAACGCGAAATCCAGGCCGAGTTGCAGCACCGCCGCGTTCTTCGCGACCGCCACGCCCGCGATGTCCGAGAAGCCGGTGGCGCCCGGCAATGCGACGCTAGTGAAGGGCGTCAGGTCCCCGTAGGCGCGGCGCCAGCCGACCATGCCCTTGAGCGTGGCATCGACACTGCCCAGGCGCAGCGCGGTCGATGCGCGCAGGCCCAGCGTCGACAGGCCGACGTTCGCGCTGCCGCTGCGCGCCTGCAGCGCCGCCCACGTGCCGCGCTCGGAGAACGCGTCGGTGTGCAGCGTGACGTGCGCGAGGTTCGCGAAGGGCTCCAGTGCCACATCGCCGGCCGCCAGGCTGTAGCCCACTTCGCCGAAGACCTGCGTGGTCGATGCGTCGTGGTTGCTCTTGAGCGAATCCGCCAGGCCCGCCACGCGCGCCTGGCGCGTGGTGTCCACGTCGTGTCGCGCATAGGCCGCACCGGCGCGCAGGGCCCACGGGCCGAGCGTGGTGCCGCCGTACAGGCCCAGGTGGTAGCTGGTGGCATCGCCCGAGGACGAGCGCGCGTCCACGTCGAACTTGCTGCGGCTGTAGCCACCGGTCACGCCCAGGCGCACGTTGTCGCCCACGCGGGTGTCGCCGCCCATCAGCAGGCCGTCGACCGAGCGATCGAGCCGCGCGGCGTTGCCGTCGCCGCGCGCATGGCCGGTCGAATGCAGGGCCTGGCTCCAGAAGACCGTCTCGCCCGTGGTCGGGGCGGCCATGTGCGACTGGCCGGTGCCGTCGTTGATCTTGACCGGCGCCGTGGACGCGCCCGCCGTGCCGGCCGAGGCGCGCAGGCGCTCCAGCGCGGCCTCGCGCACGAAGCGGCTGTCTTCGATGAGCGCGGTCTTCGCGGAGGCATGCACTTCACCCGACAGGCTGTCGAAGCCCGTGCGTGCGGCCGGCACGCCCTCCAGCTGCAGCGCGGCGGCCAGCGCCGGGCTCCATGCGGCGGCGCCATCGAGGTTCACCCCCATCGCACGCTGGTTGCCCGACTGCGCGACCGACGCGAACGACACGCTGTTGCGCATGGCCTCGGTGTAGACCTGCGTCGCGGTGTAGCCCAGCTTCGGCGAGAGAAAGAGGTAGTCCTTGGCCACGCTGAAATCGGCGAAGGTGCCGCTCACGCCGCCCTCGGCGTTGAGCAGCGTGTAGCGCGCACCGAGAACGTAGCCGCCAAGCACGCGCACCGTGCCGCCGTCGAGCGTGGCGTGGCCGCTGACATCGAGCCGGTCGGCCTGCGCATCGGTGCCGCTCAGTTCGGCCTCGAAGGTCGCGCCCGGCGCGAAGCGTGCGTTGCCGGCCACGTGCAGCGTGCCGATGGAGTTGCCCGGCGCCACGACACCGCCCGCCGCGATGGTGGTGCTGCCAACCGTGCCGGTGCCCTGCAGGCGCCCGCCCGACAGCACGGCCATCGTGCCGCCCAGCGTGCCGTTGACCGACAGCATGCCCTGCGCCACCGAGGTCTTGCCGGTGAAGGCGCCGGAGTCGCCGGTGAGCTCGAAGCTGCCCGCGCCCGCCTTGACGAGGCCGCCGCTGCCGCTGAAGCGGCCCGCGAACTGCGTCGAACGGTCGTTGCCGCCGGTGGTCAGCGTGCCGGTGCCCACGGCGACGTCGCCTGCGCCGGCGAGTGAACCGATGGTGGCGTCGAAGCCGTTGAGGTCGAGCCTGGCCTTGCCGGCCACCGTGAACGCACTGGCGCTCGACAGGCCGGTGGCCGAGCCCGCGCGCAGCGTGCCGCCCTGGACCCAGGTCGCGCCGCTGTAGCTGTTGGCGCCGCTCAAGGTGGTGACGCCTTCGCCGGTCGTGCCGCCCGTGGTGCGCAGGTCGCCCGCGCCGGTGATGTTGTAGGTGAAGTCGTAGGCATCGCTTCGGTCGATGGCGAAGCTGGCACCCGCGTCGATGGCCACGTGGCTGGTGATGGAGCCGGTGGTGCCGCCCTCGCCCAGCGCGAGCTCACCCGCCTGGACGTGCGTGTCGCCCGAGTAGGTGTTGGTGCCCGTGAGCACCAGCCGCCCGGCGCCGGCCTTCACGAGGCTGCCGCGGTAGTCCTCGTCGGTCTTGCTGCGCAGGTGGGTCAGGCGCTCCCAGTCGACGTTGATCGCCATCGCCCGGTCCTCGACCGCCGTCATGATGTCGTCTACGGGAACCACCAGGTACGCCGATATCTCGGCCCATTGGGGATCTCCCGGGCCGGCAAGCCGGCGAAAGATTTCAAACCGCCCGGCGGTGCCCTTCGCCAGGGGATTTGCCTTTGCGGCGGCCAGCGCCTGGGCGTAGTCACCACCCGACAGCATGGCCGTGCGCAGGGCCTGGAGCAACGCGACGGCCTCCTCGCCCTCGGGCCTGAAGGTATCCAGGGCCACCGGTCCCTTCATGAGCGCGCCCAGGCGTGCGATCTCGGCGGCCTCTTCCTGCTTGCGCTGGACCAGCCCCGTTTCCGAGATGTCGTGGCGCCACGTATCGGCCATCCCGCCAGGCATGTCGATGACCGTGCGCTTGAGCAGCTGGCCCGGCCCCTTCATGGCGTTCTCGAGGTTGACGAGGCCCCAGCCGATCACCTCGTCGGGCGCCGTCTGGCGCGTGCCGTCGAGCTTCGTGGCCGTGGTGAGCAGCACCTGCAGCGCCTGCTCGTTGGTCATGTACGGAAAGCGCTCCATGATGACGCCCAGGGCCCCCGTGGCATGCGGCGCCGCCATCGAGGTTCCGGTGTAGGTCCCGTAGGCCCCGTCGAACACCGTGCTCGTGATGCCGGACCCGGGGGTGGCCACGCACCAGTACTTGGCGATGCCGCACTTGTTGAGGGAGCCGTTCTGCTGGTAGCCCTTCTTGTCCCACCTTTCCATGGCGCCCGTCACCGTCAGCCAGTGCCCCTCCACGTCGGGCCTGAAATACGGCAGCGCCCCGCGCGCCGCCGGGTTGGCCTGCCCCTGGTTGTCGGCGGCGAACACCTGGATGACCCCTTCCTTGCCATCGGCCTGGGGCTTCGTGGCGTCGATCGCGGCGTCGACCCAGGACGGCCCGCGCAGGTACTGCAGGTAGTCGGCGGTGACCGCATTCTGTGTGCTGAAATTCCGATTGCTCGGATTGCCCCAGCTGTTGTTGATGACCCGCACGCCCGCGTCGCGCATGCCCTGGTAGAGGTTGCGGAAGTTCTCGGTCGTGGCGAGGGGGTAGCTGTCCGGACTCAACCCGGCACTCGAACTCAGCGCGTCGGGCGCATTGGTGTTGCCCACGACCACGTGGGCATTGAACGCTACGCCGTGCATGTTGTTCTTGACGTCCTGCCCGTCCCGGCTGGCGCCCACGGTGCCGGACACGTGGGTGCCGTGGAAACCGTAGCCCACGTCTTTGCCGTTGAGCACGGACCCATCCGCCGCGAACTCGCTGTACGCCCCGTTGGACGTCGCCGTCACCAGCGCCGTGAAGCGCGTGAGCGGCAATTCGCGCGTGTGGCGCACGTCGAAGCCCGAGTCGATCACGCCCAGCTTCACGCCCTTGCCGGTGAAGCCCGCCGCGTAGGCGTACTCGGTCTTCATCGCCCCGAGCCCCCAGTCGGCCAGGAACTCCTTCGTGCGCCAGCTGGCCGGGTCGCCGATCATGCCGGGGTCTCCCGGATAGGCCTGTGCGCCGGCCGCGGTGGCCAGCATCGAACCCCACACGCACACGGCGGCGCGGGCCACGGCCCTGCGCTTGAACTTCGGTGATCTCGTCATGACGGAACGAACCCTCTCTGTCTTGGAATGGAATGAAAAGACCGTCGCCCTGCCGGTGAAGCCACGTCGTGAAGACGTCGCGCACGGGCCGGTTAACGGTCGTTAAATTCTGGAAAGAGGGGTCGTTCTTTGTGATCTCGTCGGGGCTTGTTCCGATACTTTGAAATCCTGACGCTGGAGTTTTTCCCTAGGTTCCGGCGCTTTCAGGCCGCCAGCCGCTGCCGCTTGTCCTGCGCGTCGCGCCCCGCAATGTGCTCGCGCGCGCGCTTCCAGTCCTCGTCCTGCCATTGCGACATGCGCGAGAAATTCCCGCCCGTGGCCTGGAACTGCGCGCCGTCGATGGCGATGGTCTGGCCGTTGACGTACTCCGAGCCCGGGCCGAGCAGGTAGGCTGCGAGGTTGGCCAGCTCGGGCATGCGGCCGTTGCGCTCCATGGGGTTGCGCTCGGCCTTGTGCTCGCCGCCGCCGGGGTTCAGCCGCGCGCTCATGCCTTCGGTGGGGAACAGGCCCGGCGCGATGGCGTTGAAGCGGATGCCGCGCCCGGCCCACTCGACGGCGAGCGACTGCGTCATGGCGTGCAGCCCGGCCTTCGACATGGCCGAGGGCACGGTGAAGGGCGAGCCGTTCCACACCCAGGTGGTGAGGATCGACAGCACCGACGCGGCCTTGCCTTCGGCCAGCCAGCGCTTGCCGCATTCGAGCGTCATGCAGAAGCTGCCGCGAAAGACGATGCTCGAAATGGCGTCGAAGGCGCGCGGCGACAGGTCTTCGGTGCGGCTCACGAAATTGCCCGCGGCGTTGTTGACGAGGCCGTCGAGCGCGCCGCCGTCGGCCCAGATTTCATCGAGCATCTCGGTGATCTGCGTGTCGTGGCGGATGTCGCAGGTCTTGGGCGTCACGCGCCCGCCGTGCAGGTGCATCAGCTCGGCCGCCGTTTCTTCGAGCACGGGCGCGCGGCGCCCGCAGATGTAGACGTGGGCACCGAGCAGCAGCAGCGCCTCGCTCATCACGCGGCCCAGGCCGCTGCCGCCACCGGTCACGAGGTAGCGACGGCCGGCCAGCAGGCCGGGCTTGAACATCAGGTCGTCGAGGGTCATGAAAATCCTTGTGTGCGGTCCGTTGAAATTCGGAATGAAGCTCAGCGCCCCGTGTAGACGGGCGCGCGCTTCTCGAGGAAAGCGTTCATGCCTTCGCGGAAATCGCGGGTCTGGGTGCACAGCACCTGGTTGCGGTCTTCCATGGCAATCACCGCTTCCATGCTGCCGGCGTCCACGGCGATGCCGAGCGCCTCCTTGGTCAGGCGCAGCGCCACGGGCGTCGCATGGAGCATGTCGTCGGCCAGCGCCTGCGCCTCGGCCTGCAACGCGGGCAGCGCATCGACGCGGCTCACGAGGCCCAGCGCGTAGGCGCGCTGCGCGTCCATGAAGCGGCCGGTGAGCATGTACTCGGCCGCCACCGAGCTGCCGACCATGCGTGGCAAAAAGTAGCTCACGCCCACGTCGCAGGCCGACAGGCCGATGCGGATGAAGGCGGCGTTCATGCGCGCGTCGGGCGTGGCCAGGCGCACGTCGGAGGCCAGCGCGAGCGCAAAGCCGCCGCCGCTGGCCGCGCCCTGCACCACGCTGACGATGGGCTGCGGGCAGCGCCGCATGGCCAGCATGATGTCGCGGATGCCCTTCTGCTGTTCGAGCATGTCGGCCACGCCGAGGTCTTCGCCGCCCACCTGTTCCTTCAGGTCGAGCCCGGCGCAGAAGGCGCGGCCCGCGCCCTGCAGCACGACCACGCGCTCGGGGCTGCGTGCGCTCAGGCCTTCGAAGTACTCGCGCAGCGCGCGCACCAGCACCGGGTCGAGCGCGTTGAGGCGCTCGGGGCGGTTCAGCGTGAGCCAGGCGACCTCGCCGCGCCGCTCGACCTGCAGCACCTCGTTCATGGCCGTCACAGCGCGCGCGAGATCACTTCTTTCATGATCTCGTTGGTGCCGCCGTAGATGCGCTGCACGCGCCCGTCGGCGTACATGCGCGCGACCATGTACTCGGTCATGAAGCCGTAGCCGCCGAACAGCTGCAGGCATTCGTCGACCACGCGGCCCTGCGTCTCGGAGGCCCAGAGCTTGGCCATGGAGGCGGTGGCGGTGTCGAGTCGGCCGGCCACGAGGTCTTCCACGCAGCGGTCGATGAAGGCGCGGCCCACCTTGATCTGCGTGGCGATCTCGGCCAGCTTGAACTTGGTGTTCTGGAACTCGGCGATCGGCTTGCCGAAGGCCTTGCGGTCGCGCACGTAGTCGAGCGTGGCCTGGTAGGCGCCTTCCATGGTGGCCAGCGCGTTCACGCCGATGATGGTGCGCTCGTACGGCAGGTCGCTCATGAGCTGGAAGAAGCCCTGCCCTTCCTGGCCGCCGAGCAGCGCGTCGGCCGGCACGTGCACGTCGTCGAAGAAGAGCTCGGAGGTGTCCTGCGCCTTCATGCCGATCTTGTCGAGCACGCGGCCCACGCGGTAGCCCTCGCAGCCCTCGGTCTCGACGATGAGGATGGAGGTGCCCTTGGCGCCCTGCGTCGGGTCGGTCTTGGCCACGACCAGCACCACGCCCGCGAGAAAGCCGTTGGTGATGAAGGTCTTGGAGCCGCGGATGCGGTAGCTGCCGTCGGGCTGCTTCTCGGCGCGCGTGCGCACGCCCTGCAGGTCGGAGCCGGCGCCGGGCTCGGTCATGGCGATGGCGCCGACCAGCTCGCCGCGCGCCATGCGCGGCAGGTAGCGTTGCTTCTGTTCCTCGGTGCCGTGGTTCAGGAAGTAGTGCGCCACGATGGTGTGCACCGAGCTGGCCATGCCGCTGAGCGCGCGGCGCGCCTTCTCTTCGTAGAACACGGCCTCGTGGCGGAAGTCGCCGCCCGCGCCGCCGTAGGCCTCGGGAATGTCGGAGCACAGCAGGCCGAGCGCGCCGGCCTTGCGCCACACCTCGTGGCCGACGTGGCCGCGCTTGCGCGCCTCTTCGTCGTGGGGCACGACTTCGGTCTCGACGAAACGCACGACGTTGTCGCGGTACAGCTCCAGTTCTTCGTCGCTCCACGAGCGGCGGAAATCGATGGGCATGGGGTGTCCTTCAGTGTCTTGGAATGAGGGGAATGGGGTCAGCCGACGCGGCGTTCCTTACCGGCCCAGAAAGGCTCGCGCAGCTGGAACTTCTGCAGCTTGCCGGCCGCCGACAGCGGCAGCGCATCGCGGAACTCCACGCTGCGCGGGCACTTGTAGTTGGCGATCTGGTCGCGGCAATGCGCGATGACGTCTTCGGCCGTGAGCGGCATGCCCTCGCGCAGCACGATCACGGCATGCACGCGCTCGCCCCACTTGTCGTCGGGCACGCCGATGACGGCGGACATCAGCACCTGCGGCATCTGGGCGATGGCGTTCTCGACCTCGGCCGAGTACACGTTCTCGCCGCCGCTCACGATCATGTCCTTCATGCGGTCGACCACGAACAGCAGGCCGTGCTCGTCCATGTAGCCGCCGTCGCCGGTGTGCATCCAGCCGCCGCGCAGCGCGGCCTCGGTTTCTGCCGGCTTGTTCCAGTAGCCCTTCATGACCATCGGGCCGCGCGCGACGATCTCGCCGACCTGGCCGGGGGGCAGCTCGTTGTCCTCGCCGTCGACGATGCGGATCTCGGCCACGGGCACCGGCGTGCCGGCCGCGCGCAGCAGGCGGTTGCGGTCGGGGCTCGGCAGGTGGAAGTGCGGCATCAGCACGGCCACGGTGGGCGACAGCTCGGTCATGCCGTAAGCCTGCGAGAAACTGGTGGCGGGCAGCGCCGCCATGGCCTGCTCGAGCAGCGCGACGTCGATGGGCGCGGCGCCGTACAGCAGCATCTGCAGGCTCGACAGGTCGAACTCGGCAAAGCGCGGGTGCTCGATCACGCGCTTGATCATGGTGGGCACCAGGAACATCTCGGTGGCGCGCGCGGCCTGGATGGCCTGCAGGATCGCCACCTCGTCGAACATCGGCACCACGTGCTGCGGCACCAGCCGCAGGATGCTCTGCAGCGACAGCCCGCAGCCGGCCACGTGGAACATGGGCACGGCGATGACCACGGCGGCGTTGCGCGTCTCGCGCGGCACCGCGGCCACCGAGCTCAGCGCGTTGATGTAGAGGCTGCCGTGCGTGAGCATCACGCCCTTGGGCCGGCCGGTGGTGCCGCCGGTGTACATGATGGCGGCCAGCTCGTCGGCGCTGTGCGGCGCGTCGTCGATGGGCTGCGCCTCGGCCAGCAACGCCTCGTAGCCGACCATGCCCTCGGGCACGGGACCGTCGCCGCAGTACGCCACGGTGCGCAGCGAGTTCGAAAGCTTGCGCAGCTCGCCGGCCATGGGCGCGAACAGGTCGTCGACCAGCAGGATGCGCGTGTCGCAGTCGTCCAGCGAGTAGGCGACCTCCTTCGGGTTCCAGCGGATGTTCACCGGGTTGATGACGCCGCCGCCCCACCAGGTGCCGAAGAAGAACTCGACGAAACGGTGCGAGTTGAGGCTCATCATGCCGACGCGGTCGCCGCGCGCCATGCCGAGCTGCTGCAGCACGGCGCCCAGGCGCGCCACGCGGTCGGTGAGGGTCGCGAAGTCCAGGCGGTGGTTGCCGCAGACCACGGCGGTCTCGCGGGCCTTCTCGCGGCGGCCCTTGTGCAGGGGCTGGGTGAGGAACATGGTGTCGTCTCCTTGGTGGTTTTTTTCGTCAGGCAACCCGGCGTGCGTGGCCGGCCCAGTGCGGCTCGCGCAGGCGGTACTTCATGACCTTGCCGGCGCCCGAGATCGGCAGCGCCTCGACGAACGCCACGCTGCGCGGGCACTTGTAGCCGGCGATCAATTCACGGCAATGGGCGATGAGCGCATCGGCATCGGCATCGCTGCCGGGCTTGCGCACCACCACCGCATGCACGGCCTCGCCCCAGCGCTCGTCGGGCACGCCGATGACGGCGGCGGCGGCCACGGCGGGGTGGCGCGCGAGCGCACCCTCGACCTCGGCGCAGTAGATGTTCTCGCCGCCGCTCACGATCATGTCCTTGTAGCGGTCGACGATGAAGACGAAGCCGTCGTCGTCCATGCGGGCGGCGTCGCCGGTGTGCATCCAGCCATCGCGCAGCGCGGCGGCCGTCTGTTCGGGCAGGTTCCAGTAGCCCTGCATCACGCACGGGCTGCGCACGGTGAGTTCACCGACGGTGCCGCGCGGCACCTCGCGGCCGTCGCTGTCGCACACGCGCAGGTCGATGCCCGAGAGCGCCTGCCCGGCCGAGGCCAGCTTGCCGAGCTTGCGGCCTTCGGGCGAGTGGTAGTGGCGCGTGAGGTAGCTCACGCCGGCCGACAGCTCGGTCATGCCGTAGCCCTGCGCGAACTCGGCCTGCGGAAAGGTCGCGAAGGCGCGCTCCAGCAGCGCCTCGGTGATGGGCGAGGCACCGTAGCCGACGAAGCGCACGCTCGACAGATCGGCCTGCGCGGTGCGCGGGTCGTCCACCAGCATCTGCAGCATGGCGGGCACGGCCATGAGGTTGGTGGCGCGGTCGCGCTCGATGGCGGCGAGCATGCCGTCCACCGAGAAGCCCGGCAGGATGATCTGCGCGCAGCCCATGAGCACGCCGCGCAGCAGGAACGACAGCCCCGCCAGGTGAAAGAGCGGCGCCACCTGCAAGAGCCGCGCGCTGTCGTCGAAGAAGGCGCCGAGCATCGACACCTGCGCGTTGATCACCAGCGCCGCGTGGCTGAGCATCACGCCCTTGGGCCGGCCGGTGGTGCCGCCTGTGTAGAACACGCCGGCCAGGTCGTCGCCGCCACGCAGCGCGTCGGGCACGGGCTCGCTCTCGCGGACCAGCGCCTCGTAATCGGTCATGCCCGTGGGCGCCTGGCGCTCGCCCATGTAGACCCAGGTGGTGACGGCGCGCGCGGCGGCGCGCAGCGCGTCCGCCGTCGCCAGGAACTGGTCGTCCACGAACAGGATGTGCGTCGCGCAGTCGTCGAGCGAGTGCGCCATCTCCGCCACGCTCCAGCGTGTGTTGACCGGGTTGACCACGCCGCCGGCCCACCACACGGCCAGGTAGTACTCCAGCGTGCGGTCGGCGTTGAGCGCGAGCACGCCCACGCGGTCGCCGGGCTGCACGCCCAGGCGGCGCAGCCCGCTCGCCAGGCGCGCGACGCGCTCGCCGAGTTCGCCGTACGTGCGCGTGCGGCCCTGGAACACGGTGGCGACGGCGCGCGGGCTGCACTGCATGGCGCGGTGCAGGGCCTGCGTGAGGTACAGCGGCGGTGGCGTGGTGGGCATGGACAAGGCTCCTGTCGGTGCGGTGCGGAAATGCCATGCATGCGCGAACGCGCATGCCCGGAAAACGAGGACGTCAGCGGGCTTCGGCCACGGGCGCTGCCGCGCCCCAGCGCTTGAGCAGCGCGGGCCCGTCGTCGGGCGACACGGCCGGCGGCACGACCGGCGCGGTGCGGCTGAAGCGCGGCGCGGGCGCGGGCTGCACCACGCCGCCCACGGTGGCGAAGGTGCCGCGCGCCACGTTGTGCGGGTGCTGCGGCGCTTCGTCCCAATCGAGCACGGGCGCGAAGCAGGCGTCGCTGCCTTCGAGCAGCACGCACCATTCGTCGCGCGTGCGGGTGCGGAACACGTCGGCCAGGCGCAGCTTGAGCAGCGGCCAGCGGTCGGCGTCCATCTGGGCGTCGAAGGCGGGGTCGTCGACCAGGCCGCAGCGTTCGCGCAGCAATGCGTAGAACTGCGGCTCGATGGAACCGATGGCCACGTACTTGCCGTCGGCGCAGGCGTAGGTGTCGTAGAAGTGGGCGCCGCCGTCGAGCAGGTTCTCGCCGCGCTGGTTGCTCCACTGGCCGGCCGACTTGAAGCCGTACATCATGGCCGACAGCAGGGCGGCGCCGTCGGTCATGGCGGCGTCGACCACCTGGCCCTGGCCCGAGGCCTTGACCTCGTGCAGCGCGGCCAGCAGGCCGAAGGCCAGCAGCATGGCGCCGCCGCCGAAGTCGCCCACGTAGTTCAGCGGCGGCACGGGCGCCTCGCCCGAACGGCCGATGGCGTGCAGCGCGCCGCTGATGGCGATGTAGTTGATGTCGTGGCCGGCCGCGTGCGCCAGCGGGCCGTGCTGGCCCCAGCCGGTCATGCGGCCGTAGACCAGGCGCGGGTTGCGCGCAAGGCATTCGGCCGGGCCCAGGCCCAGGCGTTCCATCACGCCGGGGCGGAAGCCCTCGATGAGGATGTCGGCGCGCGCGATGGCGTCGAGCACCGGCGCGGCGGCGTCGGGGGCGCGCAGGTCGACCTCCCAGGTGCTGCGCCCGCGCGCCAGGATGTCGTGGGGGTCGCGCCGCGTGCCGGGGCGCGCGATGCGCAGCACCTCCGCGCCCATGTCGGCGAACAGCATCGCGCAAAAGGGGCCGGGGCCGATGCCGGCCATCTCGACGACCCGAAGTCCTTTCAGGGGTCCTGCCATGTGTGTCTCCTCTGGCGCGCACCCGGCGGCCTGTTGTGTGAAGGCATCTTGGCGCGCGGGCGCCGGCGTCGCATCGTCGGAAGCGACGAAAGCGCGGAAAGACGTTTCAACGCCCCGTGAAGACGGGTGCGCGCTTGGCCGCGAAGGCGGCGGCGGCCTCGCGGAAATCCTCGGTTTTCAGCGCCAGCACCTGGGCGCGGTTCTCGACCTCGAGCGCGGCGTCCAGGCTCGGTGCCTCGAGGTTGGCCCACATGAGCTGCTTGGTGTGGCGCGTGGCGTAGGGGCTGTTGCGCAGCACGTCGGCGGCCAGGGCGAGCGCGCGCGGCAGCAGGGCCTCGTCGTCGACCAGCGCGGCGACCAGGCCGATGCGCTCGGCCTCGTCGGCAGGCACGGGGCGACCCGTGAGCATGAGCTCGAAGGCGCGCGAGGCGCCCACCAGGCGCGGCAGGTGGTAGCTGATGCCGCACTCGCCGGCCGTGAGGCCGATGCGCACCGCGCCCACATGGAACGACGCCGAGCGCGCGGCCACGCGGATGTCGGCGCCCAGCGTGAGCGCAAAGCCCGCGCCCACGGCCACGCCGTTGACGGCGGCGATCACCACCTTGTCGAGCGCGCGCAGCCGCCGCACCATGCCGGCGAACAGTTCCTGTCCCGCCATCAGGTCGGCCACCGAGGGCTCGCCGTCGAGCGGCTGGTCGTCGCGGCGCGTGAGCGGCGTCGTGAGATCCCAGCCGGCGCAGAAGCCGCGCCCGGCGCCTGTGAGCACCAGCACGCGCACGCTGCCGTCCTGCGCCAGTGCGTCGAGCGCGGCACACAGGCGCCGCACGGTGGGCTGGCTCAGTGCGTTGAGGCGCGCGGGGCGGTTCAGCGTGAGCAGCGCGATGCCTGCGCGGCTGCGGTCGATGAGGATGTCGTCGTCTGCTTCGCTGTCGGGCATGGCGGTCTCTTCTTTGTTCAGCGGCCGCTCCAGCGCGGCGCGCGTTTCTCGATGAAGGCACGCGGGCCTTCCTTGAAGTCTTCGCTCGCGGCCACGCGCTCGAAGGCGTCGCGCGTGAGGGCGCGCAGCGCGGCTTCGTCGAGCCCGCTGTTCGCCTCGCGCGCCACGCGCAGGCTCTGGCGCACCGCCACCGGGCCGTTGCGCGCGATCTCGGCGGCCAGCGCCAGCGCGGCTTCGCGCAGCCCCTCGACGTCAGACACGAGGCGGTTGACCAGGCCGAAGCCGTGCGCGCGCTCAGCATCGAGCTGGCCCGCCGTGAGGATCAGCTCGAGCGCGATGTTCGGCGGAATGGCGCGCGGCAGCCGGTACAGCCCACCCGCCGCGGCGATCAGCCCGCGCAGCACCTCGGGCAGGCCGAAGGCGGCCTGCCGCACGGCCACGACGAGGTCGCAGGCCAGCACGAGCTCGGTGCCGCCGGCCAGCGCCTTGCCGTTGACGGCGGCGATCCACGGCTTGCTGCGCTCGCGGTACACGAAGCCCGCGAAGCCGCCGCGCTCGGTGCGCAGCGCGCTGCCGCGCCCGGCCGACACTTCCTTCAGGTCGGCGCCCGCGCAGAAGGCTTCGCGGCCGGCGCCGGTGAGCACCACGGCGCGGATGTCGTCGTCGGCCTCGGTGGCATCGACGGCGGCTTCGAGCCCCGACGCCACATCGCCGTTGACGGCGTTGCGCGCCTCGGGGCGGTCGATGGTGACGAGGGCGACGTGGCCCGGCAAACGTTCGACGGTGACTGCGCTCATGACACGCTCCAGTTCAAGAGATCGTCCGCACTGGCCGTCATCGTGCCGCTGCAACCGACAGGGCTGCGGTCGAGGTCGGTCAGCACCTTCAACGAAGCCGCATCCGTGGCCTCGACGCGCGCCATGAGCCGTTCGCCGGCCGGCGTGCGCGCGATCACGATGCCCTGCGAGGGCTGGCCGTCGCGGCCGTAGACCACGGTGAAGGTCTCCAGCGTGGCGGCGCCCGCGTACTGCAGCACCAGCGGCGGCACCGGGCCGCGCCGCGCATCGGCGGCGGCCTGCACGTCGTAGTCGGGCTTCGGAAGCCCTTGCGGCGGCGGGCTGGAGCCCAGCACCAGCGCGTGGTGCTTGGTGACGTACTCGCCCTGGCCGTAGAGCAGCGCGGCCTTGCCCTTCGGCGCGGCGCGCAGCGCGCGCACCAGGCCCGCGGCGGCGTGCGTCATGTAGTCGTTGAGCGGCGCGCCGAAGAAGCTCAGGCCGCCGGTGGAGGTCATGCGCGCCTCGGGCGCCAGGCCCAGCGTGCGGCGCGCCATCTTGGGCACGATGGGGAAGCAGCTGTACAGCTCCAGCATCTCGAAGGCCGAGGCATCGCCGCCGACCTGCGCGAGCACGGTTTCCATCACCAGGTCCTGCGCGTGCGAGCGGTGGTACTGGTCGCGCTGCAGGTAGTCGCGCGGCTCGCGTGCGGCGGCGCCGTCCCACACGTAGACCCAGCGGTCTTCGGGAATGCCGAGTTCGCGCGCATGGCCCACGCTGGTGAGCAGCACGGCCGCGCCCATGTTGACCAGCGGGTTGGCCACCATGTGCTTGGTGTAGGGCCAGGCGATGAGGCGGTTGGCCGCGTCGACGCGGGCGATGTCTTCGGGCGTGAAGGGCTTGCGCAGCCAGGCGTAGGGGTTGGCGGCGGCCACCTCGGAGTAGCGCGCCCACAGGCCCGACGACTCGTCCTGCGCCTGGCGCGGCGTCTGGCCCCAGTGGGCGAGCGCGGCGTTCTCGTAGAACGGGTAGATGGTGGTCGGCATGGCCGCGCCGAGCTGGATCGCCACGGGGTGGCAGATGTCGGTGCCGCGCACCAGCTTCACGCTGTCGTCGCGCGGGGTCCAGTCCAGCGCGATGCCGAGCTTGGCGGCGGCATCGACCGTGTAGCGCGCCTCGGCGCCGGTGATGGCGGCCACTTTGCTCTCGCCGCGCGCGATGCGCAGCGCGGCCTCGTGGATGTAGCGCACCGGCGATTCGCCACCGGTGACGCCGTAGACGCTGCGCGCCGGGCTGCAGCCCAGCCGTGCGTTGAGCAGCGCGGGCGCGTCGGTGTAGGGCCACGAGTACTCGCAGACGACGTCGAGCGAGTCGAGCCCGGCCAGCAGCGCGGCGGCGCCGCTGTCCTGTGCGGCGGCGCGCATGGCGCGCGCCATCAGCTCGATGGGTTCCAGGCCTTCGGCGGCCTCCTTGGTGCGGTGCGTGATCTCGCCGACGCCGACGATGACCGGCGTGCGGTCGTCCAGTGCTGTCATGGGGTTAGTGCTGTGAGAGGGGTTGTTGTTGCTGCAGCTGCGCCACGCGGCGCAGGTGCCACGCGGGCGGGCCGAACTGGCCTTCGATGAGGGTGGTGCGGCGCACGTAATGGCCCACGGCGAGTTCTTCGGTCATGCCCATGCCGCCGTGCAGCTGCACCGCGCCCTGCCCCACGGCGCGGCAGGCCTTGGCGACCGCGACCTTGGCGGAGGACACGGCGCGAGCGCGCGAGGCCGCGTCGGCGCCCGCGGCCAGTGCCTCGCCCACGCTGGCGGTGAGCGCGTCGGCCTGCTCGAGCGCCATGTGCATGTCGGCCAGCCGGTGCTGCAGCACCTGGAAGCTGGAGATCGGCACGCCGAACTGCTTGCGCTGGCGCACGTAGTCGAGCGTGTCGCGCATCAGCCGGCGCAGGATGCCGATGGACTCGGCGCAGACCGCGAGCGTGGCTTCGTCGAGCGCCTGTTCGATCTGCGGCAACGCTGCGCCTTCCTCGCCGAGCAACGCATCGGCGTTCAGGCGCACCGCGTCGAAGGCGATGTCGGCGGCGCGGCCACCGTCGCGTGTGCGGTAGGCGCGCAGCTGCACGCCGGGCGCGTCCTTGGGCACGACCAGCAACGACAAGCCCTTGTCGCTGCGCGCCGTGACGATGACATGGCTGGCCCATGGCGCGGCCTGCACCACGGCCTTGCGGCCGTCGAGCCGCAGCCGCCCGTCGGCCTCGCGCACGAGCGTCGTGCGCACGTCGTCGCGTGCGTGGCGGCTGTGCGGCTCATCGTGCGCGAAGGCCAGCACGGCCTGCCCGGCGACGACGCGCGCGAGCAGCGCATCGGCCATCGCGCCCGGATGGCGCTGCAGCAGGCCGGCGCCGATCACCAGCGTCGAAAGATACGGCTCGGCCGCGAGCGCGCCCCCCAGCGTGGGCAGCAGCGCGAGGTGCGCGGCCAGGCCGAGACCCAGCCCGCCCTGCGATTCGGGCAGGGCCGCGCCCAGCAGGCCGAGGTCACTTGCCAGGCCTCGCCAGAACGGCGGCGGTGCGTCGTCGGCGGCGGCCAGCGCATGAAGTCGCTGCTCGAAGCCGTGCTGGTCGTCGAGGTAGCGCGCGAGGCTGTCGCGCAGCATCGCGAGGGTGTCGTCTTGTTCGGTGAGGGTGGTCATGAAAAACGGGCCTCAGCGTGATTGCAGCAACTGGGCCGCGATGATGTTGCGCTGCACTTCGTTGGAGCCCGCGTAGATCGACGCGGCGCGGTCGTTGAGGTAGGCGGACATCGAGAACACCGCCTCCTCGGGCACGGCCAGCGCGCCTTGCAGGCTGTCGTCCAGCGGCAGGTCGGCCGCCGCGTAGTGCGCGGCGATCTCCACGCCGAGTTCGGTCAGGCGCTGGCGCAGCTCGGAGCCCATCACCTTGCCCATCGAGGGCCGGATGCCGTGCGGCTCGCCACGCGCCTGGGCGCGCAGCGACTGCAGCTCGGTGGCTTCGACCGCATCGATGGCGCAGTCCATCTCGGCCAGGCGCAGTGCCATTTCGCGCGCCTCGTCGGCGGCGGTGTCGCCTGCGGCAGCGAAGGCGCTGTCGGCCGCGGCGCGCAGCCGGCGCAGGCGCGCGCGCAGCATCGGCGCCCAGGCCCCGCCGCGCTCGTGCTGCAGCAGGTACTTGGCTACCGTCCAGCCCTGGTTCTCCTCGCCGATGAGGCCGCTGGCGGGCACGCGCACGTCGTCGAAGAACACCTGGTTGAGCTCGTGGTCGCCCGAGATGCTGATGATCGGGCGGATCGTCAGGCCGGCCTGGGGGATGTCGAAGCACAGGAAGCTGATGCCCTGCTGCGCCTTGCCGCCCGAGGCCGTGCGCACGAGGCAGAACATGCGGTTGGCGTACTGCGCGTGGGTGGTCCAGATCTTGGTGCCGTTGATGACGTAGTCGTCGCCGTCGCGCACCGCCTTGCATTGCAGCGACGCCAGGTCGGAGCCCGACTGCGGCTCGGAGTAGCCCTGGCACCAGTAGTCCTCGCCCGAGCGGATGCCCGGCAGCCAGGCCTGCTTCTGCGCCTCGGTGCCGAAGGCGATGATCACCGGCGCGACCATGCCGGGCCCCATGGGCGCGCGCGGCGGCGCGTCGGCCGCGGCCAGCTCGCTCGCGAAGAGGTAGTGCTGCATCGGCGTCCAGCCGGTGCCGCCGTGTTCCACCGGCCAGTGCGGCACGCTCCAGCCCCGTTGGGCCAGCACGCGGTGCCAGCGGTTGCCGTCGGCGTAGTCGGTGAAGATGCCGGAGCAGCGACGCCCTGCGGCGCGCAGCTCAGGCGTCAGCTCGCGCGCAAGAAAGTCGCGAACCTCGTCGCGAAACGCGGTCTCCGCCGCGCTGAGGGTCCAGGCCATGGTGTTGTCTCACAGGGTTCACACCCGGCAAGTGTGCGGCGCGCGCGCCGGCGCGGCATCGTCGGATCGGACGAACGTGGGCGCCCCGCCGCGGCGGTGAGCGCTTTTTTCTTCAGTTGAAGCCCATGCCGGGCCGAACGTTCAGGCGGCGACCGCTTCGCGTGCCGGCACCGCTTGCGTCCCGACGGGCATGTGCTGCGCCCAGTCGATGATCTCGAGCGTGCCGTCGGCATGCTCGGCCAGCGCGGTGAGGCTTTCCACCCAGTCGCCGTCGTTGCAGTACAGGATGCCGTCGATGTCGCGCATCTCGGCGTGGTGGATGTGGCCGCACACCACGCCCTGCGCGCCGCGGTTGCGGGCCTCGCGGGCCACGGCGTTCTCGAAGTCGCCGACGTAGCTCACGGCGCGCTTGACCTTGCCCTTGAGGTACTTCGAGAGCGACCAGTACGGAAGCCCCATGCGCGCGCGCAGCGAGTTGAGGTGGCGGTTCAGCTTGAGCGTGAACTCGTAGAGCGAGTCGCCCACGTAGGCCAGCCACTTGGCGCACTGGATCACGCCGTCGAACAAATCGCCGTGGATGATCCACAGCTTGCGGCCGTCGGCCGTCTCATGAATCCACTCGTCGGCCACGTCGATGCCGCCGAAGTTGTGGTTCAGGTACTTGCGGGCGAACTCGTCGTGGTTGCCCGGAATGAAGATCACGCGCGTGCCCTTGCGCGCCTTGCGCAGCAGCTTCTGGATCACGTCGTTGTGCGCCTGCGGCCAGTACCAGTGGCGCTTGAGCTGCCAGCCGTCGATGATGTCGCCGACCAGGAACAGGGTCTCGCACTCGGTGTGCTTGAGAAAGTCGAGCAGCGCCCTGGCCTGGCAGCCGGGCGTGCCCAGGTGCAGGTCGGAGATCCAGAGGGTGCGATAGCGCAGCGCCGGACGCGCCGCATCGTCGTCCTCCGGCTCGGGAGGCTGGATCGCGGTGTCGCGCCAGGCGCGAAGGAAAGCGTCGTCGCGTTGCATGGTCCGGCAGGTTCGCAGCCGCGCGTGACCGCGCGATGGCGACTCCGTGACATCCCGGTGACGCGTGGCACCAGGGCAACGCCACAATCGGACGATGCGCTCTGGCCAGATCATCGTTCTCGTGTCCCCCGTGTTCTTTCTGCTGATCGCGATCGAGTTCGCGGTCGGCCGCGCGCGCGCCCGGCGCGGCACCGGGCAGGACACCTACCGCCTGGCCGACGCCGTGAACAGCATCGGGCTGGGCATGCTGAGCCAGATCAGCGCGGTGCTCACGGGGCTCTTGCGCGTCGGCATCTACACCGCCGTGTATTCGGCGGTGACGCTCTTTCCGCAGGAGGCGGCGCGCGAGTTCTGGACCACCTGGTACGGCTGGCTGCTGGCGCTGGTGTTCTACGACTTCTGCTACTACTGGCTGCACCGCATGGGCCACGAGTCGGCCGTGCTGTGGGCCGCGCACGTGGTGCACCACCAGAGCCAGCACTACAACCTGTCGACCGCGCTGCGCCAGACCTCGAGCGGCGCGCTGCTGGGCTGGGTCTTCTACCTGCCGATGGCCGTGGCCGGCGTGCCGCCGCTGGTGTTCGTCGTGGTGGCGCTCATCGACCTGCTCTACCAGTTCTGGGTGCATACAGAACAGGTCGGCAAGCTCGGCTGGTTCGACCGCTGGTTCTGCTCGCCCTCGAACCACCGCGTGCACCACGCGGTGAACGACACGTATCTGGACCGCAACTACGGCGGCGTGCTGGTCGTGTGGGACCGCCTCTTCGGCACCTTCCGCGAGGAGGACGAGCGCTGCGTGTACGGCACGCGCGGCGAGCTGAAAAGCTGGGACCCGCTGTGGGCCAACGCCGAGGTGTACTGGGCGCTCGCGAAGGACTCATGGCATGCGCGCCGCTGGTCCGACAAGCTGCGCGTGTGGTTCAAGCCGCCCGGCTGGCGCCCCGCCGACGTGGCGGCGCGCTACCCGAAGCCCGCTTTCGACATCGCGAAAGTCACGCGCTACGAGCCCGTGGTGAGCCGCGGCGTGCAATGGTTCGCGGGCCTGCAGTTCCTCGCGCTGCTGGCCGGCGTGACGGTGTTCCTCTGGTTCTCCGACGCCCTGCCGCTGCCGCAGGCCGCCGTCTGGCTGGCCGCGCTCACGGCCGGGCTGTGGGCCGTGGGCGCGGTGCTGCAGGGCCGGCTGTCGGTCACCGAGGTGTTGCTGGTCGAGGCCGCCGCGCTGGCCACGGCGAGCGCGGCCTTGGGCATCGGCTGGCTGCACCTCCTCTTCAAGCCGTTGGCGCTGGCCATCGCCATCGCCTTCGCGGCCCGCCGCGCGCAACGCCAGCCCGGCGGCATCGCGCGCTTCGATGCGCTGCTGCTGACCGGCCTGGTCTTCTCGCTCGCGGGCGACGTGTTGCTGATGGGGCCGGCGAACCTCTTCGTGCCCGGGCTGGTGTGCTTCCTGCTCGCGCACCTGGCGTACATCGCGCTGTTCCGCATCGGCGTCGGGCTGTTCCCGCGGCCGCGCGCGCTGGCGGCCACCTTGCTGATCGGCGCGGGCATGTACGCCTTCCTGTGGCAGGGCGGCCTGCCGGTGGCGCTGCGCATTCCGGTCGGGTTCTACGTGGTGGTGATCGCCTGCATGGCGGCGCAGGCCATCGGGCGTGCGGCGGTGCTGCGTTCCAGCGACCCGGCCGCGCTGTGGGTGGCGGTGGGCGCCTGCTTCTTCATGCTGAGCGACGCGCTGCTGGCGATCAACCGGTTCGTGTCGCCGCTGCCGCTGGCGTCGCTGTGGGTGCTGTCTACCTATTACGTGGCGCAGATGTTGATCGTGCGGCACGTCCGGCGGCCGACGGCCTGACTTTCTCCTTCCCACAGAGGGGAAGGAGCAGGCCCTCGACCTAGTCAGCGCAGCGCTGGATTTCCACCGTCGAGTGCCGGATCTCCTCGTGCATCGAAAAGCACGCCCGCACCTGGTCGGCCGTGAGCGTGGCCGAATGCGTCACCACCGTGAGCGCGCAGGCGTACGCATCGCGGCCGATGCGCCAGACGTGCAGGTCGGCCACGCAGGTTTCGGAATCGGCCAGCATCGTCTCGACGCCTTCGCGAATTTCTTCGGTGACGGGGTGGTCCATTTCGCGATCGAGCAGGACCTTGCCGGTTTCCTTCAGCAGGCCCTTGGCCCAGACGGCGACGAGCACGGCGCCGACGATGCCCATGGCCGGGTCGAGCCAGGACCAGCCGTAGAACCAGCCGCCCAGCAACGCCGCGATGGCGAGCACCGAGGTGGCGGCGTCGGCCACCACGTGCAGGTAGGCGGAGCGCAGGTTGAGGTCGTGGCCATGCGCGTGATCGTGACCGTGGTGGTCATGGCCGTGCCCGTGGTCATGGCCGTGATGGTCGTGCGAATGCCCCAAGAGCCGCGCGCAGACCAGGTTCACCACCAGCCCCAGCACCGCGATCGAGATGGCCTCGGGGTAGTGGATGGCCACGGGCGACCACAACCGCTCCAGCGAACCCACCACCATGAGCGCGGCGACGCCGAGCAGCAGCAGCGCGCTCGCGAAGCCGCCGAGCACCTCGATCTTCCAGGTGCCGAAGGCAAAGCGCGGGTCGCGGGCGTAGCGCCGCGCGGCGGCGTAGGCGAAGGCGCTCAGGCCGATGGCCAGCGCGTGCGAGCTCATGTGCCAGCCGTCGGCCAAAAGCGCCATGGAGTTGAACCACCAGCCGGCGCCGATCTCGACCACCATCATGGCGGCGGTGATCCACATCACGAGGCGGGTGCTGCGTTCGGCGGCGGCATTGCCCGCGCCGAAGTGGTGGTCGTGCTGCCAGGCGCTCAGGTCGTGGGTGTGCATGGGATTCTCTTCAGGCGCCGAACAGGTCCGGGCCGTCGGCGCGGCCCGAGGGCGGCACCACGCCCAGGTGGCGGTAGGCCGCGAGCGTGGCGATGCGCCCGCGCGGCGTGCGTTGCAGGTAGCCCTGCTGGATGAGGTAGGGCTCGATCACGTCCTCGATGGTGTCGCGCTCCTCGCCGATGCTGGCGGCCACGTTGTCCAGGCCGACCGGGCCGCCGTCGAAGCGGTGGATGACAGCCTCGAGCAGCTTGCGGTCCATGAGGTCGAAGCCCTGCGGGTCGACGTCGAGCATGGCCAGCGCCTTGTGCGCGATGTCCTCGGTGATGCGGCCGTTGCCCTTGACCTCGGCGTAGTCGCGCACCCGGCGCAGCAGGCGGTTGGCGATGCGGGGCGTGCCGCGCGAACGGCGCGCGATCTCGAAGCCGCCGGCGGCGTCGGTCTCGACCTTGAGCAGGCCCGCGCTGCGGCGCACGATGAGCGCCAGTTCTTCGGGCGTGTAGAACTCCAGCCGCGCCACGATGCCGAAGCGGTCGCGCAACGGGTTGGTCAGCATGCCGGCGCGGGTGGTGGCGCCCACCAGCGTGAAGGGCTGCAGGTCGAGCTTGATGCTGCGCGCCGCGGGGCCCTCGCCGATCATGATGTCGATCTGGTAGTCCTCCAGCGCGGGGTACAGGATTTCCTCGACGACCGGGCTCAGGCGGTGAATCTCGTCGATGAAGAGCACGTCGTTGGGCTCGAGGTTGGTCAGCAGCGCCGCCAGGTCCTTGGGCTTTTCGAGCACGGGGCCCGAGGTCTGGCGCAGGTTGACGCCCAGCTCGGCCGCGATGATGTGCGACAGCGTGGTCTTGCCCAGGCCCGGCGGGCCGAACAGCAGCACGTGGTCGAGCGCCTCTTTGCGCTTGCGCGCCGCGCCGATGAAGATCTCGAGCTGCTCGCGCACCTTGGCCTGGCCGACGTACTCGTCGAGCAGCTTGGGCCGCAGCGCCCGCTCGATCGCCTCCTCGTTGGGCGAGGCGGGGGCGGCGGACACCACGCGTTGCGGGGCGGGGGCGAAATCGTCGGTCTGGATGGTCATTGGAGGTGGGTCTTCGGCGATGAGTTTAGTCCTTGGCCACACTGGCAGAATGTTCGGCCATACAACAAGACGAGGGGAAGGTCAGGCGTGTCCATCTACGAACTGAAACCGCGTTTCCAGGCCTTGCTGCGACCGCTCGTGGTCCGGCTGCATGCGATGGGCGTGACGGCCAACCAGGTGACGCTGGCGGCCTGCGCGGTGTCGGTCGGGCTCGGGCTCTGGCTGTTCTTCGCCGCGCCCTCGCTGGCGGCCTTCGGCCTGATCCCCGCCTGGATGTTCCTGCGCATGGCCTTCAACGCCATCGACGGCATGCTGGCACGCGAGCACCACCAGCAAAGCCGGCTGGGCGCCTTCCTCAACGAACTCACCGACGTGGTCTCCGACGCCGCGCTCTACCTGCCCTTCGCGCTGGTGGCGCCGTTCGCGCCGTTCTGGGTCGGCACGGTCATCGTGCTGGCCGGACTGAGCGAATTCGCCGGCGCGCTGGGCCCCACGGTGGGCGCCTCGCGCCGCTACGACGGGCCGATGGGCAAGAGCGACCGGGCCTTCGTGTTCGGCGCGCTCGGGTTGTATGTCGCCCTCGGCGGGCCGCTGCCGGGCTGGACCGCCCTCCTGATGCCATTGCTGGCCGCGCTGGTGGCCTGGACGGTCGTCAACCGCATCCGCCGCGCCCTGGCCGAGGCCGAGGCGCCCGCCGCCTGAAACACCCCCATACAAATAAATAAAGAAGAGCCTTCTTCATGACCCTTTCCACACCCCGCGTCGCCGCCGAACACCACTTCCGCACGCACGACGGCGAATCGCTGTTCTACCGCCACTGGCCGGCCACGGGCGCCGCGCGGCGCGGCGCCGTGCTGCTGTTCCACCGCGGCCACGAGCACGGCGCGCGCATGGCGCACCTGGTGGACGAGCTGGACCTGCCCGACTTCGACTTCTTCGCCTGGGACGCGCGCGGCCACGGCCTGTCGCCGGGCCAGCGCGGCTACAGCCCCAGCTTCGGCACCTCGGTGCGCGACGTGCAGACCTTCGTGCAGCACATCGCCGCCGCCCACGGCGTGCCCGAGCACGACATCCACGTGGTGGCGCAGAGCGTGGGCGCGGTGCTGATCGCCACCTGGGCGCACGACTACGCACCCAAGGTGCGCGGCCTCACGCTGGCCTCGCCGGCCTTCAAGGTCAAGCTCTACGTGCCGTTCGCGCGGCCAGGGCTGGCGCTCATGCACAAGCTGCGCGGGCTGTTCTTCGTGAACAGCTACGTGAAGCCGAAGTTCCTCACGCACGACCCCGCGCGCATCGAGAGCTACAAGAACGACCCGCTGATCTCGCGCCCGATCGCCGTCAACATCCTGCTGGGCCTGTACGAGGCGGCCGACCGCGTGGTGGCCGACGCCAACGCGATCACGCTGCCGGTGCAGCTGCTCATCTCGGGCGCCGACTGGGTGGTGCACCACAAGCCGCAGCACCAGTTCTTCGAGCGGCTGGGCAGCGCCGTGAAGACGAAGACGGTGCTGCCGGGCTTCTTCCACGACACGCTGGGCGAGAAAGACCGGGCGCCCGCGGTGGCGTCGATCCGCGAATTCATCCTGCAGCGCTTCGACGAACCGGCCGTGCCGGTCGACCTGCGCGAGGCGCACCTGAACGGCAACACCGCCGACGAATCGCGCGCGCTGGCCGAACCGCTCTCGCCCCTGTCGCCGCGCGGCGCCTACTGGGCGATCACGCGCGGCGGGCTGCGCGTGGGCGGCACGCTGTCCAGCGGCATCGCGCTGGGCCACGCCACGGGCTTCGACTCGGGCAGCACGCTCGACTACGTCTACCGCAACCAGCCGCAGGGCAAGGGCGCGCTGGGCCGCTCGGTCGACCGCACCTACCTCGACTCCATCGGCTGGCGCGGCATCCGCCAGCGCAAGATTCATGTGGAAGAGCTGCTGCGCATCGCGATGGAGCGGCTGGTCGAGATGCACCGCGAGGTGCGCCTCATGGACATCGCGGCCGGCCACGGCCGTTACGTGCTCGACGCGGTGCTGGCCAGCCCGGTGAAGGCCAGCTCGATCCTGCTGCGCGACTACAGCGACATCAACGTGCGCGACGGCACGGCCCTGATCGCCGAGAAGGGCCTGGAAGACGTCGCCCAGTTCGTGCAGGCCGACGCCTTCGACCGCATCAGCCTCGCGAGCGTGACGCCGCGGCCCACGCTGGCCGTGGTGTCGGGCCTGTACGAGCTGTTCCCCGACAACGAGATGGTGCGCCGCTCGCTGGCGGGAGTGGGCGACGCGGTGGAAGACCGGGGCTACCTGGTCTACACCGGCCAGCCCTGGCACCCGCAGCTCGAAATGATCGCCCGCGCGCTCACCAGCCACCGCCAGGGCGAAGCCTGGGTGATGCGCCGGCGTACGCAGGCCGAGATGGACCAGCTGGTCGAAGAGGCGGGCTTCCGCAAGATCGACCAGCGGGTGGACGAGTGGGGCATCTTCACGGTGTCGCTGGCGGTGCGCGTCGCGCAATGACCGCCCGGCGCGCGCCCCGGCCGTGGAAACGCGCCGCCGCGTGGCTGGTGCTGCTGGGGCCGCTGTTTTACGCGACCTACGGCTTCGCCAACTGGTGGGCCACCACGCGTGCCAGCGTGCCCTCGATGGCCTTCGACTGGGAGCGGCAGGTGCCCTTCTGGGCCTGGACGATCTTTCCGTACTGGACCATCAACGTCTTCTACGCGCTGTCGCTGTTCCTGGCGCGTGACCGCCACACGCTCGACCGGCATGCGCTGCGGCTGGTGAGCGCCACGCTCATCGCCTGCACCTGCTTCATCCTCTGGCCGCTGCACTTCAGCTTCGGCCAGCCGCCGGTGGAGGGCGCGCCGGCCTTCCTGTTCAACGCGCTGCGCGGCTTCGACCAGCCGTACAACCAGGCGCCCTCGCTGCACATCGCGCTGGCCGTGATCCTGTGGGACTGGTACCGGCGCTTCATCCGGCCGCTGTGGGCGCGGCTCGTGCTGCATGTGTGGGCCTTCGCGATCTGCGCCTCGGTGCTCACGACCTGGCAGCACCACTTCATCGACATCCCGACCGGCGCGCTGCTGGGCATCTTCTGCGTGTGGCTGTGGCCGATGGCGCGCCGGGTGTCGATGCTGCGCGCGTGGCGCCTGGCGCGCGATCCGCAGCGGCTGAAGCTCGCGGGCTTCTACGCCGTGGGCGCAGCGCTGTGCCTGTTCGCGGCGCTGGCGACCGGCGGCGTGGCGCTGTGGCTGGCGTGGCCGGCGGCGGCGCTCGCGCTGGTGGCGCTCAACTACCTCGGCTTCGGCACGCGCGGCTTCCAGATGGACGGCCACGGCCGCATGGGCTGGGCGGCGCGCTGGCTGTTCGCACCCTACCGCCTGGCCGCGGCCTTCAATGTGTGGCTCTGGACGCGCAAGCTGCCGGCCTCGGTCGAGGTGGTGCCCGGCCTGCGCCTGGGCCGTCGCCCCACGCAGGCCGAATGGCTCGCCGCCGGCCAGCCCCGGCTCGTGAGCCTGTGCGCCGAGCTGCAACTGCCGGCCGGCGTGCCGCCCGCCCGTGCGCGCTGCGTGCCGCTGCTCGACCTCGTGGTGCCGCCGCCCGTGCGCCTGCGCCGCGCCGCGGCCGTCATCGAAGGCCAGCGCCGTGCCGCGGCGGCCGACGGCTCGGCCGTGTGGGTCTGCTGCGCGCTGGGCTTCTCGCGCAGCGCCGCCGCCGTGATCGCCTGGCTGGGCCGCGACCACGGCCTGGCGCAGGCCGAAGACGCCGTGCGCCGCGCCCGCCCGCAGATCGTGCTGCACGCCGCCTGGCGTACCGCACTCGAACCCCTTGGAACACCTGCCCGCCATGACTGACAACGAACGCGCCACCTGCACCACCCTGGCCGGCCTGCTGCGCGCGGCGGCCATGCTCGCCCTCTGGGGCTTCGCGCTCACCTGCATCGCCGCCCTGGTGCTGGCACTCACGCTGCGCGGGCTCTCGAACACCGCCATCCTGGCCTTTGCCGCGGTGATGGTGCTGGGCGTGCTCGAACGCTACTTCGCCTTCCGGCTGCGGCTGGACCAGGCGCTGTTCGAAGGCCTGGCCAACGGCCAGATCGCCTCGCTGGGCGCGATGGACAACGCCCTGTCGGTGCTCGGGCTGCGCGACCCGCCGCCGCAGCCCAACGCCCGCGCGCTCGCCGACCGCGTGCAGGGAACCCGCCAACTGATGCAGCGCCACGCCATCGTGATCGCCTGCCAGAACGCGCTCTTCCTGCTCGCCCTCATGACACAGGAACTCGCTTGAACAACGACAACGGCAACAACAAGAACGACAGCAGCAGCGACGACAGCGCACGGCCAAGCGCCATCGTGCGCCGCGGGCTCGCGGTGGTGGCGGGCCAGCTCATCATCGGCGCGGCCGGCCTCTTGACCGGCGTGCGCGCCATCTGGTCGGGCACCACGCCCAAGGCCGAGCAGACGCTGTACTTCGCCAACCACACGAGCCACGGCGACTTCGTGCTGCTGTGGGCCACGCTGCCCTCCGACCTGCGCGCGCTCACGCGGCCCGTGGCGGGCCAGGACTACTGGGAGGCCTCGAAGCTGCGCAACTTCATCGGCAAGGACGTGTTCAACGCGCTCATGATCCGCCGCGACGGCTCGGGCCAGGGCGGCAACCCGGTCGACCAGATGAAGGAGGCGCTGGAAGGCGGCGACTCGCTCATCATGTTCCCCGAGGGCACGCGCAACACGGGCGACGACATCCTGCTGCCGCTGAAAAGCGGCCTTTTCCACCTGGCACGCGCCTGCCCCACCGTGCGGCTGGTGCCGGTGTGGATCGAGAACCTCAAGCGCGTGCTGCCCAAGGGCACGCTGGTGCCGATCCCGCTGGCCTGCACGGTGCGCTTCGGCGCGCCGATCCAGCTCGAGGAAGGCGAAGACAAGACGGCGTTCCTCGCCCGCGCACGCACGGCCATGCTCGACCTGCGCCCCGAGTACGACCGCATCGAACAAAACGGAGGGACCGCCTCGTGATCGAAATGTCCCCCTTCGCCTGGACCACCTTCAAGCTCTTCGGCGGCGTCTTCGGCGTGCTCGTGCTGGCCTCGGCCATCGGCGCGCTGCTCAAGTGGCGCGTGGCGCACGGCCAGCCGCACTCGGTGATCGACAACCTGAACTCGCGCGTCAACGCGTGGTGGGTCATGGTGGCGGTGATCGGCCTGGCCTTTGCCTTCGGCAAGGGCGGCGTGATCGTGCTGTTCTACCTGATCTCGTTCTATGCGCTGCGCGAGTTCATCAGCCTGGCCTACACGCGGCGCGGCGACCACGGCGCCATTGCGCTGGCCTTCTTCGTGGCGCTGCCGGGCCAGTACTTCCTGATCTGGATCGACTGGTACGGGCTGTATTCGATCTACATCCCGGTCTACGCCTTCCTGCTGCTGCCCATCCTGGCGGCCGTGGGCGGCGACACGCAGCGCTTCCTGGAGCGCACCTCGAAGATCCAGTGGGGCCTGATGGTGTGCGTGTTCTGCATCAGCCACGTGCCGGCGCTGCTCACGCTGCAGATTCCGGGCTTCGAGGGCCGCAACCTGCTGCTGATCGCCTTCCTGGTCATCGTGGTGCAGGGCAGCGACGTGCTGCAGTACGTGTGGGGCAAGCTCTTCGGCAAGCGCAAGGTGGCGCCCGAACTCTCGCCCTCCAAGACCTGGGAAGGCCTGATCGGCGGCGTGGCCAGCGCCACCGCCATGGGCGCGGCGCTGTACTGGGCCACGCCCTTCAACCCGTGGCAGGCGGCGCTCATGGCCTTCATGATCTGCCTCTTGGGCTTCTTCGGCGGGCTGGTGATGTCAGCCATCAAGCGCGACCGCGGCGTGAAGGACTGGGGCTCCATGATCGAAGGCCACGGCGGCATGCTCGACCGGCTCGACTCGGTGATCTTCGCGGCGCCGATCTACTTCCACGCATTGCGCTACTGGTGGGTGCCGTGAGCCCGGCGGCGAAGAAGACCGTGGTCAAGGTGGACCGCATCGTCGACGACACGCCGCTGGAATGTGCCGACGCCGCCGCGCTGCTGCGTTGGTACAAGAAACACCACGCCACGCACGCCGGCGTCTGGCTGCGCATCGCGAAGAAGGCCAGCGGCATCGCCTCCGTCGACCACCCCGAGGCGCTGGAGATCGCGCTGTGCTTCGGCTGGATCGACGGCCAGCGCAAGAGCCAGGACGCGCAGTTCTTCCTGCAGCGCTTCACGCCGCGCACCGCGCGCAGCATCTGGTCGAAGATCAACCGCGACAAGGCATTGAAGCTCATCGACGAGGGCCGCATGCAGCCCGGCGGCCTGGCCGAGGTGGAGCGTGCCCGCGCCGATGGCCGCTGGGAGGCGGCCTACGACGCCCCGAGCGTGGCCACCGTGCCGCCCGACCTGCAGGCCGCGCTCGACGCCAACCGCAAGGCCAAGGCCTTCTTCGCCACGCTCGATGCGCGCAACCGCTTCGCCGTGCTGTTCCGCACGCAGGGCGCGAAGAAGCCCGAGACGCGCGTCCGGCGCATCGCGCAGTTCGTCGAGATGCTCGCCAAGGGCGAGAAGATCCACCCCTGAGCTTTCGCCTTGTGGTGCACGCCGCTCACTGCGGCCCGGTGCCGGTCGCGATGACCGCGAGCTGGTCGGGGTCCACGATGCGGATGCGCTTGTAGCTCATGTCGATCACGCCTTCCGCGACCAGCCGCCCCAGCTCCTTGTTGATGGTCTGGCGCGACAGCCCCAGCATCGCCGCGAGGTCGTTCTGCGACAGCCGCACCGGCAGGCTCGCGGCCGCCTCCACTTGCATGCCGTAGAAGTGGATCACGCTCATCAGCGTGGCGGCCACGCGCCCGCGCACCGAGTTCAGCATCTGGTTCTGCAGCAGCACCACGCTCAGCCGCTGGCGCTTCAGGCCCAGCCGGGCCACGCCGCGCCACAGCGCGGGCTCGGCGTCGAGCACCGCGATCACGGCGTCGCTGGGCAGGTGGACGATCACCGAGTCTTCGTGCGCGTGGTAGTCGTAGGGCAGCGGCACGTCCTCGAGCAGGCGCACCAGCGGCGCCACCTGGCCGGGGCCGAGCAGCGCGTTGACGTACTTGCGCCCCTGCGGGCTCATGCTGCTGATCTCCAGGCAGCCTGACACCACCGCCAGCAGTTCGCGCTTGTGGCGGTCGCGCGCCAGCACCTGCGTGCGGCGGCGGTAGCGCACCAGCCGCGCCGACTTCATGAGTTCGGCGCGGCGCGCGTCGGGCCATTGGGAGAACAGCTCGTTCCAGCGCAGCGCGCGGTCGAGCAGCTCGGCGCTGTCTTCGGCGTCGGGGGGGGTGGTTGCAGGTGGTCGGGTCAGCGGGTTCTCCCTGCCCTGGTGTTCACGAATCTGTCAAAGCGTTGACAGATTCGGGGGCCCTTCATTTCTATCGTAAGCCCCGGACATCGACAAGCACACAGGCGGCACCGCCTTGCGGCTCGCCACACCGGAGACAACCCAAATGAAGAAGACAGCCACCGCGGCCCTCGCGCTCGCGGCCTGCACCCTTGCGTCCGCGCAAAGCACCGTGAGCGTCTACGGCACGCTCGACCTGTACGTGGCGCACGCCAGGTCGGGCTCCGCCTCCTCCACGCGACTGGAGGACGGCGGCCAGACCGCCTCGCGCATCGGCTTTCGCGGCACCGAGGACCTGGGCGGCGGCCTGGGCGCGCACTTCACGCTGGAGAGCGGCTTTGCGCCCGACACCGGCAACGGCACGCTGCCGGGCCCCGCGATGTCGTTCAGCCGGCAGTCCTTCGTCGGCTTCTCGGCGCCGTGGGGGCAGATCGACGCGGGTCGCATGTACACGCCGATGTTCTACGCGCTGTTCAAGGCCGACCCCTACGGCCTGAACTCGGTGTTCTCGCCCATCAACCTGGTGGCGGCCACCGACGCGCAACCCGGCCTCACGCCCTTCGCGGCCCGCGCCAGCAACATGGTGCGCTACCGCACGCCGGCCAGCATGGAGTTCTTTGCCGACCTCGCCTACGCGCCCGGCGAATCGAGCGCGCCGAGCCACCAGAGCGGCAACGTCTACGGCGGCAACATCGGCTGGGCGCGCAAGCCCTACTACATCGCCTACGCCTTCCAGCGCGCGCGCTCGGGCTCGGCGGCGGCGCCCGTGGCCTCGCCCGCCACCACCACCTACCAGGCACTGACCGGCTCCTACGAGCTGCCCTCCATCGGCCTGCAGCTGTACGCCAGCTACGTGCGCAACGCCTCGAGCCTGCCGGGCGTGCCGACCGCGAAGCTCGTGAACCTGGGCGCCACCTACAACGTGACGCCGGCCTCGAACCTGATCTTCGGCGCCACGCAGCGCAAGGTGGCCGAGAGCGAACGCTCGCAGCTGGCCTGGACGCTGGGCTACGACTACTACCTGAGCAAGCGCACCGTGGTCTATGCGCGCTGGCTGCGCCTGCTGAACCGGCACGGCGCCTCGGCCTCGCTCGCGACCATCCCGGTGGTGGCCAACAGCGGCAACGACGTGCGCGTGCTCGCCACCGGCATCCGCCACAACTTCTGACTTCCGAACCCTCCGCCATGCCCATGGACTTCTTTTCTTCGCAAGCCGAATCCCTCTCGGCGCTGTTCGCGCCGCGCGCCATCGCGGTGGTCGGCGCCTCGTCCAACGCACAGAAGATCGGCGGCATTCCCGTCGACTACCAGCGCCGCTTCGGCTTCGAGGGCGCGCTGTACCCGGTCAACCCGAACGCCGACCGCATCCAGGACCTGCCGGCCTACCCCAGCCTGCGCGCCATCGGCCAACCGGTGGACCTGGCCATCCTCGCGGTGCCGTCGGCGCTGGTCGACGGCGCGCTCGACGACGCCATCGCGGCGGGCGTGAAGGGCGTGGTGCTGTTCTCCTCGGGCTTCGCCGAAGTGGGCGCCGAGGGCGCGGCGGCGCAGGCGCGGCTGGGCGACAAGGCGCGTGCCGCGGGCGTGCGGCTGGTCGGCCCCAACTGCCTGGGCTTCATGAACATCGCGCGCCACGTGTACGCCACCTTCTCGCCGGCGCCCGGCGTGGGCCGCGTGATGCCGGGGCGCATCGGGCTGGTGAGCCAGTCGGGCGCGTTCGGCGCCTATGCGTACGCGATGGCGCGGGCGCGCGGCGTCGGCCTGTCGCTGTGGGCCACCACCGGCAACGAGGCCGACGTGCAGGTCGCCGACTGCCTGGCCTGGCTCGCGCAGGACCCCGACACCGACGTGATCATGGCCTACATGGAAGGCTGCCGCGACGGCCCCCGCCTGCGCGCTGCGCTGGCCCTGGCGCAGGCCAACGGCAAGCCGGTGGTGATGGTCAAGGTCGGGCGCACCGCGCTGGGCGCGGAGGCCGCGGCCTCGCACACCGCCGCGCTGGCGGGCGACGACGCGGTGTACGACGCCGTGTTCCGCCAGTACGGCGTGCTGCGCGCGCGCAACCTCACGGAGTTCTTCGACCTGGCCCACAGCGCGGCCGTGGCGGGCCGCCCGCGCGACCGCTCGATCGGCCTGTTCACGCTCTCGGGCGGCGTCGGCGCGCTGATGGCCGACGAGGCCTCGGCCCAGGGCCTGGATGCCCGGCCGCTGAGCGAGGCCGCGCAGGACACGCTGCGCCGCTGGGTGCCCTTCGCGGCACCGCGCAACCCGGTGGACATCACGGGCCAGGTGACCAACGACATGACGCTGATCGATCGCACGGCGCGCGTGATGCTGGACGACCAGGGCTTTGCCTCGTGGATGGGCTTCCTGGCCGCCGCGGGCGCGTCGGACGCGTTCTGGCCGGTGCTGCGCGCGTTGGTGAGCTCGCTGCGCGAGGCCTATCCCGACACGCTGCTGGCGGTGAGCACACTGCTGACGCCACAGCGCCGCGCCGAACTCGAGGCCATGCGCTGCCTGGTGTTCGCCGACCCGTCGGATGGCATCCGCACGATCGCTGCGCTCGCGGGGCTGAAGCCTGCGACGGCGGCGGCTGCAACGCCCGCATCAACCAAGGCGCCGTTGACGCTCGCGCCTGGCACCCTGTCCGAGCCCGACGCGCTCGCGCTGCTGGCCGATGCCGGCGTGCCCGTGGTCGCGCACCGCGTGGTGCGCAGCGCCGACGAAGCCGCGGCCGCCGCCGAGGCGCTCGGCGAGGCGGTGGTGGTGAAGATCGTCAGCGCCGACATTCCGCACAAGTCGGACGTCGGCGGCGTGGCGCTCGGGCTGCGCGGCGCGGCGCAGGCGCGCGCGGCCTTCGAGCGCACGCGCGACCTCGCGCGCACCGTCCGGCCCGAGGCGCGGCTCGACGGCGCGCTGGTGGCGCGCATGCTGAGCGGCGGCGTCGAATGCATCGCGGGCGTGCACCGGGACCCGGTGTTCGGACCGGTGCTGATGTTCGGCCTGGGCGGCATCCACGTCGAGACGCTGCGCGACGTGTCGCTGCGCGCGCTGCCGATCGCGCGCGACGACGCACTGGCCATGGTGCGCGAGCTGCGCGCCTTCGCGATCCTGAACGGCGCGCGCGGCCGGCCGCCGGTCGACCTCGATTCGATCACCGACGCGCTGTGCGCGCTGGCCGACTTCGCGCAGCGCGCGGGTGACTCGCTCGACAGCGCCGAGATCAACCCGCTGATCGCGCGCCCGAAGGCCGAGGGCGGCTGCGTGGCGGTCGACGCGCTGGTCGTCGGCCGCGCGCCCTGAAGCACAACAACAACCACCGGAGACATCGCATGACGACGACATCGAAGAACGGACTCGGGCGCGCACTTGGCGCGGGCGCGGCACTGGTGCTCGCGGCCAGCGCGGCGGCAGCCACGGAGGCGCCCTTTCCCTCCAAGCCCGTGCGCATCATCGTGCAGTACCAAGCGGGCGGCTCGACCGACATCCTCGCGCGGCTCGTGGCCGAAGGGTTGTCGAAGCGGCTGGGCCAGCCGGTGGTGGTCGAGAACCGCAGCGGCGCGGGCGGCATCATCGGCACCGACTACGTCGCCAAGAGCCCGCCCGACGGCCACACGCTGCTGCTCACGGTGCCGGGGCCCGTCACCGCGAACCTGGTGCTCTACAGCAAGCTGCCCTACGACCCGCGCACCGACCTGCGCATGGTGTCGGACATCGCCACCACGCGCACCGTGCTGGCGGTGCACCCTTCGGTGCCGGCCACCGACTTCAAGAGCCTGATCGCCGCCGCCAAGGCCGCGCCCGGCAAGTACTCGATGGGCTCGTGGGGCCCGGGCACGCAGCCGCACCAGGTGCAGGTCTACATGGACAAGGCCTACGGCCTGCAGACGATGCACGTGCCCTACAAGGGCGAGAGCCCGATGGCGATCGACCTGATCGGCGGCGTGATCCAGATGACCGTGGGCTCGGTCACCACGCTGCAGCCGTACATCAAGGCCGGCAAGCTGCGCCCGCTGGCCGTGGCCGGTCCCCGGCGCGCCCGCGCGCTGCCCGACGTGCCCACCTTCGCCGAGCAGGGCTACGCCGACGAGGTCTACGCCATGACCGGCCCGACCTCGCTGATGGCGCCGGCCAGGACGCCCGACGCCATCGTCGAGCGCCTGGGCCGCGAGGTCAGCGCGGTGGTGCGCCAGCCCGAGGTGAGCCGGCGCATCGAAGAGCTCGGCGCCGAGCCCGTGGGCAACCTGCCGCCCGAGGCCGCCGCGGCCTACAAGGCCTTCCTGCCCGTGACGCTGAAGCTCACGCAGGCCACGGGCGTGAAGCTCGACTGAACCGCCTTCCCTTCTCCCTCTTTCCGAACCCCGAGGTCTTTCCCATGAACGCTCCCGCTCCCGTGCCCGACATCGCCGCCGCCCGCAAGGCGCTCGCCCGTTCCATCGGCCTGGCCGCCTTCGTCTACGGCTATCCGCTCACCGAGACCTACCGCACCTGCGCCATGCAGACCGCGCCGCGCGCCGAACGCCGCAGCGGCGCCTCGGCCGGCTCCGACGTGCGCGCGCCGCTGAACACGCTGCACCACGCGCCGCGCCCGTCCACCCACGAAGACCGCGACGTGGTCACGCCGGCCAACGACCTGCTCTACACCATGGCCTGGCTGCACCTGGCGCACGGGCCGATGCTGCTCACCGTGCCCGCGTCGGCGCGGCACCCGGGGCGCTACTTCGTGCTGCCGCTGTACGACGCCTACACCGAGAACTTCGAGAACCTGGGCCCGCGCAACTGCAACCCCGAGGGCGAGACCGTGGTGCTGGTGGGCCCCGGCGGCACCGTGCCGGAATCGCTCGCCGGCCACCGCGTGGTGCGCTGCCCGACCGACCTGGTCTGGCTCATCGGCCGCATCCTGGTGGGTGATGAAAGCGACTGGCCGGCCGCGCGCGCGCTGCAGTCGGAGATCCAGCTGAAGCCCGCGCCCGGCACCGTGCTGCAGGGCCGCCCGGCCGCCATCGAACAGTGGGCCGGTCCGCACGAAGACGCCATGGCCGCCGCCTTCGAGCACGGCGAGCCGGCCGCGCAAGTGGCGCCGCGCTTCTTCACCAACGTGTGCCACGCGCTGGCCGAGGCGCCGGGCCGCGTGGAAGACCGCGGCCTCGTGGCGTGGTTCGGCCAGGGCGGGCTGCTGGCGAACGCCGCGTTCTCGTGGGACGCACTCGAAGCACCGCTGCGCGAAGGCCTGATCGAAGGCTTCGCCGAAGGCGTGCAGCTGGTCGGCGCCGTGGGCCGCAACCGCCGGCCCAAGCCCTGGTCGATGACGCCGGCCACCGGCCGCTACGGTAACGAGTTCCTCGGCCGCGCGCGCACCGCCTACCTGGGCCTGGGCGCGCTGGCCACCAGCGAGGCGGTGTACGCCGCCGCGCACCACGACGCCACGCAGGAGCCGCTGGACGGCCAGCGCCGCTACACGATGCGCTTCGAGGCCGGCGACCTGCCGCCCGCGGACGCCTTCTGGTCGGTCACGCTGTACGACAGCGACCGCTTTCTCTACCCCAACGACATCCGCCGCCACGCCATCGGCGACCGCACGCCCGGGCTGAAGCGCAACGCCGACGGCAGCCTCGAGCTGGTGGTGGGCCACGCGCGCCCCGCCGACGCCGCCAACTGGCTGCCCGCGCCGGCCGGGCGCTTCTACCTGATCCTGCGCATGTACTACCCGCGCGAGGGCGTGCAGAGCTGGCGCATCCCGGCCCTGCAGGCACAAGAGGGCTGAGCACGATGCAGCCGCACACCGACTCCCTTCACGCCCTGGCCGAAGAGGCCGTGGTCTACGCCTACCCGCTGTACGAGATGAGCCGCATGCGCGCGGCCACCTCGCCGCAGCGCACCGACGCCGCCGGCGAGGCGCCCAAGCCGCTGCGCTGGTGCAACGTGTTCACACACGCGCGCCAGCTGCTGGGCGCGGGCAAGAGCCGCGTCGTCACGCCGAACAACGACACGCTCTACACCAACGCCTGGCTCGACCTGGGCGAGGGCCCGCTCGTGATCGACGTGCCCGACACCGCCGGGCGCTACTACGTGCTGGGCCTGCTCGACTTCTTCACCAACCCCTTCGCCCACCTGGGGCAGCGCCTCACGGGCACGGCGGCGCGCGCCTTCGTGCTCACGCCGCCGGGATGGCGCGGCACGCTGCCCGCGGTCTTCAACGCACCGGGCGCGCGCATCGAGGCGCCCACGCGCTGGTTGTGGATCATCGGGCGCCTGCTGGTCGACGGCCCGCAGGACGTGCCGGCCGTCAACGCGCTGCAGGACGGCTTTCTCGTGCGCACGCTGGCCGACTGGGAAGCCGGCCGCGCCTCGGCGCCGCGCGCCTTCGACCCGGGCTGCGATCCGAAGGCACCGCTCACCGCCGCGCACTTCGCCGCGCAAGTGAACGCGGCGTTGCGCGACAACGCACCGCCGGCTGGCGATGCCGCGCAGCTCGCGCGCTATGCGGCGCTCGGCATCGGGCCTGACGCACATGCGCTCGACGACGGCCAGCGCGCCGCGCTGCAGGCCGCGCTCGACACCGTGCTGCCGCGGCTGCGCGAGGCGCAGTCGGGCCGCACCACGGCCTCGGGCTGGGTGCAGATGCCGCTGGTCGAAGGTTCCTTCGGCGACGACCACCTGGCGCGCGCGCTGATCGCGCTCAAGTACATCGGCATGCTCGAAAGCCGCGAGGCCACCTACCCGATGGCCTGGCACGACGCCACGGGCAAGGCCCTCACCGGCCAGCGCCGCTACACGCTGCGCTTCGCGCCCGACGCACTGCCGCCGGTCGACGCCTTCTGGTCGCTCACGATGTACGACACGCGCGACTACATGCTGGTGGACAACCCCATCGACCGCTACGCCGTCGGCGACCGCACGCCGGGGCTGCGGCGCGATGCGGACGGCGGGCTCACGCTGCACATCCAGCATGCGCGCCCCGACAGCGAGGTCGCGCTCGCCAACTGGCTGCCGGCCCCCGAAGGCAGCTTCTACCTGTGCCTGCGCGCCTACGTGCCGCGCGCCGAACTGCTCGACGGCCGCTACCAGCTGCCGCCCCTCACCGTCACCAAGGATTCCGCATGAGCGCCACCGCTGAAAAACCCCAAGCCACAGAAGAAGAAAAACCCTTCCTCATCGTCGGCACCGGCACCGAGACCGTGGCGCCCGGCCTGCACATCCTGCGCGGACAGGGTCAATCGTTCGTGGCCGAGACCAACGTGGGCCTGGTCGTGATCGACGCCGGCCCGGGCGGCTCGGTGACGCAGGGCATGATCGACGCGCTGCGCCAGCTCAGCGACGCGCCGGTGCATGCGCTGTGCTTCAGCCACGGCCACATCGGCTACAACGCCGGCGTGCCGATGTGGCTGGCCCATGCCGCCGCGCGCGGCGATGCGCCGCCGCGCATCATTGCGCACCGCAACGTGCCGCGCCGCCTGGCGCGCTACCGCGAGACGCTGGCCCTGCAGCACCGCATGGCCGAGATCCAGTTCAACCGCCCCGCCGGCTTCTTCGACCACCGGCTGGTGACGCACCCGCCCACCGAGACCTTCGACGACGTGCTGCAGATCGGCAGCGGCGAGCGCCGCATCGAACTGCGCTGGGCGCCCTCGGAAACCGACGACGCGATCGCGCTGTGGAGCCCGGCGCAGCGCGTGCTGTACGGCGGCGCGGCGCTGATCGACTCCATTCCCAACATCGGCACGCCCTTTCGCACGATGCGCGACACGGTGCGCTGGGCCGACACGCTGGAGGCGCTGGCGGCGTTGAAGCCGCGCAAGGCGGTGCGCGAATTCGGCGCCACGCTCGAGGGCGAAGACCAGGTGCAGCACGTGCTCGTGCACACGGCCCGCGCGCTGCGCTGGGTGCGCGCCGAGGTGGTGCGGCTCATGAACGAAGGGCTCAACGAGCGCGACATCCTGGCGCGCATCCGCTTTCCCGACGAGCTGTTCGCGGTCGAGTGGATGAAGCCCACCTACGGCGACCCGGGCTACATCGTGCGCGACATCTACCGCTCGGAGAACGGCTGGTGGGACCGCAACCCGACCTCGCTGCACCCGGCCGCGCCCGAGGCCATCGGCCGCGCGGTGGCCGATGCCATCACCGACAAGCGCGGCGTGATCGACCAGGCACGCGCGCTGGCTGCTGGCAAGCAGTGGCAGCTCGCGCTGCACGTGATCGACCTGCTGGCCACCGCCGAGGGCGAGGCCACCGAGATCGCCGAGGCGCGCTCGCTCAAGGCCGAATGGCTGCGCGAGCGTGCACGCGAAGTGCCCAGTTACGTCTCGCGCAACCTGTATCGCGTGGGCGCGGACATGATCGAACAAGGCACGCAGGCGCGCTTCGGCATCCGCTGAAGCCTTTCCATCGGAGACACGGACCATGACAACGACAACACCATTCCGCTTCGGCCTGCGCACGCTGCTGGCCGCCTGCTCCCTGGCCGCACTGGCAACGGCCAGCCACGCACAACAAGCCGACAGCTACCCCGACAAGCCCGTGACGCTGGTGGTGCCCACCGCGGCGGCCGGCGGCACCGACACCATCGCGCGGCTGATCGGCGACGGCCTCGGCAAGATCCTGAAGCAGCCCTTCGTGGTCGACAACCGCCCGGGTGCCAACGGCATCCTCGGCAGCGAGGTGGTGGCGCGTTCCACGCCCGACGGCTACCGGCTGCTGTTCACCTACGCCGCGACGATGGTGGTGAACCCCAGCCTCTACAAGAAGCTGCCCTACGACCCGCTGAAGGACTTCATGCCCATCGCCCAGGTCGGGCGCGGCGGCAACCTGCTGCTGGTGCGCAAGGACCTGCCGGTGAAGACGATCCAGGAGTTCGTCGCCTACGCCAAGGCGCGGCCCGACAAGCTCAGCTACTGCTCGTGGGGCAACGGCTCGGGCGGCCACCTGGCGATGGAAAGCCTGAAGAAGCAGGCCGGCCTCGTGATGACGCACGTGCCCTACAAGGGCAGCGGCCCCTGCGTGCAGGACCTCGTGGGCGGCCAGGTCGATGCGGCCTTCGCCGACATCTCCTCGACCGTGGAGATCGTGCGCGCCGGGCGCATCCGGGCGCTGGCCAACAGCGGCCCCTCGCGCATCCCGATGCTGCCCGACGTGCCGACCATGACCGAGAGCGGCTACCCCTTCACCACCTACGCCTGGTACGGCCTGCTGGCGCCCGCCAAGACGCCGCCCGCCGTCGTGAAGAAGCTCAACGAGGCCGTGAACCAGGTGCTGCGCGACCCCGCGGTGGTGCGCCGCATGTACGAGCTGAACTTCAACGACCTGCCGCAGAACACGCCCGAGCAGTTCACCGCCACCATCCGCAGCGACCTGCGCGACTGGGGCGCGCTGGTGAAGGACATCGGCCTGACGCTCGAATGAACGCCTGAGCGGCCCTGACCAAGGGTAAGCAACATGGTCGGGCGGCGGCGCTTCCCACACACTGCGCCGTGACAGGCACGGTTTCTGCTCATCGGCTGCGCGATGGCAACTGCGCCAGCGCGCACCATGACCGAGCTTCTTCACTTCAGCCGACAACTCACCGCCGAAGCCCAGGCCCAAGCCTCGGGCGTGGGCACCTGGAAGCAGCACTACGAGCAGCTGTCGAACGGCCGCTTCGAGGGGCTGTCCGAAGACCTGCACCTGGATTTCGTGCAGGTGTTCCACGAACACGCCAACCAGACGGTGCTGCAGCACGGCCACGGCCGCCCGGGCGCCCTGTGCCTGGCCGTGATCGACGTGACGGCCCCGGGCAGCTGGTACTGCGGCCACGACCTCGACGGGCGGCGGCTCATCGCGCTGTCGCCGCAGCGCGAGTTCGAGCTGCTGGCCGGCGCCGGCATGGACCTGATGGCCGTGTGCGTCGACACCGAACCGCTGGCGAAGCTGGCCACCACCCTGTTCGGCCCCGACTTCGCGCTGCGCATGCCGGCGCCCGCGCCGGTGCAGCACCCCGGTTTCGACGAGACCGCCTTCACCCGCCTGCTGGGCGCCGCCCTGTCGCTGGCGCGCGACAACCTCGCGCAGCTGGAACAGCCGGCTGCGCGCCACATGCTGTCGCTGTCGCTGGCCGACGCGGTGCTGCAGTGCATGGGCTCCGAGGCCTTCGAGGCCCGGCTGCCCGCCAGTTCGGCGGCGCGCCGCCACATCGTGGCCAAGGCGCGCGAGTACATGCAGGCGCACGCCGACGAGCCCATCAGCGTGCCCGACCTGTGCGCGGCCACCGGCGTGTCGCGCCGCTCGCTGCAGTACGCCTTCGAGGACGTGCTGCACCTGAGCCCCGTCACCTACCTGCGCGTGATGCGCCTGAACCGCGTGCGCTGCGAGATGCAGGCCTGCCGCGAGGACACCATCGGCGACATCGCCGCGCGCTGGGGCTTCTGGCACCTGTCGCGCTTTGCCATCGACTACGCGCGCCTGTTCGGCGAGCTGCCGTCCGCCACGCGCGCGCGGTGGTTTGCCAAATCTTGATAACGCCCGCGCCGGCGGCGCTCTTACCTTCGCGGTTGTCCACCACCACACGCGAAGAAGGATGCAGCCATGCGCAGCAGCTACCACCGAACGCCCGGCCGCGGCGCCGCACGGCGTCTCCTGGGCACCGCCCTGGCCTCTGCCCTGGCGCTCGCCCTCGGCCCCCTGAGCACTGAGCCGGCCCGGGCCCACGGCGGCGCGGCCCACATGGTGCCACTGAAGAAGACGGTGGAAGACTTCGGCGGCACGCTGCGCTGGGACAGCTTTGCCAACGTGTTCACCGTGGCGCGCAACGGCACGCTGGTGCGCCTGAAGCCCGGCTCGAAGACGGCGCTGGTCAACGGCCAGCCGATGCAGCTGGACGTGCCCGTGGTCATGCGCAAGGGCGCGGCCTACGTGCCGCACGACTTCGTGAACCAGGTGTTCCAGTCCAGCCTGGACAAGACCTTCGTGGTCGAGCGCGTGCCCAACCCGCTGAACCCGCTGACCGAGGCCGAGATCCAGGCCACGCTCGAGGTGCTGAAGGCCTCGGGGCGCCACAAGGCCGGCCTGCGCTTCACCGAGATCAGCGTGAAGCGCCCGCCCAAGGACGAGGTCTGGAACTTCGCCCTCACCGGCCAACCCGTGCGCGCGCCGCGCCAGGCGGCCTTCGTGGCGCTCGACGGCAAGAAGGTCATCGAGGGCACGGTCGACCTCGCGGCGCGCACGCTCACCGCATGGAAACCCATCGAGGGCGCGCACGGCATGGTGCTGCTGGACGACTTCGCCACCGTGCAGAGCGCCATCGAGGCCAGCCCCGACTACGCCAAGGCGCTTGCCACGCGCGGCATCGCCGACGTGAAGAAGGTGGTGGCCACGCCGCTCACCGTGGGCTACTTCGACGGCAAGGATTCGCTGCGCCAGGAAGACCGCCTGCTGAAGGTGGTGAGCTACCTGGACGTGGGCGACGGCAACTACTGGGCCCACCCCATCGAGGGCCTGGTGGCGGTGGTCGACCTGGAACAGAAGAAGGTCATCAAGATCGAGGACGGCGGCCTGGTGCCCGTGCCGCTCAAGCCCACGCCCTACGACGGGCGCGACCGCGCGGCCACGCCCGCGCCCAAGCCGCTGGAGATCACCGAGCCCGAGGGCAAGAACTACACGATCACCGGCCACACGATGCACTGGCGCAACTGGGACTTCCACGTGCGGCTCGACTCGCGCGTGGGCCTGGTGCTGTCCACCGTCACCTACAACGACAAGGGCACGAAGCGCAAGGTGATGTACGAAGGCTCGCTGGGCGGCATGATCGTGCCCTACGGCGATCCCGACACCGGCTGGTACTTCAAGGCGTACCTCGACTCGGGCGAGTACGGCATGGGCACGCTCACCTCGCCCATCGAACCGAACAAGGACGCGCCGCAGAACGCCGTGCTGCTGGACGCCACGCTGGCCGACTACACCGGCGCACCCACCAAGGTGCCGCGCGCCATCGCCGTCTTCGAGCGCTATGCCGACCCCGAGTTCAAGCACCAGGAAATGGGCAAGCCCAACATCAGCACCGAGCGGCGCGAGCTGGTGGTGCGCTGGATCAGCACGGTGGGCAACTACGACTACCTGTTCGACTGGGTGTTCGCCGAGAACGGCACCATCGGCATCCACGCGGGCGCCACCGGTATCGAGGCGGTGAAGGGCGTGAAGTCGCGCACCATGCAGGACCCCACGGCCGCCGAGGACACGCGCTACGGCACGCTGCTGGACCACCACATCGTCGGCACCACGCACCAGCACATCTACAACTTCCGCCTCGACCTCGATGTGGACGGCGAGCAGAACACGCTCACCGAGGTCGACCCCGTGGTGCTGCCCAACACGCGCGGCGGCCCGCGCACCAGCACCATGCAGACGGTGCAGCGCACGGTGCGCACCGAGCAGCAGGCGGCGCAGAAGTTCGACCCGTCGACCATCCGCCTGCTGAGCAACCCGTCGCGCAACAACAAGGTCGGCAACCCGATCTCGTACCAGCTCATTCCGTACGCGGGCGGCACGCACCCCATCGCCAAGGGCGCCAACTTCGCGAAGGACGAGTGGATCAACCACCGCCTGAGCTTCATGGACCGCCAGCTCTGGGTGACGCGCTACGACCCGGAGGAGCTGTTCCCCGAAGGCAAGTACCCGAACCGCTCGAACAAGGACACGGGCCTGGGCCAGTTCACGGCCGACAACCAGGAGATCGTGAACACCGACAACGTGGTGTGGCTCACCACCGGCACCACGCACGTCGCGCGCGCCGAGGAGTGGCCGATCATGCCCACCGAATGGGTGCATGCGCTGCTCAAGCCCTGGAACTTCTTCGACGAGACGCCGACGCTGGGGCTGAACCGGCCCGCGAAATGACCGCGGCGAACGGCGAGGCCATCGGCCGCTACGAAGACCTGATGACGCTGGCGCCCGCGCTGCAGGCGCCGACCTACCGCCAGATGGACCGGCTCTACGCGACGCGCGCGATCCGGCGCGGCACGCACGTGCATCCGCTGCCCGAGGGCAGGCCCGTCGATGCGCAGCGCTTCGGCATCGACGCGTTCATGGCGCGCAACCACACGGCCGGCCTGCTGGTGATCAAGGACGGCCACGTCGTGCTCGAGCGCTACGCCATGGGCAACGACGCGGCGACGAAGTGGCTGTCGTTCTCGGTCGCGAAGTCACTGACCTCCACGCTGGTCGGCGCGGCCGTGCGGGACGGCCACATCGCCAGCCTCGACGACCCGGTGGTGCGCTACCTGCCCGCGTTGCGTGGCTCGGCCTACGACGAGGTCTCAGTGAAGCAGGTGCTGCAGATGAGCTCCGGCGTGGCCTGGAACGAGGACTACCTCGACGCCGACTCCGACCGGCGCCAGCTGATGCGCGTGCAGCTCACGCGCGAAAAAGGCGCGGTGCTGAAGTTCATGGCGCAACGCCCGCGCGTGGCACCGGCGGGCACGCGCTTCAACTACAGCACCGGCGAGACCTGCCTGGTCGGCGAGATCCTGGCCAGCGCGATCCGCCGGCCGATCAGCGACTACCTCTCGGAAAAAATCTGGGCGCCCTTCGGCATGGAGGCCGACGCCTACTGGCAGCTCGATGCGGTCGATGGCCAGGAGTTCACCGGCAGCGGCGTGAACGCCACGCTGCGCGACTTCGGGCGCTTCGGCCTGTTCGTGCTCGGCGGCGGTGTGGCCGGTGGCCAGCAGGTGCTGCCCGATGGCTGGGTGGCCGATGCCACGCGCGTCGATGCAACCAGCCACCTCGCGCCCGGCACGCTCGCGGGCTTCGAACCGATGGGGTACGGCTACCAGTGGTGGACCTTCCCGACCGGCGCGAAGGCGCTGCCCGAACTCGACGGCGGCCTGTTCGCCGCGCTGGGCATCTTCGGCCAGCAGGTCTACATCCATCCGAAGGAACGGCTCGTGGTCGCGATCCACAGCACGTGGCCGGCGCCGATCCATCCGCCGAGCCTGGTCGAGACCGATGCGCTGCTCGGCGCACTGACCGCCGCGCTGCGCACCTGAACAGAGCGTGGCGCACGCCACGCTCTGCAATGCATCAGGAGAAGATCACCTGCGCGTCGGTGTACTCCTTCAGCCCTTCTTCCGCGAACTCCACGCCGAGCCCCGAGCCCTTCACGCCGCCGAAGGGCGCGTTGGGCTGGATGGCGCCGTGCTTGTTGATCCACACCGAGCCGCACTCCAGGCGCGACGCGATGCGCTTGGCGTGCTCGATGTCCTTGGACCACACGGAACCGCCGAGGCCGTTCTCGCTGTCGTTGGCGGCGCGGATGGCCTCTTCGACGTCGGTGTAGCGAATGACGGGCAGCGCGGGCCCGAACTGTTCTTCGTCGACCAGCGCATCGCCGTTCTTCAGGCCCGCGACGATGGTCGCGGGGAAGAACAGGCCCTGGCCCGGTTCGCCGCCGGTGAGCACCTGGCCCTTCTTTTTCGCGTCGGCCACGAGCCGCGCGACCTTGTCGAACTGCATGCGGTTCTGCACCGGGCCGAGCACGTTCTTCTCGTCCATGCCGTCGCCCATCGGCACCTGCTTCGCGAAGGCCGCGAGGTGCTCGCACACCTCGTCGTGGATGCTGGCGTGCACGTACAGGCGCTTCATGGCCGCGCAGGTCTGGCCGTTGTTGAGGAACGCGCCCCAGAACAGGCCTTCGGCGATGGCCTTGGGGTCGGCGTCGGGCAGCACGATGCCGGCGTCGTTGCCGCCGAGCTCGAGCGTGAGCCGCTTCATGGTGCTGGCGGCCGACTGCATCACCTTCTTGCCGGTGGCGCAGGAACCGGTGAACACGATCTTGCGGATGACGGGGTCGCTCGCCATGTCGGCGCCGAGGTTGGAGGTGCGGTCGTCGCAGCTCACGCTGTTGACCACGCCTTCGGGCAGCACCTCGTTGAGCAGCTCGACAAAACGCAGCGTGGCCAGCGGCGTGTACGGCGAAGGCTTGATGACGACCGTGTTGCCCGTGCGCAGCGCCGGCAGCACGTGCCACACGGCGATCAGCACGGGGAAGTTCCACGGCGTGATCGAGCCCACCACGCCCACGGGCTTGCGGAAGATCTCGACGTGGCCCTGCGCGTTGTCCTGCAGCACGCGCGGCGGCAGCGACAGCGCCGCGGTGGCGCCGGCCCAGGCAGCGGCGCCGCCCAGCTCCCAGCGCGAGCCCAGGCCGTTGAGCGGCTTGCCCTGCTCCAGCGTGAGCAGGCGCGCCAGCTCTTCGGCGTGCGCGCCGATCTTCTCGGTGACGGCGCGGCAGGCGGCGGCCAGTTCGTCGTCGGACTTTCGCGACCAGCTCGTGAAGGCCTTCTGCGCAGCGGCCACAGCGGCGGCGAGGTCGTCGCGCGAACCGTTCGGCGCGGTGCCGATCACCTGGCCGTTGGCGGGGTTGCGCACTTCGAAGGAGGCCGTGCCTGGCACCGCGCGACCGTCGATCGTCATTCTTGTCTCTTGCATTGCTTTGTCCTGGTTGGGTTGACGCTGGCGCGCGCCGCCGCAGGGCGGGCGCGCCGGGTCACTGTAGGAAAAGCAGGGGCCGGCGTCTTGGAGCCAGGCGTCAGCGAATGGACTCAGGCGTCAGTGCGTCAGGGGTCCAAGTGCCAGGCGCCCCGGCGGCATGCCGTAGCGCTTGCGGAACTCGCGGTAGAAGAACGACAGGTCGTTGAAGCCGCAGTCGTAGGCGACTTGTGCGATGGCCGGCGCGGGGCCGCCCTGCCGGGCCGCTGCGTCGAGCGCGGCGCGCGCCGCCGCCAGCCGGGTGTCGAGGATGTGGCGGCTCGGCGAAACGCCCAGTGCCTCGAAGGCCCGCTGCAGCAGCCGCGGCGACACGCCCAGGTGGCGCGCCAGTTCGCCCGCGTGGAAGGCCGGGTCGTGGAACTGCAGTGCCACGTGGTCCATCGCGCGGCGCAGCACGCCCTCGCCGGCGTTGCGCGACAGCAGCGCGGGCGCCTGCCGCGCACGCTCGACCAGCACCGAGCCGAACACGCCGAGAAAGGCCTCAACCAGGTGCGCGTCGTCGGACTGCCCGCTGTCGAGCAGGCGCGCGAGGATGGCGCGCATCGCGAAGCCCAGCGCGTCGCCGCGCCGCACGCACACGCCGCCCTGCAGCGTGGGGCCGAAGCGCGCGAGCATGTCGGCGCGCGGCAGGTGCACCGACACCTGCTGCGAGCTGGCGCCGTCGTAGACGAACTCCGAGGGCCGCGCCGAATCGATCAGCACGATGTCGCCGGCCTGCACCGCGATCTGCTGCGCGCCCTGGCACATGAGCGCGCCGCCGTGGTCCTGGAACACGAGGAAGAAGTGCTCGCGGTCGTCGCGCCGGATGGCCTGCGCATCGCGATGCACGCGCTGCAGGTTCTGGCCGATGAGCGCCACGTCGACCCCGCCGGCACGCCGCACCTCGATGCCGCCCGAGACGGTCTGCTGGCGCGGCATGGGCACGGGCGTGAAATTGCCGCACACGGCCTGCAGGCGCGGGCCGACGAACTCGAACGGCATCTCGGCGCGCATCCGCGGCGTGAGGGGGCCGCCGCTCAGGTGCGCGGGCGAATCGAAGAAAGAAGCGCTCACAGAGGGTGTCTCCTTGCAGGGCGCCGGGTCAGCGCTCAGTCCTCGTCCATGACCCGCGAGCGGCCGAACCAGAAGCCAAGCACCAGGCCGACCGTGCCGGCACCGATGCCGCCCCACAGGCTCAGGAAAGTGTAGACGTTGTAGCGCCCCGGATGCTGCGCGAGCGCACTCGCCAGTGCGGGTTCGTTCAGGCCGCCGAGCCCGCGCGCGGCGGCGTAGTCGAAGCCGGCGGCGCCCAGGAAATGCGGTGCCACGAGGATCGGCAGCGCCGTGAAGAACGGAAACCAAGCGCCGCGCATCCGGCGCCAGCGCATGAAGATCGCCGCGACGAGCAGCACCGCGCCGACCGCGACGGTGCCGAGCGCGAAGGGCTGGCGCGCCAGCGGCAGCAGCCAGGGCCAGATCCACGGCAGCGGGTACAGCGGCCACTCGGCGCGCGGCGCCAGCCCACCCGGCCGCGCGACGACCGACCAGCCCAGCGTGTCGAGGCCGCTGAACACCAGCGCCGACACGCAGGCCACGGCCGCGACGAGCAGGCACACGCTGCGAAACGGCGAGGCGCTGCCCTGCAGGAAGCCGGGCGAGGGCTCGGGCGGCAACGCCGGCGACCGGGGCCAGCCCGACTGCCAGTGCCGCACGACGATCGACGTCGGCACCGGCGGCGGTGCCAGGTCACCGCGCACCAGCCAGTCGATGAACAGGACGCCGACCGCGAACGCCATGACCGCCGTGAGCCATGCGCAGACGCCCGGCATGTCGACGAAGCCGGCCGGCGTCAGCATCGGCAACTGGCCGTAGGCCACGCCCGCGAAGCCGTAGAGCCAGATGATCGGCACCGACAAGGCCATGGCCGTGTGCATCAGCACGGCGTCGGTCTCGGCCGACTCGTGGCGCAGCGCCTGCGCGCGCGACCACGCCTCGCGCCAACTCACTTCGCCAGGGCTTTCAGTGCCATCTTGATGCCGTCGCTCACGCTCGCGTCCTTCGGCAGCGCCTTCAGCGCGAGCGCGGCTTCCTTGTCGCTGTAGCCCAGCGCCACCAGCGCCTGCAGGATGTCGGCCTGCGCGTCGGACGCGGCATGCGCCGGCAGGCCGATGTCGGCGCCCAGCTTGCCCTTGAGCTCCAGCAGCAGCCGCTCGGCGGTCTTCTTGCCGATGCCCGGGATCTTCACGAGCCGGCCCAGCTCCTGCGTGGTGATGGCCTGCGCCAGCTCGCCCACGCTCATGCCCGAGAGCAGGCCCAGCGCGGTGCGCGGGCCCACGCCGGTGATCTTGATGAGCTGGCGGAAGGCCGCCCGCTCCTCGGCGGTGCCGAAGCCGTAGAGAATCTGCGCGTCTTCGCGCACGACGAAGTGCGTGAGCAGCGACACCTTCGCGCCGACGTTGGGCAGGTTGTAGAACGTGCTCATCGGCACGTCGACCTCGTAGCCGACGCCGTTGCAGTCCACCACCACCTGCGGGGGGTTGCGCTCTGCGAGCGTGCCGGTCAGTTTGCCTATCATGGGTGCCCTTTTTCCTTGAAATGTCCGGCGTGATTCTGCGACACACCTTTACCCCCCTGAACAATTCGCGCCTCGGCCACCTGTGCGGCCCGCTGGATGCGCACCTGCGCCGCATCGAGGACGCCCTGGGCGTGAAGATCGCGCACCGCCACGAGCAGTTCAAGGTCGACGGCCCCAAGGCCTCGGCGCAGCGCGCCATGGAGGTGCTGCAGGCGCTGTACGAGATCGCCCAGCGCGCCATCGACCCGGCCGTGGTGCAGCTCACGCTGGCCGGCGACGGCTCGATGAGCGACGAGGACGCGGCCATGCTCGTCACGCGCCGCGCCGACCTGCGCGCGCGCACGCCCACCCAGGCGCTGTACCTGGACAACATCGCCAAGCACGACATCACCTTCGGCATCGGCCCGGCCGGCACCGGCAAGACCTACCTGGCGGTGGCCTGCGCGGTCGATGCGCTGGAGCGCGCGGCGGTGCAGCGCATCGTGCTCACGCGCCCCGCCGTGGAAGCGGGCGAGCGCCTGGGCTTCCTGCCGGGCGACCTGACGCAGAAGGTCGACCCCTACCTGCGCCCGCTGTACGACGCGCTGTACGACCTCATGGGCTACGAGAAGGTGCAGAAGGCCTTCGAGCGCAACGTGCTCGAGATTGCGCCGCTGGCCTTCATGCGCGGACGCACGCTGAACAACGCCTTCGTGATCCTCGATGAAGCGCAGAACACCTCGGTGGAGCAGATGAAGATGTTCCTCACGCGCATCGGCTTCGGTGCCAAGGCGGTGGTGACGGGCGACGTGAGCCAGATCGACCTGCCCAAGCAGCAGCTCAGCGGACTGATCGACGCCGAGCGCGTGCTCAAGCGCGTGGCCGGCATCGCGACCACGCACTTCACGAGCGCCGACGTGGTGCGCCACCCGCTGGTGGCGAAGATCGTCGATGCCTACGACGGGCAGCGCAAGCGCTCGGGAGGCCACTGACATGGCGGCCTCCTTGCTTCCGGCCCTGTCGCTGTCGCTGCAGTTCGGGCGCTTCAAGGGTGTGGAGCGCCACCGCGCCGCACTGCCGCGCCACAGCGTGAACCGCTGGATTCGCCATGCGCTGGACATCGACGGCGAGATCACCGTGCGCATCGTCGATGCCGAAGAAGGCCAGCGCCTGAACCGCGAATTCCGCGGCAAGGACTACGCCACCAACGTGCTCACCTTCGACTATGCGCAAGGCCCGGTCGTGATGGCCGACCTGGTGCTGTGCGCGCCCGTGGTGGCGCGCGAGGCCAAGGAAAACCGCAAGACGCTCGCCGCGCACTACGCGCACCTGCTGGTGCACGGCACGCTGCACGCGCAGGGCTGGGACCACGAGACCAGCGAGGCCGACGCGGACGAGATGGAAGCGTACGAAATCGAGATCCTCGCGGGCCTGGGCATTCGCAGCCCGTACGGGCGCTGAGCGGAGGCCGCGGCGGTGTCGGACACCGATCCCTGGCTGCCGCGCTGGCTGCCGCTGCTGCGCGCATGCGCCGGCGACGGGCCGGTGTTCGAATTGGGCTGCGCAGCCGGTCGCGACACCGCCACGCTGGTCGAGGCCGGCTTGCGGGTGGTGGCGGTCGAGCTGTCGTCCGACGCACTGGCGCAGGCGCGGCAACGCGTGCCCGCAGGGGCCGAGTTCCACTGCGGCGATTTCCGCGACGCATGGCCGCTGGCGCAGGGCGCCACGGTCGGCGCGGTGCTCGCGAGCCTGTCGCTGCACTACTTCGCGTGGGACGAGACGCTGGCACTGGTGCGGCGCATCCACCGCGTGCTGCGGCCGGGTGGCGTGCTGCTGTGCCGCCTCAATTCGGTCAACGACCGGCATCACGGCGCGCGCGGCCCGTCGGCCAGCGGGCGGGACGAAGATGTCTTCTACACGGTGGACGGCATTCCCAAGCGCTTCTTCGACCGCGCCGCGGTCGAGCGGCTGTTTGCCGACGGCTGGCAGCTGCAGCACCTCGAGGAGGTGCGCGTGCTGCGCTACGACGAACCGAAGGTGGCGTGGGAAGCGGTGATCCGCCCCGCGCCGTTCACGCCGTCATCTGCAGCGGGATCGTGACCGGCCCGTCGTTCAGCAGGTGCACCTGCATGTCGGCGCCGAATTCGCCCGTCGCCACCACCGGGTGCGCGCCGCGCGCCTGCTCCACGAAGTACTCGTAGAGCCGGCGGCCCTCGTCGGGCGGCGCCGCGAGCGTGAAGCTGGGGCGGTTGCCGCCGCTCACGTCGGCGGCCAGCGTGAACTGGCTCACGACCAGCAGGCCGCCGCCGATGTCCTGCACGCTGCGGTTCATCTTGCCGGCCTCGTCCGAGAAGATGCGCAGCTTGAGGATCTTGGCGAGCAGGCGGTCGGCCACGCTGTCGGCGTCGCCGCGTTCGGCGCACAGCAGCACCAGCAGGCCGGCCTCGATGGCGCCGACGGTCTGGCCCGCGATGTCGACGCGGGCGTGGGCGACGCGCTGGAGCACGGCTTTCATGAATGGTGATCCTCGAGTCGGGTGGCGCGCGCTTCCATGGTGAGCGGCAGCAGTTGGATGGTCACGCGCAGGCCGGGCACGGCGTCCATGAGCGACTGCTCCAGCTCGTCGCGCAGGTTGGCGGCGCGCTGCAGGGTCCAGTCGCCGGGCACGTGCATGTGCAGGTCGGCAAAGCGGCGCTGGCCGGCGCCGCGCGTCACCATGTCGTCGAAGCGCAGGCGGTCGCCTTCGGCATGGTTGGCGGCGAAGGCGTCGAGGGTGGCGCGCACGGTGGCGAGCGTCTCGGCGTCGAGCGCCTCGTCCATCAGGCCCTGCGAGGAACGCCACACAAGCTTGAAGCCCTCGCGCACGATGTTGAGCGCCACGCCGATGGCGATCAGCGGGTCGAGCCAGAGCCAGCCGCTGAAATGCACGGCCACGATGCCGACCAGCACGCCGACCGAGGTCCACACATCGGTCATCAGGTGACGCCCGTCGGCCTCCAGCGCGATGGAGCGGTGCGCGCGCGCCGCGCGGAACAGCACGAACGCCAGCGCCGCGTTGAAGCCCGAGCTGATCACCGACAGCGCCAGGCCCCAGCCCAGCTGCTCCAGCGGCTGCGGCGACAGCAGCCGCAGCACCGACACCCACAGGATGGCGACGGCGGCGGCCACGATCAGCAGGCCCTCGAAGCCGGACGAGAAGTACTCGGCCTTGTGGTGGCCGTAGGGATGGTCCTCGTCGGCCGGGCGCTCGGCGATGGTCACCATGGCCAGCGCGAACATGGCGCTGGCGAGGTTGACGCAGGACTCCATGGCGTCCGAAATCAGGCCCATCGAGTTCGTCAGGTAGCCGGCCCATCCCTTCAGGAGGATGGTGATCAGGGCCACGGCGACAGAGACGCGAAGCAGCGTTTTAGGGGTCAACGTCATGCAGAAAGAACAAGATCAGGTAAAAAGGGCCTGTGCGGGCGGGCATTACGTCGCAGGAATCGGCTGAATTATCAGCCGCGTGACCATATGTAACGCCTTCGCCTTAATATTTGCGCTCATTGCGAAGCAATCAGTCACAGAGAGGCAAATGATGAAGAAATTTTTGACCGCCGCCCTCGGGCTCGCCATCGTCGGCGCAGCCACCCTGGCCCAGGCCCAGGCACCCGCTGCAGCGCCCGCAGCAACAGCCGCGCCCCAGCAGGCCGGGTTCGTGAAGACGGTGCGCGGCAACGTCCAGCTGCTCGACAGCGCCGGCGCCACGCGCACGGCCGCCCCCGGCGACGCGCTGGGCGCGGTCGATCGCATCGTGACCGGCCCGGATTCGTCGGCCGCCGTCGTGCTGCGCGACAACACCACGCTGATGGTCGGCCCGTCCTCGCGCATGGACCTGAAGGAATTCCACTTCGACGGCACCACCCGCGACGGCGGCATGCTCGTGTCGCTGCTGCGCGGCTCGATGCGCATGATCACCGGCCTCATCGGCAAGACCAACCCCGACGCCGTGCGCGTCGAAACCCAGACCGCCACCATCGGCATTCGGGGCACGGACTTCATCGTGCAGACCGACGGCCAACCCTGAAAAGATGCAGACACCGCCACGCCGCTCCCCCCTTCTTCCTGCGACCGCACTGGTCGCCCTTTTGTTGGCCGCCTGCTCGTCGCCGGGCACGCGCGTGGTGCTCCTGCCCCAGGCCGACGGCACGCCCTCCGCCGTGGTGGTGCGCGCCAAAGACGGCGAAGAAGTGCTCTCCAAGCCCTACCAGCGCGCCACGGCCGCAGTAGGCGCGAGCGGTGCGCCGGTGGTCGACCAGGCCGACGCGGCCAAGGTCCAGGCCGAGAACAAGCCCCTGTTCGACATGCGCCCGCCGCTTCCGCAGCGCTACACGGTGTTCTTCGAGGTGGGCACCACCACGCTGACGGCGGCGTCGCAGCAGATCATGACCGAGGCGCTGGCCGCCGCGCTGGCCCGCAGCGGCGGCGACATCGTGGTGACCGGCCACACCGACACCAAGGGCGCCGGCGAGCAGAACGACCAGTTGTCGCGCCGCCGCGCGCAGGAAGTGGTGCAGCTGTTCGTGGAGCGCCAGTTCCCGGCGAACCGCATCGAGGCCGTGGGCCGCGGCGAGCGCGACCTGGCCGTGCCGACCGCCGACGAGGTGGACGAGCCCCGCAACCGGCGCGTGACCATCGAGGTCCGCTGACCCCGCCGCCCTGCCCCCATTGAAAAAGGCCCCGAGGGGCCTTTTTTTGCGATCAGCTCAGGGTCACCCGCGCGAACTTGCGCTTGCCGACCTGCACCACGTAGCTGCCCGCGGGCAGCTTCAGGCCCTTGTCGGACACCACGACCGAATCGATGCGCACGCCGCCGCCGTCGATCAGGCGGTTGCCCTCGCCCGACGACGACGCCAGGTTGGCCTGCTTGAGCAGCTGGCCGATGCCCAACGGCGCGCCGCCGAGCGCCACCTCGGGAATCTCGTCGGGCACGCCGCCCTTGCTGCGGTTGATGAAGTCCTGCTCCGCCGCGTCGGCCGCCGCCGCGCTGTGGAAGCGCGCGGTGATTTCCTTGGCCAGCGCGACCTTGGCGTCCTTCGGGTTGCGGCCACCGGCGATCTCGGCCTTCAGCGCCTCGATCTGCGCCACCGACTGGAAGCTCAGCAGCGTGTACCAGCGCCACATCAGCGTGTCGGAGATCGACAGCACCTTGGCGAACATGCTGTTGGCGTCCTCGCTGATGCCGATGTAGTTGCCCTTGCTCTTGGACATCTTCTCGACGCCGTCGAGCCCTTCGAGCAGTGGCATAGTGAGTATGCACTGCGGCTCCTGGCCGTATTCCTGCTGAAGATGACGGCCAACGAGCAGGTTGAACTTCTGGTCCGTGCCACCCAGCTCGAGGTCGCTTTCGAGCGCTACCGAGTCGTAGCCCTGCATCAGCGGGTACAGGAACTCGTGCACCGAGATCGACTGGCCGGCCTTGAAGCGCTTGTTGAAGTCGTCGCGCTCCATCATGCGCGCCACCGTGTACTTGGCCGCCAGCTGGATCATGCCGCGCGCGCCCAGCGGGTCGCTCCACTCGGAGTTGTAGCGAATCTCGGTCTTGGACTCGTCCAGCACCAGCTTGGCCTGGGCGAAGTAGGTTTCGGCGTTGGCGCGGATCTGCTCGGCCGTGAGCGGCGGGCGGGTGCTGTTGCGGCCCGAGGGGTCGCCGATCAGGGAGGTGAAGTCGCCGATCAGGAAGATCACGCGGTGCCCCAGGTCCTGGAGCTGGCGCATCTTGTTGAGCACCACCGTGTGTCCGATATGAATATCCGGTGCGGTCGGGTCCAGGCCCAGCTTGATGCGCAGCGGCTTGCCGCTGGCTTCCGCCTTCTGGAGCTTCTTGACCCACTCGTCCTGCGGCAGCAGCTCGTCAGCGCCTCGGAGGGATATTTCGAGGGCTTGTCTTACACCATCGGAGAGGCTGGTGGATGTAACAGATTCGGCGTTCATGGGCTTTTTTGGCGGTTTTTCCGGTGGCCGAAGCTATACTCAGCCCGACTTTTCAAGCGCCGGATTCTAAGCGGCGCTTTTTTTCCGCACCGTCTCCTGCCGCCCTGAACGCACTGGGCCTTGCAGCACGGACCTGCAGAACCTGAGTTGGAATCCACAGTTTGATCAACGGCATTCTCGCCGCCGAGGAGCTTCTCGCTTCCCGCGTGGCCTACACATTCCGGACGTACCCCAAGCAGATCACCGCAGCGATCGCTGCGATGCTGCTCAGCGCCGGCACCCTCGCGGTCGCCTCGCTCGGTCCCGACGCGTCCGACCTCCCCATCCAGCAAGTGCTCGAAGCCACCGCGCCGGTGTCTTTCGCCGACCAGTCGGCGTCGCTCGAGAACTTCAGCTTCACGCTGTTCCGCACCGACGTCTCGCGCTCCAGCGACACGGCGGAGGCGCTGATGAAGCGCCTGGGCATCTCCGACCCCGCCGCCACCGCCTTCGTGCGCGGCAACGCCGAGGCGCGCATGGCGCTGTTCGCGCGCGTGGGCCGCACCGTGACGGCCGAAGCCACGCAGGAAAACCAGCTGCAGAAACTCAGCGCCCGCTGGATTCCCGACGCCGACGGCGGCTTCAAGCGTTTCGTCGTCGAGCGCACGCCCACCGGTTTTGTCGCCCGCACCGAGCGCGACATGCTGACGCCGGGCACGCGCCTGGCCAGCGGCACCATCCGCAGCTCGCTGTTCGCCGCCACCGACGACTCGCGCATTCCCGACGCCGTGGCGAGCCAGCTGGCCGACATCTTCGCGGGCGACGTCGACGTGCGTTCGCTGCGCAAGGGCGACCGCTTCGCCGTGGTCTACGAGACCTTCGAAGCCGACGGCCAGGCGCTGCGCAGCGGCCGCGTGCTCTCGGCCGAGTTCGAGAACAACGGCAAGGTCCACCAGGCCGTCTGGTTCCAGCCCCCGGGCGCGGGCCAGAAGGGCAGCTACTACCGCCCGAACGGCGACAGCCTGCGCAAGGCCTACCTGGCGTCGCCGGTCGAGTTCTCGCGCGTGTCCAGCGGTTTCGCGATGCGCATGCACCCGATTTTGAACAGCTGGCGCCAGCACAACGGCATCGACTACGCGGCGCCCACGGGCACCGCGGTGCGCACGGTCGGTGACGGCACGGTCGATTTCGCCGGCACGCAAAGCGGCTACGGCAACATCGTCATCATCAACCACCGCAACAACCAGCAGACGGCCTACGCCCACCTGAGCCGCATCAACGTGAAGGCCGGCGAGAGCGTGAGCCAGGGCCAGACCATCGGCGCCGTCGGCTCGACCGGCTGGGCCACCGGCCCGCACCTGCACTTCGAATACCGCGTCGGCGGGGCCTACCAGGACCCGACCACGATCGCGCAGGAAGGCGGCGCACCGATCACCGCCGCCCTGCGTCCGGCCTTCGAACGCATCGCCGTGGGCGCCCGCACCGAGCTGGCCGCCGCCTTCTCGGTGATCCAGGCCAGCGCCGACTGAGCCTCGCTCCCCCAGGCATGGCCGCCGCACCGCAGCAGCCGCAGCAACGCTTCATCGGCCTGATGTCGGGCACCTCGCTCGACGGGGTCGACGGCGTCATCGCCGATTTCTCCGACGACGGCCACCTCGCGGTGATCGGCCACGCCAGCGCCGATTTTCCCGCCCCGCTGCGCGCCGAGCTGCTGGCGCTCAACACCCCCGGCGACAACGAACTGCACCGCGCGGCCCTGGCCGGCAACGGCTTGGCGCAGGTGTATGCCGACGTGGTCGCGCAGCTGCTGGCCGATACCGACACCGCCCCGACAAACGTCACCGCCATCGGCGCCCACGGCCAGACCGTGCGCCACCGGCCGCTCGAATTCGACGGCACGGGCTACACGCTGCAGGTCAACAACCCCTCGCTGCTGGCCGAGCTGAGCGGCATCGACGTGGTCGCCGACTTCCGCAGCCGCGACCTCGCGGCCGGCGGACAGGGCGCCCCGCTGGTACCGGCCTTCCACCAAGCCCTGTTCGCCCGGCCCGACGCGCCCGTCGCCGTGCTGAACCTCGGCGGCATCTCCAACCTGAGCCTGCTGCCCGCCACAAACGCGCCGGCGGGCGCCGCGCCCCTGCTGGGCTTCGATTGCGGCCCCGCCAACGCGCTGATGGACCACTGGTGCCAGCGCCACCTCGGCCAACCCTTCGACCAGGGCGGCCAGTGGGCAGCCAGCGGGCGCGTGCTGCCCGAACTGCTGGCCCGGCTGCAGGCCGAACCGTATTTCGCCAAGGCGCCGCCGAAGAGCACAGGGCGCGATTTATTCCATCCGGACTGGCTGACCGGCCACCTGGGCGCGGCCACCTGGGCGCCTGTCGACGTGCAGGCCACGCTGGCCGAGCTGACCGCCAGCACCTGCGCGGCAGCCCTGAGAAGCTATCAAAAAGAGAGCGCCTTGCTGATCGTCTGCGGCGGCGGCGCGCTCAACGACCACCTCATGGGCCGCCTGCGCGCCCTGCTGCCCGGCGTGCAGGTGCAGGCGTCGTCGGAACACGGCCTGCCGCCCCAGCAGGTCGAGGCGGCCGCCTTCGCGTGGCTGGCCCGGCGCACCGTCCGGCGCGAGCCCGGCAACCTCGCGAGCGTGACCGGCGCGCGCGGGGCGCGGGTGCTCGGCGCGATCTACCCGGCCTGACTTGCGTCAGCCCTGGCCGGAGACTTCCGGCTGCGCAGGCTGCGCCGCCCGCACTTCTGCCGGCAGATGCCAGAAGATCAGCGCCGAAGCCACCGTGATGAGCCCCATCGTCGCGAACGTGGCCTGGAACGCATCGAGCGTCTGCATCGGCGTTGCCGTGCCGAACACGCCGTTGTAGCCCGCCAGCACGGCGCCGGCTGCGGCCACGCCCAGGCTCATCGCGAGCATCTGCACCATCGACAGCAGGCTGTTGCCGCTGCTGGCCATGCCGCCGTCGAGGTCCTTCAGGGTGATGGTGTTCATGGCCGTGAACTGCAGCGAGTTGACCGCGCCGAACACCAGCAGCTGCAGCAGGTGCAGCGCCACCGGCTGCCCCGGCGCCGTGAGGCCGAAGCTGGCCATGGTGCAACCGACCAGCACCGTGTTGGCCACCAGCACGCGGCGGTAGCCGTGGCGCGTGATCAGCGGCGTGGCAAAGCGCTTCATGGCCATGCCGGCCAGCGCGACCGGCAGCATCATCAGCCCCGCGCGCACCGGCGAATAGCCCATCGACACCTGCAGCAGCAGTGGCACCAGGAACGGCATGCAGCTGCTGCCCAGGCGCGAGAACAGGTTGCCCAGCAGGCCGATGCTCAGCGTCGGGATGCCGAACAGCGCGGGCGAGAACAGCGGCTCCGGCGTGCGTGCCGCGCGCAGCCAGTAGGCGACCACGGCGGCGAAGCCGAAGATCAGCACCGCCATCACGCCGCCCTGGCGCAGCCCGAGCCCCGACACGCCGTCGACCGCCAGCGAGATCGCCACCATGCCGAAGGCCAGCAGCGCGTAGCCCACGCCGTCGAAGCGCTTCTGGAGCGCGCCGCGCAGGTCCGGCATGTAGCGCAGCGTGGCGATGCAGCCCGCCAGCCCCACCGGCACGTTGATCAGGAAGATCCAGTGCCAGGAGGCGTACTGCACCAGCCAGCCGCCCAGCGTGGGCCCCAGCAGCGGCCCGATGAGCCCCGGAATGGCCACGAAGCTCATCGCCTGCAGGAACTCGCCGCGGGGCACCGTGCGCAGCAGCGCCAGGCGCCCCACGGGCAGCAGCAGCGCCCCGCCCAGGCCCTGCACCACCCGCGCCGCCACGAGCTGCCCCAGCCCCTGCGAGAGCGCGCACAGCACCGAGCCGGCCGCGAACAGCACGATGGCGCAGAAGAAGACGCGCCGCGTGCCGAAGCGGTCGGCGATCCAGCCCGAGGCCGGGATCAGCATCGCCATCGTGAGCGCGTAGGCCACCACCACCGACTGCATGCGCAGCGGGCTCTCGCCCAGGCTGGCGGCCATCGCGGGCAGCGCCGTGTTGATGATGGTGGCGTCCAGCGTCTGCATGAAAAAGCCCACGGCCACGAGCCACAGCAGGCTCTTGCGGGCGGGATCGACGGGATCGACGGGGACGGCGGTGTCGGGGCTCATCGGGAAGGCGCGGACTCGGACAAACGACAGGCAGCAAAAAGCCGCCCGGAGGCGGCTTTTTCGAGGGGGCTGGTCAGCAGCATCCAGGCATCAGGCCGAGAAGCTGGAACCGCAGCCGCAGGTGCTGGTGGCGTTCGGGTTCTTGATGACGAACTGGGCGCCCTGCAGGTCTTCCTTGTAGTCGATCTCGGCGCCGAGCAGGTACTGGTAGCTCATGGCATCGATCAGCAGCGACACACCGTTCTTGGTCATGGTGGTGTCGTCTTCGTTGGTGATCTCGTCGAAGGTGAAACCGTACTGGAAGCCCGAGCACCCGCCGCCCTGCACGAACACGCGCAGCTTCAGGTCGGGATTGCCCTCTTCGGCGATCAGGTCGGCGACCTTGGCGGCCGCGCTGTCGGTGAAGACGATCGGCTCGGGCATCTGGGTCTGGATGTTTTCGGCAACAGCGCTCATGGGGTGAAACTCCTTGGGGGGCCGCTTGGGCGGCCAATGGGATGGATGCTACTGCAATGCCGCAATTTCGGCAGGCCGTATGCGGCGAGCACCCATCGCAAGTGGGGTCGGGCGCCGCATCCACCAGGGGCACCCGGGGGACGCGGCCACGAAAAAGCCGCCCGAGGGCGGCTTCTTGTCTCGCAACGAGCAGGGGATCAGCGCTTGCTGAACTGCTTGCGGCGACGGGCGGAGTGCAGACCGACCTTCTTACGCTCGACTTCACGTGCGTCGCGCGTCACGAAGCCGGCTTGGCTCAGGACGGGCTTCAGCGAAGCGTCGTAGTCGATCAGGGCACGGGTGATGCCGTGGCGCGTGGCGCCGGCTTGACCCGATTCGCCGCCGCCGTTCACGTTGACCATCACGTCGAAAGCTTCGAGGTTGTTGGTCAGCGCCAGGGGCTGCTTGGCGATCATGATCGAGGTTTCACGGCCGAAGAACGCTTGGATGTCCTTGCCGTTGACCGTGATCTTGCCGGTGCCTTTTTTCAGAAACACGCGGGCGACGCTGGATTTGCGACGGCCGGTGCCATTGTTCCATTCACCAATCATTCTCAAGGCTCCTTACAGTTCCAGCACTTTGGGCTGTTGGGCGGTATGCGGGTGCTCTGCACCACCGTACACCTTGAGTTTCTTGATCATCGCGTAACCAAGCGGGCCCTTGGGCAGCATGCCCTTGACAGCCTTTTCCAGGGCGCGGCCCGGGTGCTTGTTCTGCATGTCGCGGAAGTTCGTCGCCGTGATACCGCCCGGGTAGCCCGAGTGACGGTAGTACACCTTGTCGATCGACTTGGCGCCGGTGACGCGCAGTTGCGCGGCGTTGATGATGACGATGTAGTCACCGGTATCGACGTGAGGCGTGTAAATGGCCTTGTGTTTGCCGCGCAAACGGAGAGCAACTTCGCTGGCTACTCGTCCGAGGACCTTGTCGGTCGCGTCAATCACAAACCACTCGTGCGTCACGTCAGCGGGCTTGGCGCTGAACGTTTTGGTCATGAGTTTTTCTCTTGAAAGAGGGTTTGGCGAGCCCTTTTCCACGGTCGGCGTTCCTCTGATGGGAATCTCTTAGGTGGGTTTTCACGCCTTCCGCCCAATGAAAGGGCGGCTGGCATGCCTTCGCCGCGGGGCTACAAAAACGCTGCGAAGCCCGCGATTATATGAAGAAATGGCCAAACGGCCAATTTCCGGGCTTCCGGGGGCCTCAGCGCTGGATGCGGACGAGTTCCAGGCTCTCGTTGGTCACGGCGGCATAACCGCGTCGGTACATGGCCTCGAAGTTGACGATCCGCCTCAGGTCGGGGCTATACAAGACGGTTGCCTTGAACGGCGTGCCCACGGGTGAAGCGCCGGTGCCATAGGAGACGTAGATCCAGCCGTCATAGGCGATACGAACCACATTGAGCTCCACACCGTCCACGCGCACCGTGTGTTCAGCGCCCACCGAGGCATTGAGCTCATGCCGCAGCCGGTCGTCGGTGGTCGTCACGTAGTCCAGGTGCCAGCGCATGCCCGGCTGGACGTCGTCCTTCGGCGCCCAGCCGCCCGGCGGCGATGCGCTGTCGAACAGGCCGCCAACCGACGAGGTGAGGGTCACCACCTGCCCATTGGCCTTCTCGACCCGGCTGCCGGCGTTGAACGACACCTCGTCTCCCTGGACCCGGTCCACGCGGTAGATCACCGGCGTGCGGTTGCCGGTGAGCCGGTCGGTGCGCACGTACTCGAGCGCGTCGCCGGCGCGCAGCGGCTCCGCCAGCGCCACGCCGGCGCTGCGGCGGGCGCCGCCTTCGGGCTCACGCGCCCGAGCCGCCAGCTGCGCCTGGGCGCGGGCTGGCAGTTCCGCCAGGAACTCGGCCGGCATGGCGAAATTCAGGTTGCCGCCGTCGCGGGCGGCGAAGGTGGTGATGCCCAGCAGGCGGCCGTCGCTGTCGAACAGCCCGCCGCCGCTCGACCCGGGCGCGATCGCCGCCGTGGTCTGCAGCAGCCGCGCCTCCCCGTCGCCGCCGCGCAGGCCCGACAACAGGCCTTCGCTGAGCGTGTTTTCCAACCCGCGCGGGTTGCCGATGGCGTACACGCGCTGCCCCACCCGCGCGGTGCCAGCAGGCGCCAGCGCCACCGGCGGCGCCGTGAAGTTGGCGACCTTGATCTGGCACAGGTCGCGCCCCGGGTCCGGGTATTCGAGCGTGGCGCCGTAGGTGACGTTGTCGCGCTTGACCACGAAATTGCTGGCCTTGGCGAGCACGTGGCAGTTGGTGACGAGCCGGCCGGGTGCGATCACCACGGCGCTGCCGGCGCGCAGCGGACGCTCCTGCGCGTCGAAGGTGCGCACGGCCCAGACGCTGCCGGTCAGCTTGGCGAACAGGGCGTCGGGCTCCAGCGCGGCGGCCGGGCCAGCGGCCAGCAGGGCGCCCGCGGCGCACAGCCACGGCGCGGCGTTCTTCCACATCGGCTTCACGGCTTGGCGGGCAGCAGGCCGCGCAGATCGTCCATCGAGACGCGGGCGTCGGGCGCGGCGGACGGTGCTGCGGGCGCGGGGCGCGCCGGAGCGGGCGGCGCAACCGCCACGGGAGGCGGCGGTGGCGCGACCACGGCCGGCGCGGGCGCAGGCACAGGCGCTGCCACGGCCGTCTTCGGCGCCGGCGCAGCCGCGATCTCGGTCGTGCCGATCTTCATGCCGACGGTCGCTTCATCGCCGGTCTGCGCGCTGCGGTCGAAGCTGCGCACCTCGCCGAAGATCAGCTGGATCCAGCTCGGGTAGTTGAAGCCCGCCCCGGTGCCGGTGTCGATCGCCACGCCGACCAGGCCGCCGATCATCACGTTGCCGACCAGTCCCACGTTGACGCGCGAAATCGCCTGGCCGCGGGCCGGCGGCAGGCCGGACTGGGTGCATTCGATGTTCAGGTTCTCGCCCGAGCGCCGCACCGGCAGGGTCAGGCCGGAGCGCACTACCGCATCATTGCGGTCGTTGGAGACCCGGCAGCGGGCGCCGTCGACCACCTTGCCCTCGGGCGACAGGGTCTCGACCTTCACGTTCTGCGTGGTGCCGTGGGTCACGGAGGCGCAGCCCGTCAAAATAGACAAAACACCCGCGCCGACGCACAGGCCCCAAAATCGCCATCCGGCTCCTCGCATTGCTGCCCCTCGTTGTGTTTTGTAAATCAATGTAGCGCCGCGCGAGTCTAGCGCTCCCCTTTCCACTTTTTCAGGCCTCATTCCATGTTCAGTTACCGCCACGCGTTCCATGCCGGCAACCACGCCGACGTGCTCAAGCACACGGTCCTGATTGCCACCCTCGATCACCTGCTTGAAAAAGACGCCGCGCTGACCGTCGTCGACACCCACGCCGGCGCCGGCCTGTACCGGCTCGACGGCGACTACGCCGGCACCAGCGGCGAAGCGGCCGACGGCGTGCTGCGCTTCTTCGCCGCGCCGGACAAAGCCCCCGACACGCCCGCCCCGGCCGCCAAGTCGACGGGCAAGAAGCCCGCAGCCCCCGCCGAAGACAAGCCGGTCGCCGAAGCCATCGCCCGCTACCTGAGCGTGATCCACGACTTCAACCCCAAGGGCGGCGCCCGCGTCTACCCCGGCTCGCCGTTCATCGTGCAGCACCTGCTGCGCGACCACGACAAGCTCAAGCTGTTCGAGCTGCACCCGACCGACGCCCGCACGCTGGACGCCAACATCGCCCAGCTCGAGGCCGGCCGCCGCATCGCCGTGCTGCGCGACGACGGCTTCGGCAGTGCCACCAAGTTCCTGCCGCCGCCCTCGCGCCGCGCGCTGGTGCTGATGGACCCGAGCTACGAAATGAAGACCGACTACGGCCGCGTGCTCGACTTCGCGGCCGAGGCGCTCAAGCGCTTCGCCACGGGCACGTATGCCGTCTGGTATCCGATCATTCCGCGCCCCGAGGCGCACGACCTGCCACGCCGCCTGAAGACGATGGCGACCAAGGCCGGCAAGCCGTGGCTGCACGCCACGCTGACGGTCAAGTCGAGCAAGATCACGAAGGACGCCGCCTCGGGCGAAACGCAGCGCCCGGGCCTGCCGGCGAGCGGCATGTTTTTGATCAACCCGCCCTACACGCTGAAGGCGCAACTGGCCGAGGCGCTGCCCCAGCTGGCCGAGCGCCTGGCCCAGGACCGCAACGCCGCCTACTCGCTCGAGAGCGGCGGCTGAGGCCGGCCGCTCAGCGGCGCTTGCGCGGCGGCACGATCACCCGCTTGCGCGCGGGTGCCGGCGCGCGCACGCGCGAGGTCGGCGCCTCCGGCAACAGCGCGGGCTGCAGATCTTCCGCCGCCACGGCCTGGCCGCCACAGCGCATGCCCTCGCGGTCGATGACCGACAGCGCCACCTGCTTGATGCCCATGCTCGTGAGACCGATGCGGTCGGCCGCGGCGCGGCTCAGGTCGATGATGCGGCCCGGCGTGAAGGGCCCGCGATCATTGACGCGCACCAGCACCTCGCTGCCGTTGACCAGGCTGCGCACGCACACGCGCGTGTTGAAGGGCAGCGTCTTGTGGGCCGCCGTCATGGCGCCCATGTCGAAGCGCTCGCCGTTGGCGGTCTTGCGCTGGTGGAACTGGATGCCGTACCACGACGCGCCACCACGCTCGAAGATCTCGCGCGGCTCATCGCCGGGCACGCCGTCGTCCAGCGACTCGCCGGTGCCCGACACCGCGAGGTCGTAGCGCACCGACGGCACGGCCGAGCGCGGGGCGGCGCCGGGCGGCACGGCCAGGCCGCGTCCCAGCGGCTGCAGCCGCTTGCCGGACGCCGCCGGCGCAGCGGCGGTGTCCGCGTCTTTCTCCTGCGTGGCAGGCGGCATGGTGCACCCTGCGAGCACGCAGGAGACCGCGACGGCGACCGCGCGCAGCCCTCTCAATCCAGGCGCTCCAGGATCGCCAGCGTGGCCGCCGACTGGTTCATCGTGTAGAAGTGGATCGCGGGTGCCCCGCCTTCTTGCAGGCGCGCGCACAGGTCGGTCACCACGTCCAGGCCGAAGGCCTTGATGGAGGCCGTGTCGTCGCCGAAGCCCTGCAGCCGCAGGCGGATCCAGCGCGGAATCTCGGCGCCGCAGGCGTCCGAGAAACGCATGAGCTGCGTCGAGCTCGTGATGGGCATGATGCCCGGCACGATCGGCGTGTCGAGCCCCAGCTTGCGCGCGTCGTCGACGAAGCGGAAGTAGGCCTCGGGGCTGAAGAAATACTGCGTGATGGCCGAGTCGGCCCCCGCCTTCATCTTGGTGGCGAAGGCTTGCAGGTCGGCTTCGGGCGAGCGCGCCTGCGGATGCACTTCGGGGTAGCAGGCCACCTCGATGTGGAAGTCGCGCCCGGTCTCCTCGCGGATGAAGGCGACCAGGTCGCTCGCGTACTGGAACTCGCCGCCGATGCCGTAGCCGCTGGGCAGGTCGCCGCGCAGCGCGACGAGGCGCTTCACGCCCATGGCCTTCAGCTCGGCCAGCTGCTCGCGCACGGTGGCGCGCGTGGCGCCGATGCACGAGAAGTGGCTGGCAGCGTCCACGCCCTCGGCCAGGATCTCCTGCACCGCACCGAAGGTGCCCTGGTGCGTGGAGCCGCCCGCGCCGTAGGTGACGGAGCAGAACTGCGGCTTGCGCGCATACAGCTGCTGGCGCACAGCGCGCAGCTTGACCGCGCCTTCGGGCGTCTTGGTCGGGAAGAATTCGAAACTCAGCGGAAGGCGCACCTGCGTCTCCTTAGGAACCGTCGCCCGCCTTGGCAGCAGCACGAACGGCGTGAATGAAAAACTCGCGGTTGCCGTCGCCCCCGGCGATCGGGCTGTCGAACCAGCGCAGCACCTTCAGCTCGAGCGCCGCGCAGGCGTCGTGCAGGCGCTTCTCGACCACAGGGTACATCGCCTCGTCGCGCACGATGCCGCCCTTGCCGACCTGGCCGGGCTGCAGCTCGAACTGCGGCTTGACCAGCATCAGCAACTGGCCGTCGTCGGCCAGGAACTGCACCACGGCCGGCAGCACCAGCGTGAGCGAGATGAAGGACAGGTCGCCGACGATGAGGTCGAAGCGCGGCTCAGGCGGGGCTTCGACAACTTCGACAGCCTCACCCACCTCGTCGTCCTCGCCATCGTCCACCTGCAGATCGGCCGGCGACAGCGCCCGCGCATTGACGCCTTCGATGGCGACCACGCGTTCGTCCTCGCGCATGCGCGCATGCAGCTGCCCGTGGCCGACGTCGACGCCCACCACCTTGGCGGCGCCATGCTGCAGCAGGCAGTCGGTGAAGCCGCCGGTCGACTGGCCGACGTCCAGGCAGAGCTTGCCCGTCGGGTCCACGCCGCTGGTCTTCAGCGCGCCTTCGAGCTTGAGGCCGCCGCGCGACACGTAGCGTGCCTCGGCGGCATCGGCGAGCTCGAGCTCGGCCGACTCGGGCACTTCGTCCTTGTTCTTGGCGACGTTGCGCCACGCGTCGCCCGTGCCCGCGTCACGCCAGCGCATGCCGCCGGCGATGAGCCGGACGGCTTGCGAACGCGACGCGGCCAGGCCGCGCTCTACCAACAGTTGATCGGCGCGCACGCGGATCAATAGCGGTAGGTGTCCGGCTTGTAAGGGCCGTTCTTGTCCACGCCGATGTAGGCGGCTTGCGAGTCGGTCAGCTCGGTGAGCATGGCGCCGACCTTCTTCAGGTGCAGGCGCGCGACCTTCTCGTCCAGGTGCTTGGGCAGCACGTAGACCTTGCCGGCCTGGTAGGCGTCGGGCTTGGTGAACAGCTCGATCTGGGCGATGGTCTGGTTGGCGAACGACGACGACATCACGAAGCTCGGGTGGCCCGTGCCGCAGCCCAGGTTCACGAGACGGCCCTTGGCCAGCAGGATGATCTTCTTGCCGTCCGGGAAGGTGATGTGGTCGACCTGCGGCTTGATCTCTTCCCACTCGTACTTCTCGATCGACGCAACGTCGATCTCGTTGTCGAAGTGGCCGATGTTGCAGACGATGGCCTGGTCCTTCATGGCGGCCATGTGCTCGTGGCGGATCACGTCGCGGTTGCCGGTGGTGGTCACGAAGATGTCGGCCTTGTCGGCGGCGTACTCCATGGTCACGACCTTGTAGCCTTCCATGGCGGCCTGCAGGGCGTTGATGGGGTCGATTTCAGTCACCCACACCTGGGCGCTCAGTGCGCGCAGCGCCTGGGCCGAGCCCTTGCCCACGTCGCCGTAGCCGGCCACGCAGGCCACCTTGCCGGCGATCATCACGTCGGTCGCGCGCTTGATGCCGTCGACCAGCGATTCGCGGCAGCCGTACAGGTTGTCGAACTTGCTCTTGGTGACCGAGTCGTTCACGTTGATGGCGCGGAACAGCAGCGTGCCCTTGGCGCTCATCTCGTTCAGGCGGTGCACGCCGGTGGTCGTCTCTTCGGTCACGCCGATGATCTCGGCCGACTTGCGGGTGTACCAGGTGTCGTCCACGGCCAGCTTGGCCTTGATGGCGGCGTACAGAATGCGTTCTTCTTCGCTGGTCGGGTTGGCGAGCACGCCCAGGTCCTTTTCGGCGCGCTGGCCCAGGTGCATGAGCAGCGTGGCGTCGCCGCCGTCGTCCAGGATCATGTTCGGGCCTTCGCCCTTCGAGCCCTTGGGACCGAAGTCGAAGATGGCGTGGGTGTAGTCCCAGTAGTCCTTCAGCGACTCGCCCTTGATGGCGAACACCGGCGTGCCGGCGGCGGCGATGGCGGCGGCGGCGTGATCCTGCGTCGAGAAGATGTTGCACGAGGCCCAGCGCACTTCGGCGCCCAGGGCTTGCAGCGTCTCGATGAGCACGGCCGTCTGGATGGTCATGTGCAGCGAGCCCGTGATGCGTGCGCCCTTCAGGGCCTGGCCCTTCGAGAACTCTTCACGGATGGCCATGAGGCCGGGCATCTCGGTTTCGGCGATCTTGATTTCCTTGCGGCCCCAGGCGGCAAGGGACAGGTCGGCAATCGCCTGGTCGGCGGTCGAGACGGGGGTGGGCTTGAGTACAGCGCTCATGTGAACTCCAAAACTGGTTTGAAAGATGCCACTGCGTACGGGGAAGAAAGACTCACCGCGAGAACAGCGGGTGAGCGTGGTTGCGATGTGGTCCGAGCCTCACGCCTGACGGCGCTGCAACGCTCCTCGGAGCGCCGGATTGTAGTCGCGGCCGCCCGGCCCGCCAATCGACCGGGGCATCCCACATCACGGAAAGCGCGGGCGCCCGCCAGGCCGGGCCGTGCGGCGCGGGCCACCCCGGGAAACTCCGCAGGCAAATCCGCGCTTGGAGCGCCCTGAGCCGCGCCGGCCCGGCGTATCGTGGCGGCGGGCCCCGGCCGCCCGGCCGCTGCCTGCATCCACCCGTTCGATTGTTTTCATCACCCGACACAGGAGATTCCGCACCATGGCCACTGCCAAGAAAGCCGCCGCGAAAAAAACCACCGCCAGCAGCGCCGGCGCGAAGCAGGCGGCGCCGTCCGCCGCGGACATGCTCGATCCGATGAAGAACCTCAAGGGCATGGCCGAGCGCCTGCAGAACCTGAACCTGACCGGCGGCGCCGGCAAGCTGCTGGACAGCGGCCGCAAGGACCTGCAGGCGCTGATGCAGGCCAATGAAAAGTCCTACCAGGGCCTGCAGACCGTGGTGCAGCGACAGACCGAGATGATCAAGACGGCCATCGCCGAATGGCAGACCGCCGCCAAGGCGATGCCGGGCAAGGACCCGAAGGAAAACCTCGCCAAGCTCGACGAGCTGGGCCGCCAGTCGTTCCAGCGCGCCGTCGACGACATCAAGGAGCTGGCCACCCTGGCCGCCAAGTCGCAGGCCGACGCCTTCGACGTGGTGCGCCAGCGCATCCAGGCCAACGTGGACGAGGTCACGAAGCTGCTGCAGCGCAAGTAACAGGAAGAAAAGAAAGGCCCGCATGACCGCCGTCGCGCCCCGCACCGAACGGCGCACCCGCGCCAACGGCATCGAACTGGCCTGGGACAGCTTCGGCGACCCCGAGGCGCCGCCGCTGTTGCTGGTCATGGGCCTCGGCGCCCAGATGGTCGCGTGGGACGACGCGTTCTGCGCCGGCCTGGCGCAGGCCGGCGGCCACCATGTGATCCGCTTCGACAACCGCGACATCGGCCACTCCACCCACCTGCCGCACGCCGGCGTGCCCGACATCCAGGCGCTGATGCTGCAGGCCATGGCCGGGCGCCCGCTGCAGGTGCCCTACACGCTGCGCGACATGGCCGACGACTGCGCCGGCCTGCTCGACGCGCTGGGCATCGCACGCGCCCACGTCGTGGGCGCGTCGATGGGCGGCGCCATCGGGCAGGAGATGGCCATCCACCACCCGGGGCGGATGCGCTCGCTCACCAGCATCATGTCGAGCACCGGCGACCCGGCCCTGCCGCCGCCCACGCCCGAGGCGCTGGCGGTGCTGTTCGCGCCCGCGCCGACCAGCTTCGAGGCCTACCTGCCGCACCACGCCAAGCTGTGGCGCGTGCTGCGCGGGCCCGACGCCTTTCCGCTCGACGAGGCGCGCGACGCCGAACGTGCGCAGCTCGCATTTCTGCGCGGCCTCAACCCAGGCGGCGTGGCGCGCCAGCTGGCAGCCGTGTTCGCGTCGGGCAACCGCAAGCCGGCGCTGCGCGCGGTGCAGGTGCCTACGCTGGTGATCCACGGCGACGTCGACCCGCTGGTGCCCGTGGCCTGCGGCATCGACGTGGCCGAGGCCATTCCCGGCGCGACGCTGCTGCGCATTCCGCGCATGGGCCATGCGCTGCCGATCGCGATGTGGCCGCAGATCATCGAAGCCATCGCCGCGCACACTGCACGGGCGGCGCGGCGCGACGATCACTGAAGAAAAAAAGAGACACGACAACGAACCCAGACGGAGGTGTTTTTCATGAGCCAGTTTCCGTCCCTCGATCCCATGGCCCTGTGGCGCGAGCTCACGGCCCAGTGGGAAAAAAGCACCAACGAGTTCGCCAACGAAGCCATGGCCTCGGACCCGTTCCGCCAGGGCATGCACGGCGGCATGAACGCCTCGCTCACCGCGCAGAAGGCGGTGGGCGACCTGATGGCGCGCTACCTCACGCTGCTGAACCTGCCCACGCGCGCCGACCTGCAGGCGCTGGGCGAGCAGCTGCACCGCATCGACGACCACCTGGCGGGCATCCGCCGCGCGCTGGAAGGCGGGGCCGGGCCGGCCGCGCGGACCGCCGATACGGCCACTGCACCGCCCCGGCCGCGTCGCACCAAGCAACCGCCGGCGGCGGCAGTGCCTGCACCGGCAGCCAAGGCCGCCGCCCCCAGGAAACGCACCGCCGGAAAGCGCCGCCCATGAGCGCGCCGCCCGACACCTTCCAGCTGCCCGACATCCGCGGCGAGATCGAGCGCACGATCCAGCGCAACATCAAGGGGCTGGACTTCCTGACCTCGACCGCGCCTGCCGTCGGCCTCACGCCCAAGGACGAGATCCACCGGCGCGGCACGCTGAGCCTGTACCACTACCGCCCGATGGTCGACGAGATCTACCGCGTGCCGGTGCTCATGGTGATGGCCACCACCAACCGCGCCTACATCTTCGACCTCGCGCCGGGCCAGAGCATGGTCGAGTACCTGCTGCTCAAGGGCTACGACGTCTACGTGATGGACTGGAACGCACCGCGCCCCGACGAGAAGCGCCTGCGCATCGAGGACTACGTGCTCGACTTCATTCCCGACTCGATCCGCCGCGTGCAGGAAGACTCGGGCGAGGAAGACGTCACCATCGCCGGCTACTGCATGGGCGGCGTGCTCTCCACGCTGTACGCGGCCCTGCACCCCGGCGGTCCGATGAAGAACCTCGCGCTCTTCACCACGCCGATCGACTTCAGCCGCATGAAGCTCTTTCACGCGTGGTCCGACCGGCGCTACTTCGACGTCGACCGCCTCATCGACACCGTGGGCAACGTGCCGCCCGAGATGCTGTTCGCCTCCTTCGACATGCTGCGCCCCGCCGGGCGCGGCGCCGGGCTGGTGCAGCTGTGGGACAACATGGCCAACGACGAGTTCGTCAAGTCGTACCGCATGTTCGACCGCTGGGGCGCCGAGATGCTGCCGCTGGCCGGCGAGTACTTCCGCCAGACCGTGAAAGAGCTCATGTGGGACAACAAGCTGCACAAGGGCGAGCTGGTGCTCGGCGGGCGCCCCGTGCTGCTGAAGAACATCACCGTGCCGGTGCTGCACGCGCTCGCGCAACACGACCACATCGTGCCCTACGAGGCGGGCCAGCCGCTGATCGCCGGCATCGGCTCCACCGACAAGGAAGAGGTGGTGCTCAAGGGCGGCCACGTGAGCCTGGCGGCCGGCACCAACGCCGTGCGGCGGCTGTGGCCCAAGCTCGACGAGTGGCTGGGCATGCGCTCCACCTGACGAACACAAACATCCCCCTACGCTCATGACCGCATCTTCTTCCCGCACCTACCCGCGCACCGTCGCCCACGCGGACGGCGACATCGCCCTGCGCCTGATGACCGGCGCCGACGCGCCCGCCGTGCTGGCCTTTGCGCAGGCGCTGCCGGCGCACGACCTGCTCTTTCTGCCGCGCGACATCACTGAGCCCAAGGTGATGGCCGCCTGGGTCCGCGCCATCGAGCGCGGCGACATCGACAGCGTGCTCGCCGTGCGCGACGGCGCCGTGCTGGGCTGCGCCGCCGTCATCCGCGACCCGCATTCGTGGTCGGGCCACGTGGCCGAGCTGCGCGTGCTGGTGTCGCCCGCGCTGCGCGGCGGCGGCCTGGGCCAGCAGCTGGCGCAGGAGGGCTGCGCGCTGGCCTTCGCCCACGGGCAGGAAAAGATCGTCGCCCAGATGACCGTCGACCAGCGCGGCGCCATCGCTGTCTTCCAGGCCCTGGGCTTCCGGCCCGAGGCCCTGCTCACGCGCCACGTGAAGGACCGCGAGGGCAAGGCGCACGACCTCGTGGTGCTGAGCCAGGACGCGGCGCAGGTCGAGGCGCAGATGCGGGCGTACGGGGTGACCGAGGCGTTTTAGGCCCATCGGCGGGGGATTGAGGGGGTTGGCGAGGCGGCCTCCTAAAATCGGGGGATTCCCCTGCAGATTGCCCACCTTGTCTTTTCTCGCCGAAACCCGCCGCCGTCGCACCTTCGCGATCATTTCCCACCCTGACGCCGGCAAGACCACGCTGACCGAAAAACTGCTGCTGTTCTCGGGCGCGATCCAGATCGCCGGCTCGGTGAAGGCCCGCAAGGCCTCGCGCCACGCCACCTCCGACTGGATGGAAATCGAGAAGCAGCGCGGCATCTCGGTGGCCTCGTCGGTGATGCAGATGGTGTACCGCGAGCACGTGATCAACCTGCTCGACACGCCCGGCCACAAGGACTTCTCGGAAGACACCTACCGCGTGCTCACGGCCGTCGACTCGGCGCTGATGGTGATCGACGCGGCCAACGGCGTGGAAGCGCAGACGCGCCGGCTGATCGAGGTCTGCCGCCAGCGCGACACGCCCATCATCACCTTCGTCAACAAGATGGACCGCGAAGTGCGCGAGCCGCTGGACATCCTGGACGAGGTGGAGCGCGAACTCGGCATGCCCTGCGTGCCCATGACCTGGCCCGTGGGCCAGGGCAAGAGCTTCCGCGGCATCATGAACCTGCGCACGCAGGCGATGACGGTGTTCGAGTCGGGCAGCGAGCGGCTGCCGCACGACTTCGAGACCATCCCGCTGAGCGAGCGCGACACGCTCGTCAAGCGTTTCGGTGCCGACTTCGAGCACGCCATGGAAAGCATGGAACTGGCCACCGGCGCCTCGCCCACCTGGGACCGCGAGGCCTTCCTGGCCGGCAAGCAGACGCCGGTGTTCTTCGGCTCCGGCGTGAACAACTTCGGCGTGATGGAAGTGCTCGACGCGCTGGTCGACCTGGCGCCCTCGCCGCAGTCGCGCACCAGCACCACGCTGGTCAACCGCCAGCCGGTGGTGAAAGAGATCCAGCCCGAGGACAAGGACTTCGCGGGCGTGGTGTTCAAGGTGCAGGCCAACATGGACGCCAACCACCGCGACCGCATCGCCTTCGTGCGCATGGCCTCGGGCAAGTACACACCGGGCATGAAGCTGAAGGTGCAGCGCACATCGAAAGAGCTGCGCCCCACCAGCGTCGTGACCTTCATGAGCCAACGCCGCGAGGCGGTGGAAGAGGCCTACGCGGGCGACATCGTGGGCTTCACCACCCACGGCGGCGTGCAGCTGGGCGACACCATCACCGACGGCGCGAACCTGCAGTTCACCGGGCTGCCCTTCTTCGCGCCCGAGCTGTTCATGACCGTCATCCTGAAGAACCCGCTGCGCACCAAGCAGCTGCAGCAGGGCCTGGCCCAGTTGGGCGAGGAAGGCGCGATCCAGGTCTTCCGCCCCGAGGTCGGCGGCCCGATGCTGCTGGGCGCGGTCGGCCAGCTGCAGTTCGAAGTGGTGCAGCACCGCCTGAAGGCCGAGTACGACGCCGACGTGCGGCTCGAAGGCTGCCAGTACACGGGCGCGCGCTGGATCACGGCCGACACCCCGGCCGAGCTGCGCGAGTTCGTCCACGCCTACCCGGTGCGCATGGCCAAGGATGCGGCCGACACGCTGGCCTTTTTGTGCACCTCGCCGTACGACGTGCGGCTGGCGCAGGAGCGTTTTCCGAAGATCCACTTCCATCCGCTGCGCGAGCACGCGGGGCTGGCGCTGCAGAGCGCCGGCTGATCGGCTAGCTGCCCGACGAGGTGTAGTGGCGCAGCCCGAGGCGCCACGCACCGAACGCCGCCGCGAGGAACACGAAGCCCGCGAGCGGCGACACCCACCCCACCCAGGCCGGCGCGCCCAACGGGTCGGGCTTGCCCAGGATCGCCAGCACCGGGTAGTACGCCACGCAGGCCAGCGGCACGATGAAGGTCAGCACGCGGCGGAACCACTGCGCATAGAGCGCCAGCGGGTACTGCGCCGCCTGCACGCCGCCGTAGGTGAGCACGTTGGCGATCTCCAGGCTTTCGACGGTCCAGAACGACAGCGTGCCCTGCAGCACGAGGATGCCGAGGAACAGCGCGATGCCGCCGGCCAGGGCGAACAGTGCGATTGCCACGGCGCTGGGGGTCCATGCGATGTCGGCCTGCACGGTCGCGAAGGCCAGCACGAGCAGGCCCTGCAGCAGACGGCCGAGGCGGCTGATGCGCACGTCGTGGCCCATGAGCTGCAGCGCCAACGGGCGCGGACGCAGCAGCAGCCGGTCGAAGGTGCCGGTGCGCAGGAATTCGGTGCCCAGCACGTCGAAGCCACGGCCCAATGCGTCGGCGAGGGCGAACATGCAGTTCACGAGGCCATAGAACAGCGCGACCTCGCCGATGCCCCAGCCCTGCACCTCGCCGAAGCGATGGAACAGCGCCCAGACGGCGACGACCTCGATGCCTGTGCCGAGGAACTGGCCGAGGGTCAGCAGCAACGCGGACGCGGGGTACCTGGCCTGGCCGCTGATGGAGGCGGCCATGAGGCGGAAGAAGAGAGGGAGGGCGCCCATCTTCAATGGCCCTCGCGGCCTGTATCGCCGTGGTTCAGGGCGCGTGCACAGGCCACCGGGTACTTCCCTCCGCGAATGTCCCCCGGGCTTCGCCCTCCTCCTTGATTTCGCTGCGGGAAGCACCCGCTGTCCTGCGCACACCGAGCGCGGTCGTGGTGCGGGTCGGTCCACCGCTGTGCGGGTTGCGTCATGCCGCTCATTGCTCGTAGCAGATGTCGAGCCGGATCAATGCGCCGCGGGCATCGATGCGGTCGGCGCGGAAGTAGAAGCGGCCGCGGTAGCTGTCGAGGTGAAGGGGTGTGGTGACCGGGTCGCCCCAGCTCGTCACCGAGAAGCCCTGCCCTTGCAGCCATCGCAGCAGGGCGTCCAGGCGCTGCGGGTCGGCGTCGACGCGGATGTCGGCGTCTGCGGGCGGAGGGCCCTGTGGGTCCTGCTGCCAGCGCGCGAAGCTGCCGAACAGCGTGAAGACGTGTCCTGCGGCGCGCATGGCATCGAGCAGCGCAGCGGTGGCCGGCAGGTCGATGCGCTCGCGCTGCTTGCGAAAGACCAGTGCGTGCTCGTGGCGCCGGTCGGTGCGGGCATCGGTGTCGTTGTCTGCCGCGTCGTGCGGATAGACCAGCACGCGCTCCTCCTCCATCGTGAAGAGCGAACCCAGGATGCGGGCGAGATCGAAGGCCAGCGGCAGCACGCGATCGCCGATCCGGAGGTTCTCCACCATCGCGATGCAGGCACCGCCCTCGCGCAATCCGGCGCGCACGCGGTGGAAGACGTTGCGCAGGCCATCGAGGTGCTGCGCGTAGCTCGGGCTGTCGTAAAGCTGGGAGGTTGCCTGCGCACCGGCCCAGCGGCAACCGAAGTAGGGCACGTTCGTCAGGCAGAGGTCGAAGGGCGGGAGCGCGGCGTCTTCGAGCGCATCGCACGAGGCGTGCAGGAGCGTCGTGCCGTGGGCGAGGCCGTGGCGTGCCAGCCGCTCGCGGATGAGGTCGATGCGGCCTGCATCGACTTCGCAGCCCAAGGCCCGTCGGTCCTCGAGGCGCGCCGCGAGCAGCGTCGTGCCGAAGCCGGCGAAGGGGTCGAACACCATGTCGCCCGGTTGCGAGAACCGGCGCACGAAGGGCAGCATCTGCTCGAGCCATCCGCAATCGCGCCCGCCCATCGGGTCCCGCGTGCGCAGGTCGTCCGGCAGCCGGTAGCGCGGCGATTCATGGTCGAGCTTCAGCCAGCTGTGACTGCTCATGGGCAGGCCTTCGCGGTGCGCGTGTCGAGCAGCACGTCGTGCCCCGGCTCCCAGCCGGCGCAGAGCTGTCCGTCGGCAAAGTAGACGAGCTTGTAGACATCGCCGGTCGCGTGGCGCGCGTGCATGGCGCCGTAGTCGGCGCTTTCGAAGACGACCGTCAGGCCGCTGTCGGTGCGCAGGCGCAGGTTCCAGAAGTAGTAGCCCTCGGTGAGGCTTTCGAGGGTCCACCCGCGCGAGATGTCGGGGTCGTCGAGGCAGGCCGTCAGCAGCGCGTCCATCGAGACCCGCTGCGCGCGCAGGTAGCGCGCGGTGGCGTTGTCGCGGTAGCCCTCGTCGAGCCGCGAGAACTCCCGGAAGACGACGGTCCCGGCGCCGCATTGCCGTGCCCACGCGAGGTACGCGGCCACGTCGGTCGGCTGCGCGACGCCGCCGCGCTGGAGGATGCACACGAGCCGCAGCGCCACCGCATCGGCGAGCTGGCGCGCGGTGCGCTCGAACACGACGGGATCGCCGATGGCCACCTCGGGCCGGAATCGCATGATGGCCTGGTTGACCGCGCCGTCGTGGTGGTGGCGGGACAGCTCCAGCCAGCTCATTTCGAAGCCTTGCAGCGCTCGCCGCAGCACCTCGCCCTGCGGGCCGGCAAAGCCTGCGCCGTTGGTATAGAGCACACGATCTTCGACCACCGGGCCCTGGCTTTCGCCCGCGGCCAGCGTGTGCAGCAGCCGAAGCATCCAGTCGGCGTCGTCGCTCGTTTCCAGGCCCGAGAGCGACCACGACAACGGCACGCCGCGCAAGGCGCGCAGCGCGCGGGACAGGCCGTCGAAGTAGTCGGGCGCCGGACGCAGCCGGGACGCCGAGGTTCCGCCCTCGGTCTTGCGCAGGTTTTCCGAGCAGAAGCCGCAACGTGCCGAGCAAGACTTCACGGACGCGTACGGCGTGAACGTGAGGGGCTGCGCAAGGCGCCGCGCGACGCCGCCGATCGTGTGCGTGTGCCAGCGCGCGGCCTCGTGCGAAGGCGGCGTGCGAAGCGTCACGCCGCGCACGGAGCGGCGAAGGCGTTCGAAGAGTGGGGAGCTGGCGCTGCGCGGCAGATCGGCCACGGCGATCTGGTCGATCGCGCAGGTCACGGTCCGCACGGCGAGGGGCGTCGGCGCATCGGCTTCAACGGGAATGACGGGGCGCATGGCAGGGGCGGGGTTGTCGCACCCGCCACCATGCGACAGTGCTGCCTCCGAGGGCGGGAGTGGCTCCCTGCGCGCGCCCGTCACTCTAGCCACCCTGCACCTGCAGACTGCGCATCGTGCGCCCCATCGCCATCCGCCCGAACGCGACCAGCGCGACGATCCAGAAGCACTGCAGCCCCAGCGCGGCCAGCGCATGCCAGCCGCTCAGGTGCCCGAAGTACAGCCGTGCCGGAATGTCGAACAGCCCCGCCAGCGGCTGCACCAGCAGCGCGGTCTGCCAGGCGTCGGGCAGCAGCGCCAGCGGCAGCAGGTTGCCCGAGAACACGATGACCACGGGCGTCGCCACCGCCTGGATGCCGCGCTCGTTGAGCGCCGCCGTGGTCGCCACGTTGAGCAGCATCACCATCGCGGTCGAGAGCAACAGGCCCAGCCCCACCGACAGCAGGAACGCCGCGCCGGCCAGCGCGTTCGCGGGCAATTGCCAGGCCCAGTCGCCCAGCCCGACCAGCGGCAATGCGACCGCCGCGAAGGCCGCCATCAGCGCCACGCGCGGCAGCAGGCGCGCCGCGATCCAGCCGGCCGTGCGCGCGAACCACAGCGCGTAGGCGTCCACCGGGCGCAGCCGGTCGTAGGCCACCGCGCCGGTGCGCGCGGCCTGCGCCACTTCCGGGTCGCCCAGCCAGGGCATCAGCACCAGCAGGCCTTGCGCGAGCCAGGTGTAGGTGATGGCCTGGGCCAGCGACATCGACGAGGCCGCGCCCGCGATGGCGCTGCCGCTGTAGAACGCGGCGAACACCATCACCTTGATGCCGCCCCACCAGCACTGGGTGGCAAAGCCTGCGAGCGCCGCCGTGCGGTACTGCAGCATCTGCAGGAAGCGCGAGACGAACGCCGCGACATACGGCCGGGCGAGGTCGCGCGGGCCCATGGCCGGCCTCACGCCTCGGCCGCTCCGTGCATGGCGTAGAAGCGCGCGATCACGGCTTCGATCGCGAGGCCTTCGAGGCGGATGTCTTCCACGGCGTGCGCGCCGGCGATGCGGGCGATGAGCGCGGGCGCGGGGGTCTGCTTGGGGTCGAAGTCGAGCACCAGCGTCTGGCCGTCGCGCGAATGCACGGTGGCGCCGTCGACGTGCGCGGGCAGCGTGGCGTCCTGTGCAAAGTCGACCACCAGCCGGCGCTCGGCCATCACCTGCGCGCGCAGCGCCTCGACCGGGCTGTCGGCCAGCACGCGGCCGTGGCCGATGACGATCACGCGCTGGGCCAGGGCCTCGATGTCGTGCATGTCGTGCGTGGTCAGCAGCACGGTGGTGCCGCGCTCGCGGTTGGCACGGCGCACGAAGTCGCGCACGGCGAGCTTCGAAGGCGCGTCGAGGCCGATGGTCGGCTCGTCGAGGAACAGGATGTCGGGCTCGTGCAGCAGCGCCGCCGCGATCTCGGCGCGCATGCGCTGGCCCAGCGAGAGCTGGCGCACCGGCTGGTCGAGCACGCGCTCCAGGTGCAGCAGCGCGACCAGCTCGTCGCGCGTGCGGCGGTAGCGCTGCGGATCGACGCGGTAGATGTCGCGCAGCAGGTCGAAGCCGTCGCCCACGGGCAGGTCCCACCACAGCTGCGTGCGCTGGCCGAAGACCACGCCGATGCGCGCCACGTGGCGCTCGCGGTCGGCGAAGGGGTCGCGGCCGTCGACTTCCACGCGCCCGCCGTCGGGCCGCAGGATGCCCGAGAGGATCTTGATGGTGGTCGACTTGCCCGCGCCGTTGGGCCCGATGAAGCCCAGCAGCTCGCCGCGCTCCAGCGCGAACGACACGCCCGACAGCGCCTCCACCGAGCGGTGGCGGCGCTGCAGCAGGCCGTGCAACGCGCCGCGCAGACCGGGGTCGCGCTCGGACACACGGTAGGTCTTGCGCAGGTTGTCGACGAGGATGTGAGGCATGGTGGAAGGTGCCGCGCCGGCCTGAAAGCGCGGCGGGGGCGGGATGCTACACGAAAGCGCCGGTACGATCACGGGCCTCTTCGAGAATCCTGTCCATGTCTTCGCCTCCCCTGCCCGCCTCGCCCCACCACCTGTTGCCGCTCACGCGCTGGCCCGCCGACGCGCGCGCTGCGCTGGTCGGCGTGTTCACCGACATCGACGACACGCTCACCACCGACGGCGCGATCACGCCCGATGCGTTGAAGGCGCTGGCCGACCTGAAGGCCGCCGGCCTGGCGGTGGTCGCCATCACCGGCCGGCCCGTGGGCTGGAGCCTGCCCTTCGTGAACAGCTGGCCGGTCGATGCGATCGTGGCCGAGAACGGCGCGGTGGCGCTGCGCCCGGCAGCCGATGGCGGCGTCGAGAAGCGCTACCAGCAGGACGCCGCCACGCGCGCCGCCAACTTCGCGCGCATGCAGGCCGTGCTGGCGCGCATCGAGCACGAGATTCCGGGCGCCGGCCGCGCCACCGACTCGCCCGGGCGCGAGACCGACATCGCGATCGACCACAGCGAGTTCGTGACGCTCGATGACGACACCATCGCGCGCGTCGTCGCGCTGATGCGCGGAGAAGGCATGCACGCCACCGTGAGCAGCATCCACATCAACGGCTGGTACGGCGACAACGACAAGCTCGAAGGCGCGCGCTGGATCGTGCGCGAGCTGTGGGGCCGCACGCTCGACGACGAGATGGACCGCTGGGCCTACGTGGGCGACTCCACCAACGACCAGCTGATGTTCCGCAGCTTCGCGCACAGCATCGGCGTGGCGAACGTCGCGCGCTTCGTGCCGCAGTTGGAGCACCTGCCGCGCTACGTGACGCAGGGCGAGCGCGGTGCGGGGTTCGCGCAGGCCGCGCACGCGGTGCTGTCGGCGCGCTGAGCCGCGCACGAAAAAAGGCCCGCGCAGGGCGGGCCGAATGGACCGGTTGAACGACCCTTGGAGAAACTTGCAGGGGTGGGGGCGCGCGGCGCGCGACCGCTCAAACCATCAGAACGTGTGGCGGATGCCGAACTCGTAGCCCATCGAGCTCTTGGCCTGCAGCGCGGTGCGGTTGAACGTGGTGGCGTACGACGGGCCTGCACCCACCGTGAGCCCTGCGCCGTTCTTGTTGCTGACGCGCGCGACCGTGCCGTACAGCGCGGTGCGCTTGGACAGGTTGTGCACATAGCCCAGCGCGAGCTTGTTGGCCTTCGGATCGGCGTTGTTCACGCCGAACACGGGCACGCGGTTGAAGTCGTACTTGACCTGCGAATACGACGCGCGGATCACGCCCGGGCCGACCGGCACGGTCACGCCCAGCAGGTAGCCGGTGAGGTCCACGTCCTGGCCGGGCGTGAAGATGTTCAGCGCGTTGCGCTCGTCCTTCGAACGCGAGATTTCGCCGAACAGCTTGGCCACGCCGAAGTCGTAGGTCGCGCCGAGGTTGAAGGTCTTGACCTTGCCCGGGCGTGCCACGGCGGCGGCGCCGCTGCCGGTCGTGAAGCTGGTGTCGTTCTGCGCGTAGCTGGCGGCGATGTCGAACGGACCCGTCGTGTAGCCCAGGCGACCGCCGATGTGGCGGCCGGTGTTGGTGCTGGCGGCGGTGTCGGGCGACAGGCGCGTCTGCTCGGCCAGGCCGTAGGCCACGTTGCCGTAGAAGCCGCCCAGGCGCGGCAGGAAGTACTGCACCATGTTGCTGGCGCGCTTGTAGGTGCCGTTGCTGCCGTAGCCGCTGCCCGGCACGCTGGCTTCGTTGGCGTCGATGATCAGCGAGCCGCCGATGCCCGTGTCGCCGAACGGGTCGAACTGTTCTTCGTTCATCACCGTCGCGGTCTTGTCGCGGCCCAGGCGCAGTTCGCCGAAGCTGCCCGCCAGGCTCACCGTCGAACGGCGGGTGAAGTTCGAGACGCCGGTGGCGCCGTCGTCATTGGTGATCGGGGCTTCGAGCCAGAAGCTGGCCGACAGGCCGCCGCCCAGGTCTTCCACGCCGCGGAAGCCGAGGCGGCTCGAGCTCAGGCCCGAATTCGCCAGCTCGGTGCGGCTGGCCTTCACGCTGTAGGCGGGGCCGAAGGGGGTGGTCGAAACGCTCTTGTTCGCTACGTTGCGGTAGGCGGCATCGACCACGCCGAACAGGGTCACGGTCGATTGCGCCGACGCGGCGCCGCAGGCTGCGATGGCAGCCAGAACAAGCAGGGATTTTTTCATTGGTGTCACTCCAGGAGGGGGATGTCGCTGCGCCGAGACCGGGCGCGACTTTGGGACGTCCGGGCCTTGTTGCCGCGAGACTGGGTCCGAGTTTTCCTTCACTGGAAGACAAAGGGATTACATAGGGTTAACGCCTAGATTACGGAGGGTTTTAGGGGGTGAATTTGGGACGCCGATCGTGGATCGGGTAGGCGCTGCATGGCGCAGGCCGAAAACGCGCATCGAAAAATCGAATTTCTATGCACGTCGTCGACGACGTGCATAGAAACGGACGGAATCCATGTTCAGCAGCGACCGTGGCCGCTGCCGTGTTCACCTGCCTTACTTTTCCTTCGCCAACCCCAGCTTGTCGATGATCACCTTCTCGCGCACCACCGTGTCCTGTGCGAACTTGGTGTACGTGGCCGAGCTCATGTAGTTCGGCAGCATGTCGTAGCGGCCGAGCGAGGCCACGTAGCTGGGTTCTTCCATCGCCTGCTTGAAGGCGTCGTGCAGCTTCTTCACGACCTCGGGCGAGGTGCCCTTGGGGGCGCCGATGCCGAAGGGCGAGTTCTGCACCACGTCGTAGCCCAGCTCCTTCAGCGTGGGCGCGTCGGGGAACTTGGCCAGGCGCTTCTCGCCCCAGGTGTTGAGCACGCGCAGCTTGCCGGCCTCGACCTGCGGCGCGAAGCCGGTGCTGTCGGCCGCGGCCATGAGCTGGCCGCTGACCACCGCGAGCATCAGGTCGGCGCTGCCCTTGTAGGGCACGTGCTGCAGCTGGATGCCGGCCTTCTGCGCCACGATCTCGGTCGTGAGGTGCGGGCTGGTCAGGTTGCCGGTCGAGCCGTAGGTGAGCTTGCCGGGGTTGGCCTTGGCGTAGGCGACGAAGTCGGCCCAGGTCTTGAAGGGGCTGTCGGCCGGCACGACGATGCCGAAGGCATAGCCGGTGACGTTCAGCACGTAGGTGATGTCCTTGAGCGGGTCCCAGTTGATCTTGGTGGTGTAGCCCAGGCGGAACACGCCCAGCGGAATCTGCGCGACGGTGTAGCCGTCGGGCTGCGCGGTCTGCAGCGCCTGCGCGGGCAGCGTGCCGCCGGCGCCGGGCTTGTTGTCGACGATCACGGGCTGGCCGAGGATCTTGCTGGCGTTGTCGGCCAGCTGGCGCATGGTGATGTCGGTCGGGCCGCCCGCGGGAAAGGCGATCACGAGCTTGATGGGTTTCGCGGGAAAGGCCTGTGCAAGCACCGCCAGCGGCGCGGCGAGGCCGCAGGCGGCCAGCGTGGCGGCACGGAGAAGGGAACGGCGAAACATGACGGAAGGCTCCTGAAGCGTGGATCGAGCCGCGCATTGGGCCCTGCCCCGCCCGGTGCAGCAATCGGGGCTCACCCGACTGCTGTCGCCGAAGCAACTCCGCCCTCAGCCCGCGGCTTGCGCGAAGCCGTCGAGAACGTTGACCGCGTTCACACCCACCTCGGCGACCGCATAGCCGCCCTCGAACACGAACACCGTCGGCAGGCCGGCGCGCGCGAGGTCTTCGCCCATGCGCAGGTAGTCGCCGCTCTTCAGCTTGAAGCCCGAGATCGGGTCGCCCTCGAAGGTGTCGACGCCCAGCGAGACCACGAGGGCGCCGGCCTTGACCTTCGCGATGCCGTCGAGTGCCGTCTTGAGCGCCGCGCGCCAGGCCGTGAAATCGGTGCCGCGCGGCAGCGGCAGGTTGTGGTTGAAGCCCTCGCCCGCGCCCGCGCCGCGCTCGTCGGCATGGCCCAGGTAGTACGGGTAGTCGGTGAGCGGATCGCCGTGCAGGCTGGCGAAGTGCACGTCGCTGCGCTCGTAGAAGATCGCCTGCGTGCCGTTGCCGTGGTGGTAGTCGACATCGAGCACGGCCACGCGTTCGACGCCCGCGTCGCGCAGCGCCTGCGCGGCGACGGCGGCGTTGTTGATGAAGCAGTAGCCGCCGAAGAAGTCGGCGCCCGCGTGGTGGCCCGGTGGGCGCGTGAGCGCGAAGGCGCTGCGCTCGCCGCCGAGGACGCGCTGCGTCGCCGTCCACGCACAAGCCGCGCCATGGCGCGCAGCGGCCCAGCTGCCGGCCATCAGCGGCGTGCCGGCGTCGAACGCAAAGAGGCCCAGGCGCGCGGGAAAACTCTTCGGCAACACGTCGGTGCGCATGCCGCGCGTGGGCCAGTACGAGGGCAGCGCGTCGCGCGTGGCGTTGGCGGCGTCGAGCGCCACCCACTCGCTCCAGGCATGGGCGATGAAATCGAGGTAACGCGGCGCATGCACCTTCGCCAGCAGCGCGTCGTCGAACGCGTCGGGCGCCTGCAGCGGACCGAGGCCGCGCCGTTCCAGTTCGTGCCTCACATGGTCGACGCGGGCGGGCACCTCGAAGCAGGGCACCAGCTCGCCCCGGAACATTTCGACTTGGCCTTGGTGCAGGGCGTGCTGGTCGTTGTAGATGGTGAGCATGAAGCGGCGAAGGGCGTGACGACAGGGCCTGCCATCATGCCGCACGCCGCAGCACCGCCCGGCGCCGCCCCGAGGCGGTGAGACCGAACAGGTCCTTCGGGTCGTCGAGCTCGGGCACCAGCGCGATCTGCCGGCCCACGCCGCGCTCCAGCGCCAGCTGCTGGATGCAGCGCAGCGCCGTGTAGTCCTCCAGCGCGAAGCCGACCGAGTCGAACACCGTGACCTGCTCCGGCCGCTCGCGCCCCGGCACTTCGCCCAGCAGCACGCGCCACAGTTCGTGCACCGGGAAGTCGGGCGCCAGCTGCTGGATCTCGCCCTCGATGCGGGTCTGCGGCTCGTACTCGACGAACACGCGCGCGCCACGCAGCACGTCGGGGTGCAGCTCGGTCTTGCCGGGCGAATCGCCGCCCACGGCGTTGATGTGCATGCCGGGCTCGATCATGTCGGGCGTGAGCACGGTCGCGTGGCCCTGGTAGGCGGTGATGGTGGTCACGATGTCGGCGCCGCGCACCGCCTCGGCGGTGGAGTCGGCGCGCACGATCTCCATCGGCGTGCAGGCCGCGAGGTGGCGCACCAGCTTGTCGGTGGCGCGCGGGTCGATGTCGAACACGCGCACCTGCTCGATGCCCAGCAGCGCATGGAAGGCCAGCGCCTGGAACTCGCTCTGCGAGCCGTTGCCGATGAGCGCCAGGCTGCGCGAATCGGGCCGCGCCAGCGCCTTGGCGGCCATGGCCGAGGTGGCGGCCGTGCGCAGCGCGGTGGTGAGCGTGAGTTCGGACAGCAGCACGGGGTAGCCCGTGTCGACCTCGGCCAGCACGCCGAAGGCCATGACCGTGGGCAGGCCGACCTGCGTGTTGTGCGGGTGACCGTTGACGTACTTGAAGGCATAGGCGCCATCGTCCGCCACGGGCATGAGCTCGATCACGCCCAGGTGCGAATGGCTGGCCACGCGCGCCTTCTTGTCGAACTCGCGCCATCGCAGGAAGTCGTCGCGCAGCGCGTCGGCCAGCGTGACGAGGAACTCCGGGACGCCGGTCTCATCCACCAGGCGAACCAGGCTGTGCACATCGATGAAGCGGGTCATGGCGCGGCTCCTTGCGTAGCCCCCGGCACGGCGCTTCATCCGTTCACACGGTCTCCACCATGGCTGATTCAGGATGCGCCTGCGCCAAGGGTTCAAGCCATTGTGCGCCTGTGCGCGTCAACGTGCCAACACGGCCTTAAGAGCTACGCCAGTGTGCGTACCCAATCGCACCACCTCCTCCGGCGGCGCCGCCGCCACGATGCGCCCGCCGGCGTTGCCGCCCTCGGGCCCGAGGTCGAGAATCCAGTCGGCTTCGGCGATCAGGTCGAGGTCGTGCTCGATCACCACCACGCTGTGGCCGCCGTTCACCAGCCGGTGCAGCACGTGGATCAGCTTCTCGACGTCGGCCATGTGCAGGCCCACGGTCGGCTCGTCGAGCACGTACAGCGTGTGCGGCGCCTTCTGGCCGCGGCGCGTGATGTCGTCGCGCACCTTGCTCAGTTCGGTCACCAGCTTGATGCGCTGCGCCTCGCCGCCCGACAGCGTGGGCGACGGCTGCCCCAGCGTGAGGTAGCCCAGGCCCACGTCCTTCAGCAGTTGCAGCGGATGCGCGATGTTGGGCATGCTGGCGAAGAACTCCACCGCCTCGTCGACCTCCATCTTCAGCACGTCGCCGATGCTCTTGCCGCGCCAGCTCACGGCCAGCGTCTCGGGGTTGAAGCGCGCGCCGTGGCAGACCTCGCAGGGCACCTTCACGTCGGGCAGGAAGCTCATCTCGATGGTGCGCACGCCCGCGCCTTCGCAGCCCGGGCAACGGCCTTCGCCGGTGTTGAAGCTGAAGCGCGCCGGGCCGTAGCCGCGCGCCTTCGCTTCGAGGGTGTCGGCAAAGAGCTTGCGGATGGTGTCCCAGAAACCGATGTAGGTGGCGGGGCAGCTGCGCGGCGTCTTGCCGATCGGCGTCTGGTCGACCTCGAGCACGCGGTCGATGACCTCGTAGCCGTCGACGCCGCGGCAGCCGACCCAGGCCGGGCGCTTGCCCGCGGCATCGGCGTCGCGGCCGGCCTTGGTCATGCGCTGCACCACGATGCCCTGCACGCTGGCCAGCAGCACGTCGCGTGCCAGCGTCGACTTGCCCGAGCCGCTCACGCCCGTGACCACCACGAGGCGGTGCAGCGGCAGCGTGGCGGTCACGTCCTGCAGGTTGTGCAGGTCGGCGCCGTGCACGGTGAGCCAGTTGCCGCTGTCTTCGGCCTTCGGATCGGGCGAGGGAATCAGGCGGCGCGCCTGCAGCGGGTGCTTGATGGCGTCGCGCAGGTAGCGGCCGGTCTGCGAGTCGCCGGCCTTCTGGATGTCGGCCACCGTGCCCTCGGCCACGAGGCGGCCGCCGCGCTTGCCGGCGCTGGGGCCGATGTCGATGATGTGGTCGGCGCGGCGGATGGTGTCTTCGTCGTGCTCCACCACCACCAGCGTGTTGCCCTTCTCGCCGAGCTTGTGCAACGCGTTCAGCAGGATCTGGTTGTCGCGCGCATGCAGGCCGATGGTCGGCTCGTCGAGCACGTAGCACACGCCCTGCAGGTTGCTGCCCAGCTGCGCCGCCAGGCGGATGCGCTGCGCCTCGCCGCCCGAGAGCGTGGGCGCGCCACGGTCGAGCGTGAGGTAGCCCAGGCCCACTTCCTCGAGGAATTCGAGGCGGCTCTTGATCTCGGGCACGAGGTCGCGCGCGATCTCGGCTTCGCGGCCGTTGAGCACCAGCCCTTCGAACCACTGGCGCACCTCGGTCACGCTCATGCGCGCCAGCTGCGTGATGCCGATGCCGCCCGAGCCGTCGGCCGCGGTGCCGAAGCCCACGGCGCGCGCGGTGGCGTTCAGGCGCGTGCCTTCGCAGGTCGGGCAGGCCACGTCGGCCAGGTCTTCGACCTCGGGCTCGGCGAAGGTCTGCTCGCGGCCCTTGCTGTCGTCGTCGCGGATCGAATCGTCGAAGACCTTGCGCTGATCCTTGCTGAGCTTCACGCCCGTGCCCACGCAGTCGGGACACCAGCCGTGCTTGCTGTTGTAGCTGAACAGGCGCGGATCGAGTTCGGCATAGCTGGTGCTGCACACCGGGCAGGCGCGCAGCGTGGAGAACACCTGCACGCGGCCGATGCCCACGGCGGACACGCCGGCCATCATGGCGGCGCGCAGGCCGTCGAGTTCGCTCAGCACATGGACCACGCCCTTGCCGTGCTCGAGCGCCCTGGTGAGCGCCGCGCGCAGCTCGTTCTCCTGCGAAGGCAGCACGTCGAGGCTGGCCACGGGCAGCTCGATGCTGTGCTCCTTGAAGCGGTCGATGCGCGGAAAGCCCGTGGTCGGCAAAAAGTCGCCGTCCACGCGCAGGTGGGTGAAGCCGCGCGGGCGCGCCCAGTCGGCCAGCTCGGTGTACACGCCCTTGCGGTTGCTCACCAGCGGCGCGAGCAGGCCGATGTGCTGGCCCTTGAAGTTGCGCATGAGCTGCGCGGCGATGCTGTCGGGCGTCTGCGGCTGCACGGCCGCGCCGTCGTGCACGCAGTGCTGGATGCCCAGCTTCACGTACAGCAGGCGCAGGAAGTGCCACACCTCGGTGGTGGTGCCCACCGTGCTCTTGCGCCCGCCGCGCGACAGGCGCTGCTCGATGGCCACGGTCGGCGGAATGCCGTACACCGCGTCCACCTCGGGCCGGCCCGCGGGCTGCACGATGCTGCGCGCGTAGGCGTTGAGCGATTCGAGGTACCGGCGCTGGCCTTCATTGAAAAGAATGTCGAACGCCAGCGTCGACTTGCCCGAGCCGCTCACGCCCGTCACCACGCTGAACTTGCCGCGCGGAATGTCCACGCTGAGGTTCTTCAGGTTGTGCTCGCGCGCATTGACGATCTCGATGGCGTTGCCGCCGGGCGCCGTCTTCGCGTTGGCGATGTAGCGTCGCGCCGCGCGCTCGGCCACCTTGTAGGCGCCCGGGCCGACGGCGAGTTCGTAGTCGGCCAGCGCCGCGCCGGTGAGCGAGGCGCGGTTCTCGCGCAGCTGCTCGGGCGTGCCCTCGGCCACCACCTGGCCGCCGGCGTCGCCGCCTTCGGGACCGAGGTCGATGAGCCAGTCGCTGGCGCGGATCACGTCGAGGTTGTGCTCGATGACGATGAGCGAATGGCCGGCGTCGAGCAGCTTGCGCAGCGCGCGCATGAGCCGCGCGATGTCGTCGAAGTGCAGGCCGGTGGTCGGCTCGTCGAACAGGAACAGCGTGCCCTTGCGCGCCACCATCTGGCGGCTCGCGGTCGCGCTCTTGGCGGCCTCGGCCAGGAAGCCCGCGAGCTTCAGGCGCTGTGCCTCGCCGCCCGAGAGCGTGGGCACGGGCTGGCCGAGCTTCACGTAGTCCAGGCCCACGTCGACGATGGGCTGCAGCACGCGCAGCACGTCGCGGTCGGTGTCGAACAGCGCCGCGGCCTCGGCCACGGTGAGCTCCAGGATGTCGGCCACGTTGTAGCCGCGGCCCTTGCGCTCGATCTTCACTTCGAGGATCTCGGGCCGGTAGCGCTTGCCGTCGCAGTCGGGGCAGCGCAGGTACACGTCCGACAGGAACTGCATCTCGACGTGCTCGAAGCCCGAGCCGCCGCAGGTCGGGCAGCGCCCGTCGCCGGAGTTGAAGCTGAACTTGCTCGCGGTGTAGCCGCGCTGGCGCGACAGCGCCGCGGTGGCGAAGATCTCGCGGATGGCGTCCCACGCGCCCACGTAGCTCGCGGGGTTGGAGCGCGCGGTCTTGCCGATGGGCGACTGGTCGACGAACACCACGTCGCCCAGGTGATCGGCGCCGAGCATGCGGTCGTGCGCGCCCGGCGTCTCGGTGGCCTTGCCGAAGTGGCGCATGAGCGCGGGCGCCAGCACGTCCTGGATGAGCGTGGACTTGCCCGAGCCGCTCACGCCGGTCACGCACACCAGGCGCGCGAGCGGAAAGTCGACCGTGATGTTCTTCAGGTTGTGCTCGCGCACGCCTTCGAGGATGAGCCGGTGCGTGTTCTCGCTCACGAGCCGCTTGAAGCCCATGCCGATCTTCTTGCGCCCGCCCAGGTACTGGCCGGTGAGCGTGTCGGCGTCGCGCAGCTGGTCGGTGCCGCCGTCGAACACGATCTGCCCGCCGCGCGCGCCGGGGCCGGGGCCCATGTCGATCACGCGGTCGGCCGCGAGCATCACGGCCGGGTCGTGCTCGACCACCACCAGCGTGTTGCCGGCATCGCGCAGGCGCAGCATGGCCTCGGTGATGCGGTTCATGTCGCGCGGGTGCAGGCCGATGCTGGGCTCGTCGAGCACGAACAGCGTGTTCACCAGCGAGGTGCCCAGCGCCGTCGTGAGGTTGATGCGCTGCACCTCGCCGCCGCTGAGCGTGCGGCTCTGGCGGTCGAGCGTGAGGTAGCCGATGCCCACGTCGTGCAGGTAGCGCAGGCGCGTGGTGATTTCCTCGAACAGCAGCTTCAGCGCTTGGGCTTCCCCTTCGCTCGCGGGGCTGCCGTTGCCGTGGTGCTCCACGCGGTCGAAGAACTTGCGCAGCCGCTCGATGGGCAGCAGCATCAGGTCGTGCAGGCACAGGCCGGGCAGCGCCTCGAGCTGCGCGCGGCTCCACTTCGCGCCGGTGGGAAGAAAGCGCTTTTCAGGCGGCAGCACCGCGTCGGCGTCGTCCTTGCTGCCGATGCGCCACAGCAGCGGGTCGAGCTTCAGGCGCGCGCCGCTGCAAACCGGGCACGGCGTGTAGCTGCGGTACTTCGACAAGAGCACGCGGATGTGCATCTTGTAGGCCTTGCTCTCCAGGTAGCCGAAGAAGCGGCGCACGCCGTACCACTGCTTGTTCCAGTTGCCGTCCTTGTAATTGGGCGTGCCCTCGATCACCCAGTGCTTCTGCTCCTCGGTGAGCTTGTTCCACGGCGTGTCGCGCGGAATGCCCGCCGCCTCGGCGTGGCGCATGAGGTCGTCCTGCGCCTCTTTCCACGCGGGCGTCTGGATGGTCTTGATGGCGCCGGCGCGCAGCGTGAGCTTGTCGTTCGGGATCACGAGCCCCAGGTCGACGCCGATCACGCGGCCGAAGCCGCGGCAGGTGTCGCAGGCGCCCACCGCCGAGTTGAACGAGAACATCGACGGGATGGGGTCGGTGTAGCGGATGTCGCTTTCCGGGCAATGCAGGCCGGTGGAGAACTTCCAGACGTCGGTCGGCGCGTTTTCCTCGGCGCCGGTCGCATGCACGGTGACGCGCCCGCTGCCGCGCTTGAGCGCCACCTCGATGGCCTCGACCACGCGCGCGCGCTCCGCGCTCGAGATGCGGAAGCGGTCGGCCACCACGTCGAGCACCTTGCGCGGGCCCGTGGGCGTGGCCACCTCGCGTTCGGACTGCACCCGCGTGAAGCCGCTGGCCGACAGCCACTGCGTCACTTCGTCCGCCGTGGTGCCGGCCGGCAGCTCGACCGGGAAGGTGATGACGATGCGCGGGTCGCCCGCCGCCGCCGCGCGCTCGGCGATCTGCGCGTAGATGCTGTCGGGCGAGTCGTGGCGCACCGGCAGCGCGGTCTCGCGGTCGAACAGCTGGGCCGCGCGCGCGTAGAGCAGCTTCAGGTGGTCGTTCAGCTCGGTCATCGTGCCGACCGTGGAGCGCGAGGAGCGCACCGGGTTGGTCTGGTCGATGGCGATGGCGGGCGGCACGCCCTCCACCTTGTCGACGGCGGGCTTGTCCATGCGGTCCAGGAACTGGCGCGCGTAGGCGGAAAAGGTCTCCACGTAGCGGCGCTGGCCTTCGGCGTAGAGGGTGTCGAACACGAGGCTCGACTTGCCCGAGCCGCTGGGCCCGGTGACCACGGTCATCTCGCCGGTGCGGATGTCGAGGTCGAGGTTCTGGAGGTTGTGCTGGCGCGCGCCGCGAATCCGGATGGAGCCCTGTGTCATGAGTGCCTTGGGGGGTGGGGCAAACATTCTAGGGAGTGCTTCGTGACGCTTCGGCCCGCCCCGGCGCATGGGCGGCGCCCGCGCAGGGGTTTGTCTGGATGCGTCCAAAGACACTTTATGAAACAAATGCGACATTTGTTTTCACAATTGTTCAGCGAGTCTCCCGAAGGCTCCGAAAGGCTTTCATGACGAAGAAGAAAGTGGCAGGTTCACGGCACGCGCTCGGCGTGGCGGCCCTGCTGGCGCTGTGCGCAATGGGCGCCTCGGCCCAGATCGTGATCGGCCAGACCGCGGGCATGACCGGCTCGGTGGCCGCGAGCGTGAACGAGACCATCGGCGGCGCGCAACTGGTGATCGACGCGGCCAATGCCCAGGGCGGCATCCACGGCGAGAAGATCGAGGTCATCCGCATGGACGACGCCTTCGACGTCAAGCGCGCGGGCGATAACGCGCGCGTGCTGATCGAGGACAAGAAGGTGCTGGCGCTCTTCATGAGCCGCGGCACGCCGCACTCGCAGGCCATCATCCCCTACCTGGACAAGAACGAGGTGGCGCTCATCGGCCCCTCGACCGGCGCGATGGTGTTGCACAAGCCGCTGCAAAAGCATGTGTTCAACGTGCGCGCCACCTACCAGCGCGAGGCCGAGAAGGCGGTGCAGCACCTGCTGACCATCGGCCTCACGCGCATCGCCGTGGTCCACGTGACCGACTCGTTCGGCGCCGACGCGCTCCAGGGCGCGATGAACGGCTTCACCAAGGGCAAGGCCCAGCCGATCGCGACCGTTCCGGCCGACCGCGAGAAGCCCGACTACAAGACCATCGTGCCCGCCATCATGAAGGCCGACGCGCAGGCGGTGGTGTGGATCGGCTCGGGCGTGGCGGTGGTCGACGGCATCAAGGCGCTGCGCGCCGCGGGCTCGGCGGCGCAGGTGGTCACGCTGTCGAACAACGCCTCGTCGGGCTTCATCAAGCAGCTGGGCGACGCCAGCCGCGGCGTGATCGTGACGCAGGTGTTCCCCAGCGAACGCTCGATGGGCCAGCCGATGGTGAAGGAGGCGCTGACGCTCGCCCGCGCCAAGGGCCAGGGCGAGCTGTCACCGGCCGCGCTCGAAGGCTTCGCCTCGGCCAAGGTGCTGGTGGAGGCATTGCGCCGCGCCGGCCCCAAGCCCACGCGCGCCAAGGTGCTCGCGGCGCTCGAAAGCCTCAAGGGCTACGACCTGGGCGGCGGGCTCGAGGTGAGCTACTCGCCGCAGGACCACAGCGGCATCGACTTCGCGGACCTCGCGATCATCAGCGAAGGCCGCTTCAAGCGCTGACGCGCGCCCCGTTGCGTTACTTCGCGGCGGAGGCCGCGGCAGCCGGTGCCGATGCGCCAGGCGCCGGCGTGGCCGCCGGTGCGGGGGCGTGCGTCGTGTCGCCGCCGTGCTTCTCGCCGGACATGTCGATCTTGTCGCCGCCCATCGAAATCACATACAGGGCAATGGCGGCGAAGATGACGAAGCCGACTACGATTTTCCACATGGGGACTGTCTCCTGAGAAGGTGAAACGGGGGATGAAGAGGGTTCAAGAAAAAGGCCTCATGCCGCGGGGCATGAAGCCTCTTTGTTGAACGGAGGGCAGCCGCCGCGCGGCCCCCTCCAGATGCCGCCGAGGATCAGTCGTTGGCGTAGATGTCCACGTCCTTGGTCTCGCGGATGAACAGCGTGCCGATCACCAGCGTGATGCCCGCGATGATGATCGGGTACCACAGGCCGTTGTACATGTTGCCGGTCGAGGCCACGATGGCGAAGGCGGTGGTCGGCAGCAGGCCGCCGAACCAGCCGTTGCCGATGTGGTACGGCAGGCTCATCGAGGTGTAGCGGATGCGCGTGGGGAACATCTCGACCAGCATCGCGGCGATCGGGCCGTAGACCATGGTCACCAGCAGCACCAGCCAGAACAGCAACACGATGGTCAGCACCTTGTTGATCTTGGCGGGATCGGCCTTGGACGGGTAGCCCGCGACCTTCAGGTCTTCGGCCACGCCCTTCTTGAAGGCGGCGATGGCCTTGACGCTGGTCTCGTCGAACTTGGAGTTCGCGACCACGCCGGTGGGCGCCTCGACGGTCTTGTCGCCGATCTTCACGACGGCCGCGGAGCCGGGTGCGCCGGCCACGTTCTCGTAGCTCACCGAGTTCTGCACCAGGTAGCGCTTGGCGATGTCGCACGAGCTCTTGAAGTCGATCTCGCGGGCCACGGGGTTGCCCTGGAACGAGCAGGTCTTCGGGTCGGCCGTCACGGTGACGCCGGCCGTGGCCTGTGCACGGGCCAGGTCGGGGTTGGCGGCTTCGGTCAGCATCTTGAAGACCGGGAAGTAGGTGACCACGGCCAAGAGGCAGCCGGCCATGATGATCGGCTTGCGGCCGATCTTGTCGGACAGCGTGCCGAACACCACGAAGAAGGGCGTACCCAGCAGCAGCGCGGCGGCGATCATCAGGTTGGCCGTGGTCGCATCGACCTTGAGCTGCTGCGTCAGGAAGAACAGCGCATAGAACTGGCCCGAGTACCAGACCACGGCCTGGCCGGCCGTGAGGCCGATCAGCGCCAGGATCACGATCTTCAGGTTCTTCCACTGGCCGAAGGATTCGGCGAGCGGTGCCTTCGAGGTCTTGCCCTCGGCCTTCATCTTCTGGAAGGCCGGCGACTCCGACAGCGTCAGGCGGATCCACACCGAGATGGCCAGGAGCAGGATGGAGACCAGGAACGGAATGCGCCAGCCCCACTCGCCGAACGCCTGCTCACCGAGCCAGGTGCGCACGCCCAGGATCACAATCAGGCTCAGGAACAGGCCGAGCGTGGCCGTGGTCTGGATCCACGAGGTGTAGGCACCGCGCTTGCCGTGCGGCGAGTGCTCGGCCACGTAGGTGGCAGCACCGCCGTACTCGCCGCCGAGCGCCAGGCCCTGCAGCATGCGCAGCGCGATCAGGATCACCGGCGCCGCGACGCCGATGGTCGCGTAGCTGGGCAGCAGGCCGACGATGAAGGTCGACAGGCCCATGATCAGGATCGTCACCAGGAAGGTGTACTTGCGACCGATCATGTCGCCCAGGCGGCCGAACACGATGGCGCCGAACGGACGCACCAGGAAGCCGGCGGCGAACGCCAGCAGCGCGAAGATGAAGGCCGCGCCCGCATCCAGGCCGCTGAAGAACTGCTTCGCGATGATCGCGGCGAGCGAACCGTACAGATAGAAGTCGTACCACTCGAACACGGTGCCGAGCGAGGAGGCGAAGATGACCTTCTTCTCCTCCGCGGACATGGGCCGGGGGGCCGGATGCGGCACTCCCCTTGAATCTAGCGTGGCTGCCATCGTCGTCTCCTGGTGTGTATGTATGCGTCCATCGGTTCCCGGCATTCGGGACCGTGGGGCATTCTTGGAGGCGCGACTGACCCGAGGCTTTCGCGAAACTGAACGGGCGCTTACGGTTTAGGGTGAAACCCGCGCTGCTCGTTTCAGCTTGTAAGAAACAAGGACCCTGCGCGGGTTTGTCCTCAGTCCTTGCTGCAAAGCAGCAAAAAAGCCTCAGCCCTTGCGCAGCAACGAGGGCCGCTGGTCGGCGCCGGTCCATTGCGGACCGTCGAACCAGGCATCGCCCTGCAGGTAGGCGCGCAGCATCGCCAGGCCGTCGAAGCCCCAGAACAGGCGACCGTCGACCACGTAGCAGGGCACGCCGAACACGCCCTGCGCCACGGCCTCGTCGGTGTTGCGCTTGAGCAGGGCCTTGTTCTCGTCGCCGTTCACGTCGCGCTTCGGCTGCAGCTGCGCCGTGAGCGCGGCCAGCCGCGTGGCATCGCCCGCCTCTTCGCCGCCGCGCCACACGTGGCGAAAGAGGGTTTCGGCCGCGAGGCGGCTGATGCTGCCGTCGTCGCCCGTGGCCACGGCCAGGCGCAGGTGCGGCAGCGGGTTGTACGGGTGCGAGGCCGGCATCTCGATGGGGATGCCGTGCGCCTGGCCCAGCCACAGCACGTGGCGGTAGGTCCAGCTGCGCTTCGAAGGAATCTCGGCCGGCCCGAGCTGGCCGTGGTGCTTGAGCAGCGCGCCCAGCAGCACCGGCTTGTAGGCCACGCTCACGCTCAGGCCTTCGAGCGCCTCGGGCAGGTGCTCGAACGCGAGGTGCGCGTAGGGCGAGATGAAATCGAGATAGAAGTCGATGTGCTTCATGCGTCGTGGTCTCCTGTGGTGGGTTCGGGCACGCGCCAGATGCCGGCCTGGGCCCGCAGTTCGATCGCGCGCCACACCTGGCGGCGGCTGTCGTCTTCCATCTTGCTCCAGCCGGCGATCTCGGGGATGGTGCGCAGGCACCCTTCGCAGAAGCCGCTCAGGCGGTCCATGCGGCACACCGACGAGCACGGCGAGGGCACCTCGCCGTCCATGCGCTGCACGGTGCCCGCGCGCTCGGCGAGCGCATGCGCTTCGTCGAAGTTCACACCACGTCGGCCACCGGCGCGCCGGTGAGCTTCTCGAGATCGGTCGGGTGCAGCTGGAACACCGCGTGCGGATGGCCCGCGGCGGCCCAGATCTCCTCGAAGCGGAACAGCTCGCGGTCGATCAACACCACGGGCTTGGTCACATGGCCCACCGGCGACACGCCACCGATGGTGAAGCCGGTGCGCGCCTTCACGAAGTCGGCGTCGGCGCGGCCGGTCTTGCCGACGATGGCATCGACCTTCTTCTCGTCGACGCGCTTGTCGCCCGAGGTGATGACCAGCACCGCCGCCTCGTCGCTCTTGCGGCGGAAGATGATGCTCTTGGCGATCTGCCCGACCGAGATGCCGAGCGCGTCGGCGGCCTGCTGCGCGGTGCGGCAGGCGTCGTCGAGCATGCGGGGCGCATGGGGATGGCCGGCGTCCTGCAGCACGCGGGAGACGCGCTGGACACCTTCAGGAAGGGAATGGAGTTCGGAGCCGCACATGGCAAGTTCTTCGGGGTTCGTGGGGGCGTTCGCCCTGCGTTGCAAGGCCCCGAGCATACGGAAAAGCCCCGCGCACCGGCGCCGCCGCCCCCATCCGCCCTTCAACCCCGGCGCACCAATGCGGAGAGCGCCGGCGCACGACGCCCGTGCGCGGCGCGCCGGCGCCGGTCCGCTTTCGGTGCGCCACCGGCCGATGAGGCCCGCCGCACGGGCTTTTGAGCGCGGCACGCTTATTGCTGAACAGGGTTGCGACCCACCGGCTTCTGCGGCGGGTTCGCAGTGCCTCCGCTAACGACGGCGGGGTTCAAGCGCACCGATGGCCGCCCGCCGCCGGTTCGTCTGCTCCAACCCATTTCGCATCCGTTCCGTCGCGGGGGCCCCAACGACGCTGTCTGTTCGACAGCGGCTGAGGGGGCGCCTTCCAGGGCCGGTTGCGTGCAGGACCCCCAATGAAGATCGCAGTCATCGGCCACGGCATGGTCGGCCACAAGTTCCTCGAGCAACTCCACACGCTCGGCATTCCCGACGCACAGGTCACCGTGCTGTGCGAAGAGCCACGCCCGGCCTACGACCGGGTGCACCTGTCCGAATACTTCTCCGGCAAGACGGCCGACGACCTGTCGCTGGTCGAGCCCGGCTTCTTCGAGCGCAGCGGCTTCACGCTGCGCCTGGCCGCGCGGGCCGTGGCCGTCGAGCGGCGCAACAACACCGTCACCACGGCCGACGGCGAGGTCATCGCCTACGACAAGCTGGTGCTGGCCACCGGCTCCAACCCCTTCGTGCCGGCCGTGCCGGGCCGCGACCGGCCGAACTGCTTTGTCTACCGCACCATCGAGGACCTGGACGCCATGAAGGCCTGCGGCGCCAAGTCGCGCAGCGGCGTGGTGGTGGGCGGCGGCCTGCTGGGCCTGGAATGCGCCAAGGCACTGCGCGACATGGGCCTGGAGACGCACGTGGTCGAGTTCGCGCCGCGCCTGATGGCGGTGCAGGTCGACGAAGGCGGCGGCCGCGCATTGCGCGGCAGCATCGAGGCGCTGGGCCTGCACGTGCACACCGGCCGCAACACGGTGGAGATCGTCGACGGCGCGAGCGCACGGCACCGCATGGTGTTCGCCGACGGCACGCACCTGGAGACCGACATGATCGTGTTCTCCGCCGGCATCCGCCCGCGCGACGAACTCGCACGCCAGAGCCTGCTGGCCGTGGGCCCGCGCGGCGGCGTGGCGATCGACAGCCACTGCCGCACCAGCGACCGCAACGTCTACGCCATCGGCGAATGCGCGTCGTGGAACGAACAGACCTTCGGCCTCGTCGCGCCGGGCTACGACATGGCGCGCGTGGCCGCCCGCCACATCGCCGGCCAGGACGACGCCGCCTTCACCGGCGCCGACCTGAGCACCAAACTCAAGCTGATGGGCGTCGATGTCGCCAGCATCGGCGACGCGCACGGCAAGACGCCGAAGTCGCGCGCCTACCTGTTCATCGACGAGCGCAAGCAGGTCTACAAGAAGATCGTGGTCAGCGAAGACGGCAAGCAGCTCTTGGGCGCGGTGCTGGTCGGCGACGCCAGCGAGTACGGCACGCTGCTGCAGCTGGCGCTCAACGGCATCGCGCTGCCCGACGAGCCCGAGTTCCTCATCCTGCCGTCGAGCGACGGCAAGGCCAAGCCGGGCCTGGGCGTCGAGGCCCTTCCCGACACCGCACAGATCTGCTCGTGCAACAGCGTCACCAAGGGCCAAATCTGCGAGGCCGTGGGCCAGGGCGTGTGCACGCCCGCCGAGATGAAGGCCTGCACCCAGGCCGGCGCCACCTGCGGCGGCTGCGTGCCGCTGGTCACGCAGGTCATGAAGATGGAAATGGCCAAGCGCGGCATGGCTGTGAACAACCACCTGTGCGAGCACTTCCCGTACTCGCGCCAGGAGCTGTACCACCTCATCCGCGTGGGCGAGATCCGCAGCTTCGCCGACCTGCTCGCCAAGCACGGCAAGGGCCTGGGCTGCGACATCTGCAAGCCGACCGCCGCGAGCATCTTCGCCTCGTGCTGGAACGAGTTCGTGCTCAAGAAAGACCTGGCCGGCCTGCAGGACAGCAACGACTACTTCCTGGGCAACATCCAGAAGGACGGCACCTACTCCGTGGTGCCGCGCATGCCGGGCGGCGAGGTCACGCCCGAGGGGCTGATCGCCGTGGGCCAGGTCGCGAAGAAGTACGGCCTGTACACCAAGATCACCGGCGGTGCGCGCGTGGACATGTTCGGCGCGCGCGTGGAGCAGCTGCCGGCCATCTGGGAAGAACTCATCGCCGCCGGCTTCGAGTCGGGCCATGCCTACGGCAAGTCGCTGCGCACGGTGAAAAGCTGCGTGGGCTCCACCTGGTGCCGCTACGGCGTGGACGACAGCGTGGGCCTGGCCGTGGAACTGGAGAACCGCTACAAGGGCCTGCGCGCGCCGCACAAGATCAAGTTCGGCGTGTCGGGCTGCACCCGCGAATGCGCCGAGGCGCAGGGCAAGGACGTCGGCATCATCGCCACCGACAAGGGCTGGAACCTCTATGTGTGCGGCAACGGCGGCATGAAGCCGCGCCACGCCGAGCTGCTGGCGAGCGACCTGAGCAAGGCCGACCTCATCCGCATGATCGACCGCTTCCTGATGTTCTACGTGCGCACGGCCGACCGCCTGCAGCGCACGAGCACCTGGCGCGAGAACCTCGAGGGCGGCCTCGAATACCTCAAGGGCGTGCTGCTGCAGGACACGCTGGGCCTGGGCGCCGAGCTCGAGGCGCAGATGCAGCACGTGGTCGACACCTACCAGTGCGAATGGAAGACCGCGGTGAACGACCCCGCCACGCGCCAGCGCTTCCGTTCCTTCGTGAACAGCGAGAAGCCCGACGAGCACATCGTCTTCGTGCAGGAACGCGGCCAGAACCGCCCCGCGCGCCCCGAAGAGCGCCGCGAAACCAGCGCCGCCTGAGCCAACGACAAGGAAGAAAACCCACCATGACCACCGACACCCAGACCTGGACCGCCGTGTGCGCCGCCGGCGACATCCTCCCCGACACCGGCGTGTGCGCGCTGGTCGACGGCGTGCATGTCGCGATCTTCCGCGTCGGCCAGGAGCCGTCGCTCTTCGCCATCGACAACGTCGACCCGAAGGCCGGCGCCAGCGTGCTCTCGCGCGGGCTGGTCGGCAGCCTGGGCGAGCGCATCGTCGTGGCCTCGCCGCTCTACAAGAACCACTTCGACCTGCGCAGCGGCGAATGCCTGGAGGCGCCCGAGCACTCGGTGCGCGCGCATGCGGTGCGCGTCGAAAACGGCCGCGTGCTCGTCGCGCTGGCCTGACGCCACTTCGCCCTCTTCCGATTTTTTCAGCCTCTCTCCAAGGACCCCGAATGGCCTACCTCGCCCCTGCCGAATTCGTGACCAAGATGGTCGACGCCGGTGAATCCAAGCTGCTGATGTCCACGCGCGACACGCTGATCCGCTCGTACATGGCCGGCGCCATCCTCGCGCTGGCCGCGGCCTTCGCCGTGAGCATCACCGTGAACACCGGCAATGCGCTGGTCGGCGCCATGCTGTTCCCGGTCGGCTTCATCATGCTGTACCTGCTGGGCTTCGACCTGCTCACCGGCGTGTTCACGCTGGCGCCGCTGGCCGTGCTCGACAAGCGCCCCGGCGCCACCTGGGGCGGCGTGATGCGCAACTGGAGCCTGGTGTTCGTCGGCAACTTCGCGGGCGCGCTGACGGTGGCGGTATTCATGGCGATCATCTTCACCTTCGGCTTCAGCGAGGCGCCCAACGCCATCGGCGAGAAGCTCGGCCACATCGGCGAAGGCCGCACCGTCGGCTATGCGGCGCACGGCGCGGCCGGCATGCTCACGCTGTTCATCCGCGGCGTGATGTGCAACTGGATGGTCTCGACCGGCGTGGTCGCGGCCATGATGTCGACCACCGTGTCGGGCAAGGCCATCGGCATGTGGATGCCCGTGATGGTCTTCTTCTACATGGGCTTCGAGCACTCCATCGTCAACATGTTCCTGTTCCCCGCCGGCCTGATGCTGGGCGGCAAGTTCACCTTCATGGACTACCTGATCTGGAACGAACTGCCCACCGTGATCGGCAACCTCGTCGGCGGCCTGACCTTCGTGGGCCTCACGCTGTACGCCACGCACTACAAGACGGCGGCCAAGCGCGTCGCCGGCTGAGCCACCGCATCGTTCGCATGCCCGCGCCGCCGCGCAAGCAGCTGCGCGTGACGCTCGGCCAGCATTCGCTGGCGGGGCTTCACGCGCCGGTCAACCAGGACTTCCACGGCGCCATGCTGCCCGAGGGCGCGCTGCGCGTGTCCAAGGGCATCGCCGTGGCGCTGGCCGACGGCATCGGCTCCAGCCGCGTGAGCCAGGTGGCGAGCGCGGCGGCCGTGCGCGGCTTTCTCGACGACTACTACGCCACCTCCGACACCTGGTCGGTGCAGCGCGCGGCGCAGCGCGTGCTGGGCGCCACCAACGCCTGGCTGCACGCGCAGACGATGCGCAGCGACGCGCGCTTCGACAAGGACAGCGGCTACGTCTGCACCTTCAGCGCGCTGATCCTCAAGGGCCGCGACGCGCACCTGCTGCACGTGGGCGACGCGCGCATCCACCGACTGCACGCCGGCGCGCTCGAGCAGCTCACCGAGGACCACCGCGTGCGCGTGTCGTCGGTGGAGTCGTACCTCGGGCGCGCGCTGGGCGCGGGCGCCCATGTGGAGATCGACCACCGCTGCTGGCAAGCCGAGGTCGGCGAGGTCTACCTGCTGGCCACCGACGGCGCCTACACGCACCTGGACGCGGCCGCCGTGCACGAGGCGCTGGCGCTGCACGCCGACGACTTCGACGAAGCAGCACGCTGGCTCGCGGAAACCGCGCGCACCCGGGGCAGCACCGACGACATCACGGTGCAGCTGCTGCGCATCGACGAGCTGCCCGACGCCGCCGCGCCGCCCGCGCAGCTGCAGCGCGAAGGCCTGGCGATGCCGCCGGCGCTGGCGCCGCGGGCCCGCTTCGAGGGCTTCAGCCTCGTGCGCGAGCTGCACATGAGCGCGCGCAGCCACGTCTACCTGGCCACCGACGACGCCACCGGCCAGCCCGCCGTGCTGAAGCTGCCATCGGTCGACCTGCGCGACGACCCCGGCTACCTCGACCGCTTCGTGCTCGAGGAATGGGTGGCGCGGCGCATCGACAGCCCGCACGTGCTCAAGGCCAGCGCCGTCGAGCGCCCGCGCGCGCACCTGTACGTGGCCATGGAGTACGTGGACGGCCACACGCTCGCGCAGTGGATGGTCGACCACCCCCGGCCCGACCTGGACAGCGTGCGCGGCATCGTCGCGCAGCTGGCGCGCGGGCTGCAGGCGCTGCACGGCAAGGAGATGCTGCACCAGGACCTGCGGCCCGAGAACGTGATGATCGACCGCACCGGCACCGTGAAGATCATCGACCTGGCCGCGACCCACGTGGCCGGCCTGGCCGACGGCAGCGGCGAGGCGCGCGCGCTCGCCATCGAAGGCACGCTGCAGTACACCGCGCCCGAGTACTTCACCGGGCACGGCGGCAGCGCGCGCTCCGACCTGTTCTCGCTGGCCGCGATCGTCTACCAGATGCTGTGCGGCCAGCTGCCCTACGGCCTGCAGGTGTCGCGCATCCGCACACCGGCCGACGTGGGGCGGCTGCGCTATGTGCCCGTGCGCCACCTGCGGCCCGAGCTGCCCGCCTGGGTCGATGCCGTGCTGCAGAAGGCGCTGCACCCGCAGGCCGCGAAGCGGCAGCAGGCGGTGTCGGAGTTCGCGCACGACCTGCGCGCGCCGGGCCCGGAGTTTTTGAGTGCGCGGATGCCGCCGCTGATCGAGCGCCGCCCGGTGCTCTTCTGGCAGTGCACCACCGTGCTGCTGGCCGCGGCGGTGGTGGTGCTGCTCGGGCTGCGCGCCTTCGGGCGCTGAGAAGAAAGAAGGCTCAGCCCGCGCGCTTGGTGCGGATCGCCTTCGAGGCGCGCGAGTTCGGTTCACGGCCCAGCGCTTCGCTGATGTACACGCCCGCGTCGATGAGCTTGTCCAGGTCGATGCCGGTGGCGATGCCCATGCCGTGCAGCATGTAGACCACGTCTTCGGTCGCGACGTTGCCCGTCGCGCCCTTGGCGTAGGGGCAGCCACCCAGGCCGGCCGAGGACGACTGGAAGTTCCACACGCCGAGTTCGAGCGCCGCCAGCGTGTTGACCAGCGCCTGCCCGTAGGTGTCGTGGAAGTGGCCGGAGATGGCGTCGACATCGAAGTGCGCCAGCGTGGCCTCCATGGCCGCCTGCACCTTGCGCGGCGTGCCCACGCCGATGGTGTCGGCCACGTCCACGCGCTGCACGCCGATGCCCTTCATCAGTTGCGCGAGGTAGCCGACCTTGGCCGGCGCGATCTCGCCTTCGTAGGGGCAGCCCACGGTGCACGACATGGCGCCGCGCACGGCGATGCCCTTGGCGCGCGCCGCCTCGACCACGGGCGCGAAGCGCTCGATGCTCTCGGCGATCGAGCAGTTGATGTTCTTCTGGCTGAAGGCCTCGCTCGCGGCGCCGAACACCACGATCTCGTCGGGCCACTCGTCGCGCGGCGCGGCGATGGCGGCCTCGAAGCCCTTCATGTTGGGCGTGAGCACCGAGTAGAGAACGCCCGGCTTGCGCGTGATGCCGTGCATCACTTCGGCGTTGTCGGCCATCTGCGGCACCCACTTGGGCGAGACGAAGCTGGTGACCTCGATCTCTTTCAGGCCGGCGTCCTGCAGGCGGTGCACGAGGCCGATCTTGACCTCGGCGGAGACGGGTTGCTTTTCGTTCTGGAGGCCGTCGCGCGGACCGACGTCGACGAGCTTGACCTGGGTGGGGAGTTTCATGGGATGTCTCTGGTGTCGCTGTCGCGGGAGGGTGATGAAAAACCGGCTTCGATTGTCTGACACATGGGCTTGCGCTGCTTGGTACACAAGTCGCAGAAGGTAGCAATGCGCGCCTGTGGGGTTGCAAATGGTGCCAACCGGTCGGCCCCGCAGGAAAACAGCCGCTAGACGGTTTCGCGCTGCACGAAGCCGTCGGGCAGGTCGCTCGCGGCGTCGGCCTCGCTCACATCGACCGCCTCCACGCGCGCACCGGCCGGCCCCTGGCGCGCCCAGTGCACCAGCGCCTCGACCGCATCGGCCTCGCCGGCCACGAGCGCTTCGACCTTGCCGTCGCGCCGGTTGCGCACCCAGCCGCGCACGCCGAGACGCTGCGCGGCCTGCACCATCGACCAGCGGTAGCCCACGCCCTGCACGAGGCCGTGGACGACGAGATGGCGGGTGATGGTGGCGTGTGGGTTCATGGGCAGTGGTCAGTACGACTTCGGCAGCCCCAGTGCTTTTTCGGCGATGAAGTTCAGGATCATCTGCGGGCTGACCGGCGCGATGCGCGGGATGTAGCTCTCGCGCAGCAGGCGCTCGACATGGTATTCCTTCGCGTAGCCCATGCCACCCAGTGTGAGCACGGCGTTCTGGCAGGCATCGTGCGCCGCCTCGGCCGCGAGGTACTTGGCGGCATTGGCCTCGATGCCGCAGGGCTCGCCCGCGTCGTACAGCGTGGCGGCCTTGAGCATCATGAGATCGGCCGCCTCCAGGTTGGCCCAGGCGCGCGCGAGCGGATGCGCCACGCCCTGGTTCTGTCCGATAGGCCGGCCGAAGACGACGCGCTCCTGCGCGTACTGCGAAGCGATGCGCAGCGCGGCGCGGCCGATGCCGATGGCTTCGGCCGCGATCAATATGCGCTCGGGGTTCAGGCCGTGCAGGATGTATTCGAAGCCGCGCCCTTCCTCGCCGATGCGGTCTTCTTCGGGCACTTCGAGGCCGTCGATGAAGAGCATGTTGGAGTCGACCGCCGCGCGGCCCAGCTTGTGGATCTCGCGCACCTCGACCTTGCTGCGGTCCAGCGCCGTGTAGAACAGCGTGAGGCCCTGCGTGGGCTTCTTCACCTGATCGAGCGGCGTGGTGCGCGTGAGGATCAGCATGCGGTCGGCCACCTGCGCGGTCGAGATCCAGATCTTGCGGCCGTGCAGCAGGTAGCTGCCATTCGGCTGGCGCACCGCCTGCGTCTTGAGGCTGGTGGTGTCGAGCCCCGCGTCGGGCTCGGTCACGGCGAAGCAGGCCTTCTCGGTGCCCGCGATCAGCGGCGGCAGGAAGCGCTGGCGCTGCGCCTCGGTGCCGAACACCACCACCGGGTTGAGCCCGAAGATGTTCATGTGCACCGACGACGCGCCCGACATGCCCGCGCCCGACGCGCTGATGGCACGCATCATCAGCGCCGCCTCGGTGATGCCCAGCCCCGCGCCGCCCTGCGCCTCGGGCATGGCGATGCCGAGCCAGCCGCTCTCGGCGACGGCGCGGTGGAATTCGTGCGGGAACACGGCGCGGTCGTCGTGGTCGCGCCAGTAGTCGATGGGGAAGTCTTCGCACAGGCGCTCGATGGCAGCGACGAGCGAGCGCTGGTCTTCGTTCAGGGAGAAATTCATTCGCTGTCTTTCATGGGTTCCGGCTGCAGCGTGACGCCGCGCGCGAGCAGGCGGTCGATGGCGTCGTCCGCGTAGCCCGCTTCGCGCAGCAGCTCGACGCTCTGCTCGCCGATGCGCGGCGCGGGCCGGCGGATGGCCGCGGGCGTGGCGCTGTAGCGGCCGACGGGCGCGAGCGTGCGGATGCGGCCTTCGCTCGGGTGGTCGAACTCGGGGAAGAAATCGACGGCGCGCAGGTGCGGGTCGTCGAGCAGGCTCTCGGTGGTGTGCAGGCGGGCGACGGGAATGTCGGCGGCTTCCAGCAGCGCCATCCATTCGTCGCTGCCGCGTGTGGCCATCACCTCGGCCACGAACGCATAGACCGCGCCGATGTTCGCGGCGCGCGCCGTGTGCGTGCCGAACATCGGCGAGCTGCGCAGCGCGGGCCGGCCGATCACGTCGAAGAAGGCCTGCCAGTGCTTGTCGTTGTAGATGAGCACGCCGAGGTAACCGTCGGCCGTGGCGTAGGGCTTGCGGTGCTCCGCGAGCAGGCGCGCATAGCCGGTGGGCCCGAGCGGCGGCTCGAAGCTGTGGCCGCCGAGGTGGTCGCCCATGACGAACTGCGAGAGCGCCTCGAACATCGGCACTTCCACGGCCTGGCCCTGGCCGGTGCGTTGCGCGCTGAGCACGGCCGCGAGCAGCGCGATGGCGGCCTGCAGGCCCACGGCGCGGTCGGCCAGCGTGACGGGCGCGTAGCGCGGCGCGCCGCCGCTTTGCTGCGCGAAGAGCGAGGCGACGCCGGCCGCACCCTGGATCAGGTCGTCGTACGCGGGCTTGCCGGCGTACGGGCCTTCTTCGCCGTAGCCGAAGGCGCCGAGGTACACGATCTTCGGATTGACCGCGGCCACGGCCTCGTAGCCGAGCCCCAGCCGCGCCATCGCCTGCGGGCGCGTGTTGTAGATGAGCGCATCGCAGCCCGCCGCGAGCCGCAGGCAGGCCTCGCGGCCTTCGGGCTGCTTGAGGTCGAGCACGATGGAGCGCTTGTTGCGGTTCAGGTGCATCGCCATCGCACCCATGCCCGCATGGCGCATCGGGCCGACGGCACGCAGGTTGTCGCCCGACGGCGGCTCGACCTTGATGACGTCGGCGCCGAGGTCGCCGAGGGTCTGCGTGGCGTACGGGCCCATCACCACGGCCGTGAGGTCGAGGATGCGGATGCCTTCGAGGGGGCCGGTCGCGTCGCTCATTCGGGTTGGATGCCCGCGGCCTGGATCAGCTTCTTCCACTTCGCCAGCTCGGACACGGTGAAGGCGCCGAGTTCTTCCGGCGTGCTGCCGAACGCATCGAAGCCCAGCTTCGTCACGCGCTCACGAAACGCCGCGCCGTTCGCCATGTCCGCGAGCGCCTTGTTGAGCTTGAGCACGACATCGCGCGGCGTGCCGGCTGGCGCGAACACGCCGTTCCACGAGGTGATGTCGAAGCCCTTGAGCTCGGGCGTGTCGGCCAGCGGCGGCAGTTCGGGAAAGAGCTTGGTGCGCTCCTGCGTGGTGACCGCAATCGCGCGCATCTTGCCGGCCTTGACCGTGGCGAGCCCCGCGGCGAGGTCGACCACCATCATCGACACCTGTCCGCCGATGAGGTCGGCGATGGCCGGCGGCGTGCTCTTGTAGGGCACGTGCAGCATCGGGATGCCGCTCATGCGCGACAGCGTGGCGCCGCTCACGATGCCGGTGCTGTTGCCGCTGGCGTAGGTCAGCTTGCCCGGATGCGCGCGGCCCCAGGCCAGCAGCTCGGCGACGCTCTTCACGGGCAGGTCGTTGTTCACCACCAGCATGAACGGCAGGTTGCCCATGCGGCTGACGGGCGCGAAGTCTTTCACCGGGTCGTAGGGCAGCGACTTCATCAGACTCGGGTTGGCCGAGTGTGTGGTGTTGGTCGTCATGAAGAGCGTGTAGCCGTCGGGCGGCGCCTTGGCCACCAGCTCGGCCGCGATCACGCCGCTGGCGCCGGCCCGGTTGTCGACGATCACCGAGGCCTTGAGCGCCTCGCCCAGCATCTGCGCGGTGATGCGCGCCACCGCGTCGGTGCCGCTGCCGGCGGCGAAAGGCACGACGAGCTTGATCGGCTGCTTCGGGTAGCCGCCGTCCTGTGCGAAGGCCCAGGGCGCGGCGCCCACGAGGCCCGCCGCAGCGCCGATGGAAATGAAACGGCGGCGGCTTTCCACCGCGACTGTTTCTGTCGCGTTCTTCGTCTGCATGGTTGTGTCTCCGGGGGTTGTCGTTCAGGGCCGGATCACGCGCTCCGGCGATTCCTCGTACGGCGGGCTGTAGATCACCAGCACGCGCACCGGCTCGTCGCTCACCACCGTGAAGGTGTGCATCGCGTCGGCCGGAAAAAAGCAGCTGTCGCCAGGGTGCAGCTCCTGCCGCTGGCCGCCCACCTCGGCGACCGCGCGGCCTTCGAGCATGTAGCAGACCTGTTCGATGCCCGGGTGCGCATGCGGCAGCGCGCCCTTGCCCTTCTGGATGTGGCCCACCAGCACCTCGAGCTGCTTCGCACCCACCGTCTCGGGACCGATCAGGCGCTTGTTCAGCGTGCCGGTGTGGTTGGCGGGGTGGTAGCCGGTGATCTCGTCCTCGCGGACGAAGTAGCGCGCAGCGGTGGCAGTCATCGGGGGCTTTCTGTCTTGGGTTCGATGGCGAGGCAGGCCGAGCGCAGCATCGCGGCGATGTCGTCGATGCGCGCTTCCATGCGGTAGCGCGGGCCGGCCACCGAGATCGCGTAGGCCTCGCCACCGATGCGCAGCGGCCAGGCCAGGCCGATCAGGTCGGGAATGCTTTCGCCGAGGTTGCCGTACCAGCCGCGCGCGGCGCCGCGCTGCAGCTCGGCCTCGATGGCATCGGCGGTGGTGAGCGTGGCGTCGGTGAGCGGCGCGAGCGTCATGCCCTCGAGCAGCTTGCGGCGCGCCTCGGGCGCGAGCGTGGACAGCAGCGCGCGGCCCAGCGAGTTGGCGTACGCGGGGCGCGTTTCGCCCGACTCGGCCGTGTAGCGGATGCGCTGCGGCGCGCTCAGCACGTCGAGGTAGACGACGTGCTCGGCATCGCGGAACTTGCCGAACACCACCGTTTCGCAGGCGGCGTCGCGCAGCTCCTCGAGCGTGGCCTTCACCCGGTCGAGCACCGGGTCGTGCGCGGCGATGACCTGCGCCATGGCCAGCAGCCGCCCCGTGGGGTAGTAGCCCTGGCGGCGGCCGGTCTCGTACATGTAGCCCTGCTCTTCGAGCGTGCGGATCAGGCCCAGGCAGCTGGACACCGGCATGTCGAGCAGCCGCGCCATCTCGGACAGGGCCAGCGGCTGCTTCTCCCGGGCGAAGAGCTCGACGATCTCGATCACGCGGAACGCTGTTTTCACAACCATGAAGAAATTTTCTCGTATGTGAAAAACAAAAGCGTCGGGGTTTTCCCCCGCCGGCCGCGTGTCGGCCGGACCGTCGTCGGCGCAGGGCCGTCAGTAGCCGCGGACGGGATCGACGATGCCGGCGATCGGCAGCCCCTGCTCCATCGCGCGGATCTTCCCGGCGATCTGGGCGATGGACTCCTCGCGCAGCGTGCGCGCCGAGCCGTGCGGCGTGACGGTGATCTTCGGGTGGCGCCAGAAGGCGTGGTCGGCCGGCAGCGGCTCGACCTGGAACACGTCGAGCGTCGCGCCCGCGAGCTGGCCGGCGTCGAGCATCGGGATCAGGTCGTCTTCCACCAGGTGGCCGCCGCGCGCGATGCTGATGAGGTAGCCCTCGGGCTTGAGCTTGCCCAGCGTGGTGCGGTTCAGGATGCCGCGCGTGGACTCGGTCAGCGGCAGCAGGTTGACCAGCACGCGCGTGGAGGCCAGGAACTCGTCGAACTGTGCTTCGCCGCTGAACACCTGCACGCCGTCGATGGCCTTGGCAGAGCGGCTCCAGCCGAGCACCGGAAATTCGAACTGCGCCACGGCCTTGGCCACGCGCTCGCCGAGCACGCCCAGACCCATGATGCCGACCGGGAAGTCGCGCCGCAGCTTCGGCTTGCGGTAGCTCCACTTGCCCTCGCGCGCATCGGCCTCGTACACGTCGAATTCGCGGAAGTGGCGGATGAGCGTGTGGCACACGTACTCGGCCATCTGCACCGACATGCCCGCATCGTCCAGGCGCACGATGCGCGTGTGCGCCGGCACCTTGAGCTTGAGCAGCGCATCGACGCCCGCGCCGATGTTGAACAGGCCGCGCAGGTCGGGCTGCTCGTCGAGGAACTGCTGGGGCGGCGCCCACACCACGCCGTGGTCGGCCTGCGGCGCGCCGGGCGTCCAGGCTTCGATGGTGGCTTCGGGGAGTTCGGCCTTCAGGCCATCGATCCAGGGATCGGGACGGTTGTCGGTGAGGTAGACGGAGATTCGCATGGGCGCCATCTTAGAAGGCACCGGCTTGTTGCGTCGCGCGCCATCTCCTATGCTCGACCGCATTCAGCCACCCAGGAGACACCTTCCATGATCAAAGTCAGCGTGATGTACCCCCACACCCCCGGCGCGCGGTTCGACCACGACTACTACCGCGACCAGCACATGCCCATGCTCAAGGCCCGCATGGGCGACGCCTGCCTCTCGTACACCATCGACAAGGGCCTGGGCGGCGGCGCACCGGGCTCGCCGCCCACCTACGTCGGCATGTGCCACGTGTTCGCCGAATCGGTCGAGTCCTTCCAGAAGGCCTTCGGCCCGCACGTGAAGGAGATCATGGGCGACGTGAAGAACTACACCGACATCGCGCCGGTGATGCAGATCAGCGAAGTGGTGGTGGGCTGACGGGCTCCTGTCCCAGGTCCGTCGGAACACGGGCCATCAACCCCACGCCCGGCAAGTAACCCCGGTCCGCTTCGTCGAGCCGCGTCGGGTCGACACTCCACGCATCAGCAAGCGCCGTGACGTCCTCTTCGCCGGGCATGACGCTACGGCCAGTCGGACGGACCTGGCGGTCGGCGTCGCGGTGCGACATGCCTGAGGCGACCAGCGCTGCCTCCCGTGCGAATTCATCCTCGAGCAGGTCCGAGAGCCGATCGCGCGCATCGACCGGCGACAGTCCGCTGAGCACGGCAAAGCCCAGTGCGGCTTCCTCGGCGCTCTGTGCGCCCACGTTCGCATACACCTCGCCGCTGCTGCCTGCATAGCAGAACTGCCGCCCGGGCTCGCCGCGCCGTGCGCGCGCCCAGGTGACGAAGTCGGCGACACGGTGGCTGCCAAAGAATTGCGCTTCGCCGAAGTGGTCCTTCAGGCGCGTGAAGATCACGTCGAAGGCCTGCCCGATGCCTTCGAGGCGGTCCTCCGGGTACACGGCGGGATACGGCAGGCCGTCCCCCACGAGCAACACCCAGCCGTCGACGGGCGGTGATGCGAACACCCAGGGGGCCTGTCCGCCAGACGTCCGGCGGTAGGCCGCCGCGATGCCGGTGTGCCAGTTGGCCGGCCCTTCGGACGCCCACCCGAGGGCATCGAGCACTTGTGCGGGGTCCGAGGCGCGCACGGCAAACCAGCAGACCTTGTAGCCGAAGGGCTCCGGCAGATCCGGGATCGCGTCGAACTGCGGCGGAGGTGCCTCGACGGGTGGCGCGGGCGGGTTCCGTGGTGGGCGCTTCAAGGGCTTCGGCGGCGTCGGGGGCGCCGAGGCCCACGGGGCGGCAATCAACCGTTCCATGGGCTGGGCAAGTTTGACGTCGAAGGTGTAGCGCAGTGCAGGGGGCGCTGCGGACGGTGGCGCCGGTTCAGGCGCAGCCGGCACAGAGGCAGGCACCGCCCCATCGTCCTGCGCCTTCCCCAGGCCCAGTCCCGCAAGAAACTTCCGAAATCGACCCGCCATGCGGCCCCTCCTTCTTGTCGTGCGGCCGCGCTGTGTCAGGCGCGGCCGGCGCGCAGTGTCTCACGCCACCTTGGCGCGACGACGACGCCACAGCACCCGCACCAGCCACCCCACGGGCAGCACCACCAGCAGCAGCCACGGCAGGGCAGCGGCCACGAAGGTGATGAGCGCGCCCACGCTTTCGGCCAGCACGTCGCCGGCGTTGCGCAGCGCGTGCGCCATCGGGCTGTAGCCGTCGCTGCCGCTCACCAGCGCGCGCTTGGGCGTGAACTGGATCTGGATGTGCTGCTTGCTGGTCTGCTGCGCCAGCACCTTGCGCTGGGTGGCGATGGCGTCGAGCTCGGCCTGGGTGTCCGACAGCGTGCGCTGGATCGCCAGCAGGTCGGCCATGGTGCGCTTGGTGACGGTGTCGCGCAGCATGACGCGCAGGCTGTCGCGGAACTCGGTGCGGTTCTTGATGCGGGCCTCGACGTCGATCACCTCGGAGGTCTTGTCCTCGCTGGTGGTGGTGTGCGAGACCACGTTCGCCACGCCGGCCAGGCCACCGAGCAGCTTGTCGACGTCGGCGGGTTCCACGCGCATCTCGAGCAGGGCGTTGCCCGGCTGCTGCGGCGTCTCGCGCAGCAGCGAAGACGACAGCAGTTCGCACTTCAGCGTGCCGCACAGGTCGCGCACCTTGCCCCAGGCATCGGCCAGCTGTTCGGCCGGCACTTCGACGTTCAGGTCCTGCCGCACGGCCAGGAAGCGCTGCAGCGCGGTCTCGCCACTGCCGCCCCGCGCCTCGTCGGACTGCGACGCGGCGATCTCGGCCTGCGGTGCGCTCGCCCGCTGTGCTTTCATGGCACCGCCATAGCCCATCGGCGGCGCCGGCATGGACGCGGAGGCCGGCGCGGCCGACTCGGCACTGCGCTGGCGGTCGCAGCCGGCCAGCGACAGGGCGGCCGCCAGGGCCAGCAGGACAGCGCCTGCGCGGTGGCGCACGGCGGCGCGGGGTGTCGACATGGAAAGGGTGCGGCGGCTCATCAGGACTCCTTGAAAAGAATGACTACCACCGCTGATACGGGCGAGCGCCCGGATCGGGGTTAAGCGGCAGCCGCCATTCGCAACAATTCGTCGCCCTCCGCCACCTGCTCGCCCGGCGAGAACATCAGTTCTTCCACCGTGCCGTCGGCCGGCGCGGCGATGGTGTGCTCCATCTTCATGGCTTCCATCACGGCCAGCGGCTGGCCGCGGCTGACCTTGTCGCCGGCCTTGACCGCGAAGGACACGACCTTGCCGGGCATCGGCGCCGTGAGGCGGCCGCCTTCGGCGTGGGTGTCGCCCGCGTGGGCGAGGCGGTCGATGGCCGTGAGGCGCGTGGCGCCCTTCGCCGCGAACACGTGGGCGGTGGCGCCATCCAGGTGCACGTCGAGGGTCTGGCGCGTGCCGGCGAACTCGAGCTCGAACTCGCCCGTGGGAAAGCGCCCGATGGTGAGCGGGCCTTCGACACCGCCCACGGCGAGGTGCAGGCCGCCGTCGCGACGGTAGGTCAGCAGCGCGCTGTGCTCGGCGCCGCGGAACTCGAAGTCGAAGCGGCGCTTGTACTCGCCGTGCGCACGCCAGCCATCGCGGCGCTCGAAGGGGTCGGGCAGTTGCGTCGGCCACTCGGTGACCAGCGTGCGCGTGATGGCGGCGGCCGCGGCCAGCGGCAGGCCCAGCGGCTCGCGGTCGAACAGCACGGCGCGCTCGCGCTCGATGAGCGCGGTGTCGAGGTTGGCCTTCGAGAACGACTCGGTCGCCAGGATGCCGCGCAAAAACTGCACGTTGGTCGACACGCCCACGATCTGCACCTGGGCCAGCGCGGCATCGAGCCGGGCCAGCGCTTCGGCGCGCGTGCTGCCGTGCACGATGAGCTTGGCGATCATCGAGTCGTAGAAGGGCGAAATCTCGCCGCCCTCGCGCACGCCGTCGTCGATGCGCACGCGGCTGCGCTGGAAGGCGGTGGCCTGCGGCTTGCGGTACACGCGCAGCGTGCCGGTGGCGGGCAGGAAGTTGTTGTCGGGGTTCTCGGCGCAGATGCGCGCCTCGATGGCGTGGCCGTGGATCTGCAGTTCCGATTGCTTGGCAGGCAGCGGCTCGCCCGAGGCCACGCGCAATTGCCATTCGACGAGGTCGAGGCCCGTGATCGCTTCGGTCACCGGGTGTTCGACTTGCAGGCGCGTGTTCATCTCCATGAAGAAGAAGTTCATCTCGCCGCCTTCGCGCTGCTCGACGATGAACTCCACGGTGCCCGCGCCCACGTAGTTCACGGCGCGCGCCGCGGCCACGGCGGCCTCGCCCATCTGCTTGCGCATCGCCTCGGTCATGCCGGGCGCGGGCGCTTCTTCCAGCACCTTCTGGTGGCGGCGCTGCACCGAGCAGTCGCGCTCGAACAGGTAGACGTAGTTGCCCTGTGTGTCACCGAACACCTGGATCTCGATGTGGCGCGGGCGCTGCACGTACTTCTCGATCAGCACCGCGTCGTCGCCGAAGCTGTTGATGGCTTCGCGCTTGCACGAGGCCAGCGCGGCCTCGAAGTCGGCGGCCTTGTCGACCGCGCGCATGCCCTTGCCGCCGCCGCCGGCGCTGGCCTTGATGAGCACCGGGTAGCCGATGCGGTCGGCTTCGCGCTGCAGCAGCGCCGGGTCCTGGTCGGCGCCGTGGTAGCCGGGCACCAGCGGCACGCCGGCCTTTTCCATCAGCTGCTTCGACTCGGCCTTCAGGCCCATGGCCTTGATCGCCGAGGGCGGCGGGCCGATGAAGGCCAGGCCGGCGTCGGCGCAGGCCTGCGCGAACTCTTCGTTCTCGCTGAGGAAGCCGTAGCCGGGGTGCACCGCTTCGGCGCCCGTGGCCTTGGCGGCCTCGAGGATCTTTTCCCAGCGCAGGTAGCTGTCCTTCGGGGCGCTGCCGCCGAGGTACACCGACTCGTCGCAGGCGCGCACATGGTTGGCGTGCGCATCGGCATCGGAGTACACGGCGACGGTGCGAACCGCCATGCGGCGTGCAGTGGCCGCGACACGGCAAGCGATCTCGCCACGGTTGGCGATGAGGATCTTCTTAAACATTCGGAGTGTCTCCCGGAGGATTCTTTTTCAGTTGAAAGGCGGACGTGACGCCCGGATCGGGCCGGCCACTGAAGATGCGTGCCACGCGGCTGAACAGCGCGCGCAGAAAACGCCAGCTCTTGCGGATGAGCCACACGCTGAGCACGAGCACGAAGACGAAAAGCACCAGAAAGACCAGCGGATGCGCCACCGCGAGCCACAGCCCGGCCGGCACCATCGAATCTTCGACCAGCGACGCGCCGACGTTCGAGAACGGCTCGGGCGAGGTGTTGATGGCCGCGCGCGTGGTGGCCTTGGCCGCATGCGCCGTGGCCGCGAAGCCGCCGCCCAGCAGCGCCGCGACAACGGCCATGGCGCCATGGTCGGCACCGAACACGCTGGCCGCGAGCGCCGCGCCGGCGGGGATGCGGATGGCGGTGTGCACCACGTCCCAGAGCGAGTCCAGCCCCGGGATCTTGTCGGCGAAGAACTCGACGAACACCATGAAACCGCTGACCGCGAGCACGATCGGATGCGCGAGCATCTGCAGCCCCGCAGGCAGCGGCACCCAGCCGAAGTAGCCGACCAGGCCGGTCAGCAGCACGACGAGGTACAGGCGCACGCCGCTGGCCCAGCCGATGGCGGCGGCCAGTGCGAGCAGTTGCGGCATGTCGAGTGCGTTCATGGCGGTCCTTGGTTGGCTGTCAGCCGGCGAGCCAGGACGGCTTGCGCTTCTGCAGGAAAGCCTGCACGCCCTCGCGGCCTTCGTCGCTGGCGCGGATGTCGGCGATGCCTTCGACGGTCTTGGCGATGAGCGCGCTGTCGATCTCGCGGCCGGCCACGTCGGCGATCAGCTGCTTGCAGGCACGCACGGCGGCGGGGCTTGCGCCGGTGAGCGCCTTCAGCAGCTCGTCGACCTTGGCGTCGAGCGCGTCGGCGGCCACCACTTCATGCACGAAGCCGATGCGGTGCGCCTCGGCGGCGGTGAAGCGCTCGGCCGTGAGGAAGTAGCGCTGCGAGGCGCGCGGGCCCATGGCGCGCAGCACGTAGGGGCTGATGGTCGCGGGCACGAGGCCGATCTTCACTTCGCTCAGGCAGTACCACGCGGTGTCGACGCTCACGGCCATGTCGCACGCAGCCACGAGCCCCATGCCGCCCGCGTACACGTCGCCCTGCACGCGCGCGATGGTGGGCTTGGGGCACTCGGCGATGGTGCGCAGCATGTCGGCCAGCTTGCCCGCGTCGGCGAGGTTCTCGCCCCGCGTGTAGTCGGCCATGCGGCGCATCCAGTTGAGGTTAGCGCCCGCGCAGAAGGCCGGGCCGTTCGCGCCGAGCACGACGGCCTTGACCTGCGGCGCGGCGCCGGCTTCGAGAAAGGCCTGCGTCAGCTCGGCGATCACGACGTCGTCGAAGGCGTTGCGCGCGTCGGGCTGGTCGAGCCAGATGCGTGCCACCGCGCCGTCGATGGCGAGGTTCAGCTTGGTGAAGGTGCTGCTCATGCGGTGCCCCTGGTCACATGCGGAAGATGCCGAACTTGGGCTCGGGGATCGGCGCGTTGCGCGATGCGGCCAGGCCCAGGGCGAGCACGCGGCGCGTGTCGGCCGGATCGATGATGCCGTCGTCCCACAGGCGTGCGGTGGCGTAGTAGGGGTGGCCCTGGTCTTCGTACTGCTGGCGGATCGGGGCCTTGAAGGCTTCTTCTTCGTCGGCGCTCCAGCTGCCGCCCTTCAGTTCGATGCCGTCGCGCTTCACCGTGGCCAGCACGCTCGCGGCCTGCTCGCCGCCCATCACGCTGATGCGCGCGTTGGGCCACATCCAGAGGAAGCGCGGGCTGTACGCACGGCCGCACATGCCGTAGTTGCCGGCGCCGAAGCTGCCGCCGATGATGATCGTGAACTTGGGCACGTTGGCGGTGGCCACGGCCGTCACCATCTTGGCGCCGTGGCGCGCAATACCTTCGTTCTCGTACTTGCGGCCCACCATGAAGCCGGTGATGTTCTGCAGGAACACCAGCGGGATCTTGCGCTGGCAGCACAGCTCGATGAAGTGCGCGCCCTTCTGCGCCGACTCGCTGAACAGGATGCCGTTGTTGGCGATGATGCCGACCGGCATGCCCTCGATCTCGGCAAAGCCGCACACCAGCGTGGCGCCGAAGCGGGCCTTGAACTCGTGGAACTCGCTGCCGTCGACGATGCGCGCAATGATCTCGCGCACGTCAAAGGGCTTGCGCGTGTCGGTGGGGATCACGCCGTACAGCTCTTCGCGCGGAAAGTCGGGCGCGCGCACCGCGGTGCCTTGCGGCGTGTCGGCGGCCTTTGCGTTGAGGTTGGCCACCGCCGAGCGTGCCAGCGCCAGCGCGTGCAGGTCGTTCTGCGCCAGGTGGTCGACCACGCCCGACAGGCGCGTGTGCACGTCGCCGCCGCCCAGGTCTTCGGCCGACACGACCTCGCCGGTGGCCGCCTTCACGAGCGGCGGGCCGCCCAGGAAGATGGTGCCCTGGTTCTTCACGATGATCGATTCGTCGCTCATCGCCGGCACGTACGCACCGCCGGCCGTGCACGAGCCCATGACCACCGCGATCTGCGGAATGCCCTGGGCGCTCATGTTGGCCTGGTTGTAGAAGATGCGGCCGAAGTGCTCGCGATCGGGGAACACCTCGTCCTGGTTCGGCAGGTTGGCGCCGCCCGAGTCCACGAGGTAGATGCAGGGCAGGCGGTTCTGCTCGGCGATCTCCTGCGCGCGCAGGTGCTTCTTGACCGTCATCGGGTAGTAGGTGCCGCCCTTCACCGTGGCGTCGTTGCACACGATCATGCAGTCGACACCGTTCACGCGGCCGATGCCCGCGATGATGCCGGCGCCGGGCGCCGACTCGGCCCCCTTGGCATCGAGGTACATCGCATGCGCGGCCAGCGGCGCGATCTCGAGGAAGGGCGTGCCCGGGTCGAGCAGCTCGGCCACGCGGTCGCGTGGCAGCAGCTTGCCGCGCGCCGTGTGCTTGGCACGTGCGGCCTCGCCGCCGCCCTGCTCCACTTTCGCGAACTGCTGCTGCAGGTCGTCGACCAGCGCGCGCATGGCGGCCGCGTTGGCCTGGAAGTCGGCCGAACGCGCATTCAGTTTGGTTTCGAGTTTGCTCATGCTGTCTTTTCTTGGCTGAGACCGAGCTGCTCGGTCATGGCGTCGCGGATCTTGAATTTCTGGATCTTGCCGGTCACCGTCATCGGGAACTCGGAGACGAACTGGATGTACTTGGGCACCTTGTAGTGCGCGATCTGGCCCTTGCAGAAGTCGCGGATCTCGGTGTCGGTGGCGCTCTGGCCGGGCTTGACGATGATCCAGGCGCACAGCTCTTCGCCGTACTTCTTGTCGGGCAGGCCGACCACCTGCACGTCCTGCACCTTCGGGTGGCGGTACAAAAATTCTTCGATCTCGCGCGGGTAGATGTTCTCGCCGCCGCGGATCACGAGGTCCTTGATTCGCCCGACGATGTTCACGTAGCCCTCGGCGTCCATGGTGGCGAGGTCGCCGGTGTGCATCCAGCGTTCGGCGTCGATGGCCTCGCGCGTCTTGGGCTCGTCTTCCCAGTAGCCGTGCATCACCGAGTAGCCGCGCGTGCACAGCTCGCCCGACTGGCCCGGCGGCATGATCGCGCCGGTCTCGGGGTCGATGATCTTCACCTCGAGGTGCGGCTGCACGGTGCCCACGGTCGACACCCGGCGGTCGAGCGGCGTGTCGGTGCTGCTCTGGCAGCTCACGGGGCTGGTCTCGGTCATGCCGTAGGCGATGGTGATCTCGCCCAGGTGCATCTCGTTGACCACACGCTTCATCACCTCGATGGGGCACGGCGAGCCGGCCATGATGCCGGTGCGCAGCGTCGACAGGTCGAACTCCTTGAAGCGCGGATGGTCCAGCTCGGCGATGAACATCGTGGGCACGCCGTGCAGGCCCGTGCACTTCTCTGCCTGCACCGTCTCGAGCACCGTGAGCGGGTCGAAACCGTCGTTCGGGTACACGATGGCGGAGCCGTGCGTGAGGCAGGCCAGGTTGCCCAGCACCATGCCGAAGCAGTGGTACAGCGGCACCGGAATGCACAGGCGGTCGGCCGGCGTGAGCTTCATGCACTCGCCGATGAAGAAGCCGTTGTTCAGGATGTTGCGGTGCGTGAGCGTCGCGCCCTTGGGGAAGCCCGTGGTGCCGCTGGTGAACTGGATGTTGATCGGGTCGGTGGCCTTCAGCGTCTTCTGCGTGGCGGCCACGCGCGCGTCGGCCGCATCGCCGCTGGCCAGCAGCTCGCTGAAGCGGCGCATGCCGGGCTGCTCGTCGCCCTGGCCGGGCTTGTCGATCCAGAAGGTGTGCTGCAGCAGCGGCAGCTTGGCCGGCCCCAGCTCGCGCAGCATGCCCAGGTAGTCGCTGGTCTTGAACTGCGCCATCGTCACCAGCGCCTTGCAGCCGACCTTGTTGAGCGCGTACTCGAGCTCCGAGGTGCGGTAGGCGGGGTTGATGTTGACGAGGATCAGGCCGACCTTGGCGGTCGCGATCTGCATCAGCACCCAGGGCACGTTGTTGTGCGACCAGATGCCCACGCGGTCGCCGGGCACGAGCCCCAGGCTCAGCAGTGCGCTGGCCAGCTTGTTCGACGCGGTCTGCAGTTCGCGGTAGGTGAAGCGCTGGCCTTCGTGGCGGCTGACGAGGGCTTCGCGTTCAGGCTGCTTCTCGACCATGTCGTCGAAAAAGTCGCCGATGGCTTGCTCGATGAGGGGGACGTCCGTGGCGCCTTGGGCCAGGCTCTGCGTCAGTGGCATCGTCTTGTCTCCTTGTCTGGCGCCCTCTCCCTGCGGGGAGAGGGTGGGGTGAGGGTGTGCAGCGCGGCTTATGCCGTTTCGGAGAACAGCTCACGGCCGATCAGCATGCGGCGCACTTCGCTCGTGCCCGCGCCGATCTCGTACAGCTTGGCATCGCGCCACAGCCGCTCGACCGGGAAGTCCTTGGTGTAGCCCACGCCGCCCAGCGTCTGGATCGCCTCGCCGGCCATCCAGGTCGCCTTCTCGGCGGAGTACAGGATGGCGCCGGCCGCGTCCTTGCGGAAGGTGCGCGCATGGTCGTTGCGGTCGCAGGCCTTGCCCACGGCGTACACGTAGGCGCGGGTGGCCTGCCAGGTCGAGTACATGTCGGCGATCTTGCCCTGCATCAGCTGGAACTCGCCGATGCTCTGGCCGAACTGCTGGCGCTCGTGGATGTAGGGGATCACGGCGTCCATGCAGGCGGCCATGATGCCCAGCGGGCCGCCCGAGAGCACGGCGCGCTCGTAGTCCAGGCCGCTCATCAGCACCTTGGCGCCCATGCCTTCGCCGCCGAGCACGTTCTCTTCGGGCACTTCGCAGTTGTCGAAGAACAGCGGGAAGGTGTTGGAGCCGCGCATGCCCAGCTTGTCGAGCTTGGTGCCTGCCGAGAAGCCCTTGAAGTTCTTCTCGACGATGAAGGCCGTCATGCCGCGCGCGCCCATCTCGGGCTCGGTCTTGGCGTAGATGACCAGCGTGTCGGCGTCGCCGCCGTTGGTGATCCACATCTTGCCGCCGTTGAGCACGTAGTAGCCGTCCTTCTTGTCGGCCTTGAGCTTCATGCTCACCACGTCGGAGCCGGCGTTGGGCTCGCTCATGGCCAGCGCGCCCACATGCTCGCCGCTCACCAGCTTGGGCAGGTATTTCTTCTTCTGCGCTTCGCTGCCGTTGCGGTGGATCTGGTTCACGCACAGGTTGGAGTGCGCGCCGTACGACAGGCCCACCGAGGCCGAGGCGCGCGAGACTTCTTCCATGGCCACGATGTGGGCCAGGTAACCCAGCTCGGTGCCGCCGAATTCTTCCTTCACCGTCATGCCGTGCAGGCCCAGCTCGCCGAGCTTTTGCCACAGGTCGTGCGGGAACAGGTTGTCGCGGTCGATCTCGGCGGCGCGGGGCGCGATTTCGTTGGCGGCGAAGTCCTGGATCGCGCTGCGCAGCGCGTCGATGTCGTCGCCCAGGTCGAAGTTGAGGCCGAAATCGTGCATGAGTCTTGTCTCCTCTGAAGGGGTCGGCGCGCAGGACTGCCCGCGCGGATGGCGCTTGAAAAAACGCAGCTTACGCCTCGTGGCGCCGCAATTGGCGCCACAATGGTTGCAAATTGCGCCACGACCGATGCCCTCCACCACGTCGTCCCCCGCCTTCCTGCGACCCGCCCGCGCCGTCACGCCGATGGCCTTCGTGCGAGCCATCGTGCAAGGGTATGCCCGCTACGGCAAGGACCCGGCGCAGGCCCTGCAGGCGGCACAGATCGCGCCGCGCGAACTGGCCCGCCCGGGCGCGCGGGTGACGGCCGCGCAGTTCGAGGCGCTGTCGGGCCACGCGATGCAGGAGCTGGACGACGAGGCGCTGGGCTGGTTCTCGCGCCGCCTGCCCTGGGGCAGCTACGGCATGCTGTGCCGCGCCTCGCTCACCTCGCCCGACCTGGGCGTGGCCATGAAACGCTGGTGCCGCCACCACCGCCTGCTGACCGAGGACATCACGCTCGCGCTGGAGGTGACCGGCGGCGTGGCCACGCTGCGCATCACCGAGAAACGCCCGCTCGACCCCGCGTTCCGCGAGTTCTGCCTGGTGACCAGCCTGCGCTTCATGCACGGGTATGTGTGCTGGGCCATCGACTCGCGCATCTCGCTGCGCCAGGCCACCTTTCCGTTCGCGGCACCGCCGCACCGCGACGCCTACCCGCTGATGTTCACGCCCGACGTGCACTTCGACGCGCCGCAGGCCAGCATCAGCTTCGACGAGCGCTACCTCGCGCTGCCGCTGCTGCGCGACGAACGCGCGCTGCGCACCATGCTCAAGCGCGCCCTGCCGCTCACGGTGCTGCAGTACCGCCGCGACCGCCTGCTGGGGCAGCGCGTGCGCGAGCTGCTGCGCGCGCGCGCCGGCGAGGCCACCACGGCGGAGGCGCTGGCAGGGCTGCTGAATGTGTCGGGGCGCACCTTGCACCGGCAGCTGCATGAGGAAGGCACCTCGCTGCAGGTGCTGAAGAACGAGGTGCGACATGAGCTGGCGGTGGAGCAGCTGCGCCGGACCACGCGGCCGATCAAGCAGGTGGCGCTGGCGGTGGGCTTTCGCAACGAGAAGAGCTTTTCGCGCGCGTTCCTGCAGTGGACGGGGCACGCGCCCAGGGACTTTCGGCAGCTGGGGTTGTAGTGCTTGTTCAGGGCGCGTGCACAGGCCACCGGGTACTTCCCTCCGCGAATGTCCCCCGGGGCTTCGCCCCTCCTCCTTGATTTCGCTGCGGGAAGCACCCAGTGCCCTGCGCACGGGGGTACGCGGTCGGTTCACGGCCGATCAACAACTGCTCTGAAACGCTCACGCCGATGGGGTGCCTTGCGCAGCGAAATCAAGGAGGAGGCCGCAGGCCGGGGGACATTCGCGGAGCAAGGTACCGCGTCGGCGGGAGCGTCGCCCTGAACCACGCGACGAAAAGCGAACTCAGGCCGGCGAATCGATCAACGCCAATGCATCGGCGATCGACTGGCTGTCTTCCGGCCGCACCAGTTTCGCGACCTGTTGCCCGTCGCGCATGAACACCAGCGTGGGCCACAGCCGCACGTTGAACGAACGCCCCAGCGGGCGGCCGCTGCCGTCTTCCACCTTGATGCGGCGCACGTTCGGGTACCGGGCAAAGGCCTCGGCAATGTTCGGCTGCGCGGCCTTGCAGATGCCGCACCAGTTGGTGCCGAACTCCACCACGGCCGGGCCCTGGAGCGCGTCGATCTCGCTGCGGTCGGGTTGCGCGGTCTGGTACTCGGAGGTCATGGGCAGGGTCCTTGCGAATTCGTGGGAAGGAGCGCGTGAAGGCGACGGGTCCGCCACACGCTGACGGGCGTCATTGCACCAGAAACTCAGGCCGCCTGCAGGCCGTAGCCGGCCAGCAATGCGGGCAGCTCGGTCATGTCGCTGAACACGGCCACGGCGCCCGCGGCGCGCAGCGCGCCCGGGCCGCTGTGGCCCGACTCGCCCGTGCTGTAGCCGAACACCGTGGCGCCCGCGGCCACGCCGGCCATCGCGCCGGTGACCGTGTCTTCGACCACCGCGCAGCGCTTCGGATCGACACCGAGCGCTTCCGCCGCGGCCAGGTACACGTCGGGGTGCGGCTTGGAGCGCGGCATCTCGTGGCCGCTGAAGATGCGGCCCTCGAAGCAGTCGAGCAGGCCGACCTTGGCCAGCTGCAGCTCGACCTTGTGGCGGTCGGCGCCCGACGCGCAGGCAATGCGGCCCTTGAGCCGCGCGTGGATCTCGCGGATGGCGGCAGGCGCATGGGGAATGGCGACGAGGTCGCGGTCCAGCGCCTCGTTGCGGCGGGCGCGAAAGCCACGCAGCCAGTCGTCGGTGATCTTGAAGCCCGTCTTGGCCTCGATGAGCGCCGTCTCGTCCTTCACGGCCTTGCCGGTGAAGATGTTCATCGATTCCTCGGCCGTGAGCTGCCAGCCGAGCTCGCCGAGCATGTCGGCAAGCACGCGGTTGGTGATGGGTTCGGAATCGACGAGCACGCCGTCGCAATCGAAGAGAACGGCGGAAAAGGGGAAAGGGGTCATTGCGAGGCTGAAGTTCAGGGGTCTGGCTCCATGGTAGCAACGCCCCCTTTCCGCACGGGCAGACTCAGGCTATCGGGCCATCTCAGGCCACTGGCCGGATCGGGATGTAGATCTCGCCGCCGCCGGCCATGAATTCTTTCGACTTCTCTTCCATGCCCTCGGCCATGGCAGCCGCCTCGGCCACGCCCTTCTTGGCCGCGTACTCACGCACCTCCTGCGTGATCTTCATCGAGCAGAACTTGGGGCCGCACATCGAACAGAAGTGCGCCACCTTGCTCGAGTCTTTCGGCAGCGTCTCGTCGTGGAATTCGCGCGCCGTGTCGGGGTCCAGGCCCAGGTTGAACTGGTCTTGCCAGCGGAACTCGAAGCGCGCCTTGCTCAGCGCGTCGTCGCGCGAACGCGCACCCGGGTGGCCCTTGGCCACGTCGGCCGCGTGTGCGGCGATCTTGTAGGCAATGATCCCCTGCTTCACGTCGTCGCGGTCGGGCAGGCCCAGGTGCTCCTTGGGCGTCACGTAGCAGAGCATCGCCGTGCCGGCCCAGCCGATCATCGCGGCGCCGATGGCGCTGGAGATGTGGTCGTAGCCCGGCGCGATGTCGATGGTCAGCGGGCCGAGCGTGTAGAACGGCGCTTCGTGGCAGTGCTTGATCTGCTCGTCCATGTTGGCCTGGATCATGTGCATCGGCACGTGGCCCGGGCCTTCGATCATGGTCTGCACGTCGTGCTTCCAGGCGATCTGCGTGAGCTCGCCCAGCGTGCGCAGCTCGGCAAACTGCGCTTCGTCATTCGCATCGGCGCCAGAGCCGGGGCGCAGGCCGTCGCCGAGCGAGAAGCTCACGTCGTAGGCCTTCATGATGTCGCAGATGTCCTCGAAGTGCGTGTAGAGGAAGCTCTCCTTGTGGTGCGCGATGCACCACTTGGCCATGATCGAGCCGCCACGCGACACGATGCCCGTCATGCGGTCCGCCGTGAGGTGGATGAACGGCAGGCGCAGGCCCGCGTGGATGGTGAAGTAATCGACGCCCTGCTCCGCCTGCTCGATGAGCGTGTCGCGGTAGATCTCCCAGGTGAGGTCTTCGGCCACGCCGCCCACCTTTTCGAGCGCCTGGTAGATCGGCACCGTGCCGATGGGCACCGGCGAGTTGCGCACGATCCAGTCGCGCGTGGTGTGGATGTTCTTGCCGGTCGACAGGTCCATCACGTTGTCGGCGCCCCAGCGGATGGCCCACACCAGCTTCTCGACCTCTTCCTCGATGCTCGAGGTGACGGCCGAGTTGCCGATGTTGGCATTGATCTTCACCTTGAAGTTGCGCCCGATGGCCATCGGCTCGACCTCGGGGTGGTTGATGTTCGCGGGAATGATCGCGCGGCCACGGGCCACTTCGTCGCGCACGAACTCGGGCGTGATGATGCGCGGAATGCTCGCGCCCATCGGGTTGCCCGCCACGCGCCTGGCGCGCTCCTCGTTGGCCAGGTACTCGGCCATCCACTCGCGCTTGCCGTTCTCGCGCAGGGCCACGTACTCCATCTCGGGCGTGACGATGCCGCGGCGCGCGTAGTGCATCTGCGTGACGTTGGCGCCCGACTTCGCGCGGCGCGGCGTGCGCTGCAGCGCCGAGGCACCGGCGCGCAGTTCGGCCAGGCGCTGCGCGTCGCGGTCTTCGTTCTTCGCGCCGTCGTCCAGCGCGTGGTGCGTGCGGCCTTCATAGCTTTCGGTGTCGCCGCGCTCGATGACCCAGGCGCTGCGCACGTCGGGCAGGCCGCGGCGCACGTCGATCTCGACCTTCGGGTCGGTGTAGGGGCCCGAGGTGTCGTACAGGGAGACGGTTTCGCCGTTGGTCAGCGCCACGTCGCGCACGGGCACGAACAGGTCGGGCCGGCTGCCCGGAATGACGCACTTGTGCGAGGCGGGAAAGGGTTCGCGCGTCAGCGACAGCAGCGAGGTGAATTTGTCGGGGGCATTCATCGGAGGCACTCCTTGTTGAGGGAAAGGGTGCTCCGCAATCGCTCGTGGACCTCGGGAGGCCCGCCACCGAAAAAGGGAGTGACGGACCGAAGTCAGGGAGTGCAGCTCTTCTTACGCCGGTATGACCCGGATCAAGTTCGCGGGTCGGCAGCTTTGCCATCTCAGCACGCCACATGCGTGCACCCCGGAGCGGGGCCGATTGTGCGGGCCGAAGCCCGCCGCCGTCAACCCGGGGGCTGGTGCAGGTCTCCGTCGACGTAGAACCAGCGCTCGTCCTCGCGCACGAAGCGGCTGCGCTCGTGCAGGCGGAACGCCACGCCCGTCGCACCGCGCTGGCGGGCGACGAACTCGACCTCGGCGTGGTCGGCGTCGAGCACCGAGCGCGAGCGAATGTCCAGCCCCAGCCATTTGACGCCCGGCTCGAACTCGACCGAAGCCGGTCGCTTCGACGCGTGCCAGGTGGCGAGCAGGTAGTCGGCACGGGCCAGCACGAAGGCCGAGTAGCGCGAACGCATCAGCGATTCGGCGTCGGGCGCCGGCGTGTTCTCGAAATCGTCGAGGTAGCGCCCACAGCACAGGGCGTAGCCAATGGGCTTGTCGCGACGGTCGGTGCGGCCGCAGGGGCAGGGGCCGGGAGTGGGGTCGGTGGCGCTCATGAAGGGCTCTATTGGAACACTTGGCGCGGCGGGGGCTGAAGGTGGGGTGTGGGCGGCTTCCGGGCATGCCCGCTTTGCGGGGACCTGCCGGGGCCAAAGGCGCCGGGGCCTCTTGCGCCAATGGCTTGTGCCGCTAAAGTCGTCCGGCGTTTCGTTCCTTCAAGCTGAACACCAAAGCATGCTTTTGCGATTCCTCAAGCTGTTCTTCCTGCTCGCTGCGACCCTCTCCTTGGGCGTCTTTGCCTTTCTGCACGGGTTCAACGCATGGCGCGCCGGACAAATCGTTGTCACGCGAAGGGGACGCGAACCCTTTGTCGCAAGCGCCGATGGTGCATTTCCCATCACGTTCAATATGGAAGTTTGGGGATTGATGATCATCGGGGGCGCCGTTGCCCTTTGCGGCATTGCAGGCGTCGTCAAGTTCCTCATCAACACGCCGGACCAGCGACGCACGATGCTGACCCGTATGGATGGCGTCTCGCGTCGCGAGCGCAGTGACATGGACATTCCGTGGTCGATTGGGCTTGCCATCGTCGGGGCGGTTGTGGCGTTTTTTCTCTACTTGGGATTTAGGGTCTACGCGCAATAGGTTTGTCTGTCTACAACCAGCCATGAGTGGCCTTTCATCATGAGCACGCGATCACGCATTGGAATCACATTGCTGCTGACGGCAGCATTCATCACCGCTGGCCTGTGGCTGGGCCGCGAGCTGTCAATCGATAGCTGCTTGGATCGCGGAGGCAGTTGGAATCATGAGCACTCAGAGTACTTCACTTCAAAGCCGTAAGACTGAGAACGGCCAGGATTCGCCGTTGACCAAGTTGGTACGGTTCAACCCATATGCGAGTATTCGCAACAGATGAAAGCTAAGTCTCTTGCTCTGATAAGTCAACATTCAGACTTGCTGTCGGCGGACAAGCAAGCTGTGGCCCGTTGGCTTTTCGAGGAATGGGCGCAATCGCCATCGTCCGCGCCGAAATGGCTCCAGCGACGATTTCGGAAAACGTTCAGTTTCCCTCTTCACAACAACGATGCCCCGCAGAAAATGCTCAAGGATTTGACGCTCGAGTTGTTGTCCCAGCACCGGGAAGCACTCGCAGACCGAGCGCGGCGAAGTGGCAGATTGCCGACTTAGCAATCGGGGCTCACGGCCGTCGTTATGGAGAGCACCCCGCCTAAGGCGGTCTGGCAGTATCCGGTCATGAACTGACATTCGACACAGGGCACATAGCCGCTTCGGGCCCAAAAGAGACGTCCCCGATTCTCGATGGCAGACACCCGAAAGACGTTGTCACGGCCTACTCAGGCTGCTTTCTTAACCAGGATCCTTCGAGCGATCTCATCGACCCCTTCGTCACTTTCACCAGGGCTCGGGTCCGAGGCCATGCGCAAAAGATACGGCTCGACGGCCACTGCGAGCCTGGGTGACGGAGCAACAAGTTTGTCGAGCACCCAATACTTCCAGACGTGATCTTCGGACTCGAAGATCATCCGCAGATGAGGTGCCAGCGGTTCACCGATGCTAGCCAGAAAGGGAATCAAGACGTTTGCGACAGGCCAGTTGATGTCTTGCACCCAAGCGATCAACTCAGGAAGAAGCGCGTCGACGGCCGGATAGCCTAGAGCGACGATCGCTTCTGCCCTCGGCAGGTCGTGCTTGTCGACTGGCAAAAGGTGTGCAATTTCAGGCAATGAGTGCTCCCGCATGTTCAACGGCCACTACTGACCAAATTCAGCCCGGCGCGGCGAGCGGCAGCTAGTAGCCGGCAACAGCAACATCCGTCACTCATCCTCGTAGATCTGAATGACGTGTTGGGGGCCAAATGGGACTAGAGCGCCCATTTGTAGTTCGTCCGTGGACATCGGCTGATTGTTCAGCGAACCGACGTAGCCGGTCGCGGTGATGTCCTCAACGATCACCCACATCCGTTCAACGTCAACCGTCTCATCATGCTGAATGCGAAACACCAGTTTGACGAGCTGACCAGGCTGTAGGTTGGCTCGCCGCTCCCGAGGAGGGATGTAGAACGTCCCCGGTGCTTCTTCGTGCCGAGCCTCCCCATCATCGAGTTCGAACTGCAAAACTAACCTCCTTGCTTGAGCGGATGATCGGTTACCGGTGAATTCGATCTGACTCGCGAACGACCGGTTCTGGCCGTTTGCTGTACTCCATCAAGTCCGCAAGCTGACAGCGACGTCTCGCAACGTCTCAATCAGCTCAGTGCGGCGATCTAGCGAATAGTTGAGCGCCAGCGGCGAGCAGTGGGGTGTTCTCTCGACACGCAGGTGCGGCGCAATTCGCTTGAGAGCCGGCGCGAGCCGCTGCGCATTCTTTCCCATTAGCACAACCACCTGCAGCCGCGACAGCAATTGCAGCAACTCCGCAAGCCATGGCTCGGCCCGCTTGACGTCTTCTCGGGTTGCAGGACGGATTTTGGTGCCCTCCTCGTTCCCGAGGTACCAGGGAACTGCGTTCCACCGCACCACGTCGCGGCGCGAGAGTCCCGCTGACTCGCAAGCATGCCGGGCGTTGGCTGCCGTCTGGTCCGGATTGTCGGAACTGATGAAACCACTTCCGACAGCGCGCGGGCCTGGGGCTTCCTGCAAGAGAAGCACGCGTGCGTTGATGCCGCCATCGAGTGGGTCGAAGCGCGGCACGCCGTCGGGCGCGTCACGGCTTGCGCTTATCCGCTCAGCCAGCGCCTGTAAGGGCGCCACGTGTGGCTCAAAGGACCTAGCGCGCCTGGCCTCCACCGCCTCGTCACTGGCAAGCACCTGGTCGCGGGCTCGAAAAACTGGAATGAAGGTGCTGGCAGTCAATGGGTCATGCTGGCTCTCGCCTCGCGAACCCCGCCCATGGCCGTTAATGGCCGAACCCTGTCTACCGGGTTTGGACCATCGAACCGTGAGGATGCATGCCGGCTGGCCACCAAAGGCGCGATGGAACACGCCGGGGCCCCATATGACGAAGTCGCCATGGCGGCGCAAGGTGTGCGACAGCGTGTCCTGCGGCACGAATTCGGCGCTCGTCGAGAACTCAATCCTGAATTCACTGGCTGGGCTCACCAAGACCGACATCGTCCGCCCCTCGCTCAGAGGCTTGGATTCGCCGTTCGGATTTCCAGCCGGGTGGCAGAACCACTTGACGCACAGACCAGCAGTGAGCTCTTCGGTCGGAACATGCCGCAGGTGGGACGGTGGGTTCTTGGTTCAATCGTTGAACCCGATGAACCAGCCGGTGCCGTCAGTATCCAAACCGCCGGCGTTGCCGAACTCAACGTCCTGTGCGAGAAGCTGCTTTGGTTGCATGCGTATTTCTGCCCTCTGGTCGAATGACCGGTTGTGGCCGCAAACGCGGCAGCTGAAGAATGCCACAGGCGAATGTCTTCTGAACCGGGAACGCCTCCCCGCACGAGCCGCACGCCCCTACGTCGCGCCCCTACTCAGTCAACGCGTCACACTGCGCCTCAATCCGCGCATGCAGAAGCCCCAGCGATACCGCAAGAAACCGCTGCAGCGAACTGCGCTGGCCTGCATCGAAAAGCGGAGCTGCATCTGCATCAAGAGAAGCGGCGTCGCGCCGATCCTCATCCCACTCGAGCAACTGAACCAGCGTCTGCGCACCCTGCACCACATCGCGCGCCTCGTTGAGAAACGCCGCGTGGCTTTGCAGTGAAGGAGGGTGCCGTTCGCCTTGCACCCATTCGAAGGGTTTGAATTGAGCGTTGGAACGGGAAGACGCACAGGAACAACCGGCATCGGTGACTGCGCTTGAAGCATTGGCCATAGGCCTCCAAGGATTGCTGCGCAGGATGTCAGCGGGCTGCTAAACCCGGCCTTGCACCTCGCAAGGCGACGGCAATGTTCGCGGCCGCCACGACGCCCGTCAAGCGCCAGCGACCACCACGCACCGCCCTACCGAAACATCACCCACTCAGGCCGCATGTTGAACCGCACCGGCAAGATGCTCACGCCGAGCCCGCTGGTCACGTACATCCGCTTGTTGTCCTTGTGCGCGATCCAGCCATAGGCCCACTCGCGCGGCGCGCGGCCGGGCACCACCAGCGCGCCATAGCCCGGCACGCTGATCTGCCCGCCATGCGTGTGCCCCGCCACCACGAGCCCCTGCGTGCGCGGCATGCCGGCGAAGCTGAAGGGGTCGTGCATCATGACCAGCGTGGCGGCGCCGGGTGGCACGCCGGCCAGGGCCTTGTCGGGCTGCGAATGGCCTGTGGAGTCGTCGCCGATGCCGACCACCCAGAGGTCGTGCCCGGGCAGGCGCGCCGAGGCGTTCTCCAGCACGTGGATGCCCTGCGCGGACAGGGCCTTGGCGGTGCGTTCGCCGTCGTGCCACCAGTCGTGGTTGCCGAGCACCGCGTACACGCCCTGCGACGCCTTCAGGCGGCCGAGCACGGCGGCCATGGCTTCGATGGAAAAGTCTTCGTCGTCACCGGAGCCCGCAAGAAAGTCGCCGGGCAGCAGGATCACGTCGGGCTGCGCCGCGTTGATCTGGTCGACGATGGTCGCGGCACGGTCGGCGCTGGTCACGCGCCACAGCGAGCGCGTGCTGAGGTGCCAGTCGCTCGCCACGGCGACCTTCAGGCCGGCCGGCGGCTGCCACTGCGTTGAGCCCAAGGGCTCGACTCGCGCGGCCACCCAGCGCGGCTCGATGACGACGCTCCAGGCGGCCAGCGCCGCGAGCACGAGTGCCGCAGCGATCGAGCCCCAGGGTCGGCCGCGGCGCCGGCTCACGTGATCGATCAGGCGAGCGCGCGTTGAATCAACAGCTTCTGGATGTCCGACGTGCCTTCGTAGATCTGGCACACGCGCACGTCGCGGTAGATGCGCTCCAGCGGAAAATCGTTCACGTAGCCATAGCCGCCCAGGGTCTGGATGGCGGCGCTGCACACGCGCTCGGCCATTTCGCTGGCGAAGAGCTTGGCCATGGCGGCTTCTTTCAGGCAGGGCCGACCGGCGTCGCGCAGGCTGGCGGCGTGCCAGATGAGCTGGCGCGCGGCTTCGATCTGCGTGGCGCAGTCGGCGAGGCGAAAGCCCACGGCCTGCTGGTCGAAGATGGCGCCGCCGAAGGCCTGGCGTTCCTTGGCGTAGGCCACGGCCACGTCGAAGGCGCTGCGGGCCATGCCCACGCTCTGCGCGGCGATGCCGATGCGTCCGCCTTCGAGTGCGCCGAGCGCGATCTTGTAGCCCTCGCCTTCGGCACCGATGAGGTTTTCTGCGGGGATGCGGCAGCTGTCGAAGTTGATCTGCGCGGTGTCGCTGCTGTGCTGGCCGAGCTTGTCTTCCAGGCGCGCGACGTTGTAGCCGGGCGCGTCGGTGGGCACGATGAACGCGCTCATGCCGCGCTTGCCGGCGCCCTTGTCGGTCACGGCGATGACGATGGCGACCTGGCCGTTCTTGCCGCTGGTGATGAACTGCTTGACGCCGTCGATCACGTAGCCGTCGCCGTCCTTGCGCGCGGTGGTGCGCAGGCTCGAGGCATCGCTGCCGGCCTGCGGTTCGGTGAGGCAGAAGGCGCCGAGCATCTGGCCCTGGGCCAGCGGCTCGAGCCACTTCTTTTTCTGCTGCGCGTTGCCGTAGCGCATGAGGATGGCGTTGACGGGGCAGTTGGTCACGCTGATGGCGGTGCTGGTGCCGCCGTCGCCGGCGGCGATTTCCTCGAGCACGAGTGCGAGCGTGAGGTAGTCGAGGCCCGCGCCGCCATGCTCCTCGGGCACGCAGATGCCGTAGGCGCCCAGCGCGGCCAGGCCCTGGTGCACTTCCTTCGGAAAGCTGTGGTCGCGGTCCCACTTGGGGGCGTTGGGCCACAACTCGGCTTGCGAAAAATCGCGCACCGCGTCGCGGATGGCTTCCTGGTCTGCGCTGAGCAGCATGGCGTTGTCTCCAGTTCTTTCTTGTCGGTGGGTGCGAGGCTTACTTGCCGGCGCCCAGGTCCATGATGAGACGCGCGGCCATGTACAGGCGGCGCGGAATGGCGCTGATGTCGACGTACTCGGCCTTGTCGCTGTGGTAGCCGAAGCCGGGCAGGCCCAGGCTCTCGATCACGGGCTTGCCCGAGAGCGCCGCGTAGGCCGCGTCGGTGCCGCCGCCGGTGCGCTCTTCAACGCCCACGGTGCCGCCGGCTTCCTTGTAGAAGACCACGGCCTTGTCGACCAGCTTCTTGCCTCCCTCGCCCGCGTTGAAGGCCGGACGCCCGCGCGTGACGAGCACCTTGACGTCGGCCTCGGGCAGTTTTTTCTGCTGCGCCTTTTCTTCGAGCGTCTTCATGGCGGCGTCGAAGTCTTCGTTGCGTGCGTAGCGCACGTCGGCGTTCAGCGTGGCGCTGGCCGGGATGATGTTCGACACGTTGCCGGCCTTGGCAATGGTCCAGTTGAAGCGCAGGTTCTTCGACTTGTCGTCGATGCTCATGGTGCGCAGCACGAGGTCGGAGGCCTCGACCAATGCGTTCACGCCCAGCTCGGGCGCGGCGCCCGCGTGCGAGGCCTTGCCGGTGATGTTGACTTGCACGTAGGCGATGCCCGAGGTGCCGAGCGACATCTTTTCGTCGCCGGCGCTGGTGGGCTCGAACGAGAGCACGTAGTCGGCCAGCTTGGCTTCTTCCTGGATCAGGTCGCGCGAACCGAAGGAGCCTTTTTCTTCGTCGGTGTTGAACAGCACGGTGATCGTGCCGTAGTCGCGCACGCCGTAGTCTTTGAGCAGCTTGAGCGTGTGCAGGATGACGGCGTTGCCGCCCTTGTCGTCGGCGATGCCGGGGCCGTAGGCCTTGTCGCCTTCGATGCGGAAAGGCGCCTTGGCGAGCGTGCCCTTGGTGTAGACGGTGTCCATGTGCGACATGAGCAGCAGGTTCTTGCCGCCGCGGCCCTTGAGCTTGCCGACGATGTTGTCGCCGACCACGAGGCCGGCCGACTTGCTGCGCGTGACGGTGAAGCCGAGGTTCTTCAGCTCGCCTTCGAGGTACGCGCCGGCGGCGGCCATGCCTTCGGCGTCACCGGTGCCGGTCTCGATGTTGACGAGCTTCTCGAGCGTCTTGATCACCGCCGGCTGCTCGTCGGTGGCGGCCTGGAACAGCACGTTGTCGCGCTTCTGGGCCCAGGCGCCACCTGCCACGAAGGCGGTAGCGAGCACGGCGGCAACGGCGGTACGGTGAAGGGATGGGCGCATGAAATCTCCTGCTCTACGCATGGTTTTGTTTGAACTGTCCGGGGTGGAAAACCGGCCGGCGCCCTCTCCCGGGCGCCGGCGGCTCCTGGCGTTATAGCAATTCGAGCGCGACCGCGGTGCCTTCGCCGCCGCCGATGCACAGCGTGGCCACTCCGCGCTTCTTGCCGCGCGCCTTCAGCGCGTGCAGCAGCGTGACCATGATGCGCGCGCCGCTGGCGCCGATGGGGTGGCCCAGCGCGCAGGCGCCGCCGTTCACGTTGACGATGTCGTGCGACACGTCGAGCTCGTGCATGAGGGCCATGGGCACGACGGCGAAGGCCTCGTTCACTTCCCACAGGTCGACGTCCTTCACGCTCCAGCCGGTCTTGGCGAAGAGCTTCTGCACGGCGCCGACCGGCGCGGTGGAGAACCACTCGGGCTGCTGCGCGTGCGTGGCGTGGCCGACGATGCGCGCCAGCGGCTTGGCGCCGATCTTCCTGGCGTGCGACTCGGTCATCATGACCAGCGCGGCGGCGCCGTCGTTGATCGACGAGCTCGATGCGGCGGTGATGGTGCCGTTTTCTTTCTTGAACGCGGGCTTGAGCGTGGGGATCTTGTCGAGTTTGACCTTGCCCGGGCCTTCGTCGATCGAGATGACGGTGTCGCCGCCACGGCCCTTCACGGTGACGGGCGTGATCTCGTCCTTGAAGGCGCCCGATTCGGTGGCGGCCTTGGCGCGCTGCACGCTGGCGATGGCGAAGGCGTCTTGCTGTTCGCGCGTGAAGTTGTACTTGGCGGCGCAGTCTTCGCCGAAGGTGCCCATGGAGCGGCCCGGCTGGTAGGCGTCTTCGAGGCCGTCGAGCATCATGTGGTCATAGATCTTGTCGTGGCCCATGCGGTAGCCGCCGCGGCCCTTGAGCATGAGGTAGGGCGCGTTGGTCATGCTTTCCATGCCGCCCGCCACGATGACATCGTGCGTGCCGGCCAGCAGCAGGTCGTGCGCGAGCATCGCGGCCTTCATGGCCGAGCCGCACATCTTGCTGAGCGTGACGGCGCCCGCGCTGTCGGGCAGGCCGCCCTTGTAGGCCGCCTGGCGCGCCGGGGCCTGGCCCTGGCCGGCCATGAGGCAGTTGCCGAACAGCACTTCACCCACGCTCTCGGGCGCGATGCCGGCGCGCTCGACGGCCGCCTTGATGGCCGCGCCGCCCAGGTCGTGCGCGGAGAGGGACGAAAAATCGCCCTGGAAGCCACCCATGGGGGTGCGGGCGGCGCCGACGATGACGATGGATTCGGACATGGAGGTCTCCTTCAGGAATGTGAAAGTGAAATCAAAGACAAAACGAAAACGGAATCGGGAAACAGGCGGTCAGAAATGCGTCGCGTGGCCTTCGTGCTGGAAGCGTTGCGACTCTTCGTACGGGAACACATCAAGCATCTGGCCGGCCTGGATGCGTTCCTTGTGGTGCTGCCAGAAGGCGGCGTCGAGCAGGTCGGCGTGGTGCGCCATGAAGGCGGCGCGCACGTCCTTGTTGCCCAGCAGAAAGGGCTCGAAGGTCTCGGGGAACACATCCTTCGGGCCGACCGAATACCAGACCTCGCCGCTCATCTCGTCTTCCTCGTTGCGCGGCGTGGGCACCTTGCGGAACTTGCAGTCGGTGACGTATTCGATTTCGTCGTAGTCGTAGAACACGACCTTGCCGCCGCGCGTGACGCCGAAGTTCTTCCACAGCATGTCGCCGGGGAAGATGTTGGCGGCCACCATGTCCTTGATGGCGTTGCCGTACTCGATGACCGCGTGCTCCAGCTGGTCCTTGGCGCGCCGGGCCTGGGCCGGGCTCTCGGGGTGGGCCAGCGTGTCGAAGGCTTCCTGCAGGTAGATGTTCAGCGGGATCATGCGGCGCTCGATGTAGACGTGCTTGAGCACGACTTCCATCTCCCCGTTGCCGTCGCGGTCGCCGATCTCGAGCTGGCTGGGCGCGAACTTGCGGATCTCCTCGATGAGCTCGGGCTCGAAGCGGTCGAGCGGAAAACCCACGTTGCTGTACTCGAGCGTGTCGGCCATGCGGCCCACGCGGTCGTGCTGCTTCACGAGCATGTACTTGCCCTTGATCTGCTCGCGCGTGGTGTCCTTCTGCGGCGGGTAGAAGTCCTTGATGACCTTGAACACGAAGGGGAACGAGGGCAGGTCGAACACCAGCATGACCATGCCCTTGATGCCGGGCGCGATGCGAAAGCGGTCGCTCGAGTAGTTCAGGTGCGACAGGAAGTCGCGGTAGAACAGCGTCTTGCCCTGCTTGGCCAGGCCGAGCGCGTTGTAGATCTCGGCGCGCGGCTTGCGCGGCATGAGCGAGCGCAGGAACTGCACCCAGGCCGAGGGCACTTCCATGTCGACCATGAAGTAGGCGCGCGCAAAGCTGAACAGCATCTGCAGGTCGTCTTCGCCGAACAGCGCCGCGTCGATGTAGAACTTGCCGTGGGTGTCGTGCAGGATGGGCAGCGAGAACGGGATCTCGGTGAAGCCGTTCATGATCTTGCCGACCACGTAGGCGCCCTTGTTCCGGTAGAACAGGCCCGACAGCACCTGCAGCTGGAAGTTGGCGCGCAGCTTGACCTGGTGGAAGCGGTTCAGGATGACGTGCGCCACGCGCTCGGCGTCGCGCCGTTTGTTGGCGTAGCTGCCCTGCAGCGCGAAGTCGTCGAGCATCTGCTCGATGATGTCGGGCAGCGTGGCCTGCGAGGGGTAGTACGGCCGGTAGGTGGGTGCGCCGCGCGGCTCGATGTACTCGGTGCTGATGGCCGGGCGCACGAAGATGAAGTCGTTCTGGAAGTAGGCCCGGTGCAGGATCTTCGTGGTGACCGAGTTGAAGAAACTCTCGGCCAGCTCGGGCTGGTGGTGGTTCACCAAGAGCCCGATGAAGTGCAGCTTGACCTGGTGCCAGACCTCCATGGGCTGGTCGCCGGCCTTGAACTCTTTTTCGAGCCGGGCCACGGCCTCGTTCACGCGCAGGTCGTAGAACTCGATGCGCTCGCGCTGCGCCCGCTGCTGGCCGTGCCAGTCGGCGGTCTCGAATCGGTGCTTGGCGCGCGCCGATTCGGCCCGGAACAGCCGGTAGTGCCGGTTGAACCCGTCGATCATCGCTTTCGCGATGTCGTAGGCCAGCGGGGAATCGAGGCGCTGCGGGAACATGGCGACAGGACCGGCGATGGCAGCGGCGGGTTCGCTCAGGCGGCTGGCGGCGTCTCGGTGCCTTCGGTGCCGTCGGCACCTGCCTGTGCCGACGGCGAAACGCCGGCCGGCTTGCTCCACTTGTAGCGGATGCGCTGTACGGCGGCCTTGTAGATGGCGTCCAGCGGCTTGTCGCCCTCGACACTCAGGCCGAGGTCTTGCAGCAGGCCGTCGTGCACGCCGAAGGTCCAGCCGTGGATGCGCACCTTCTGGCCGCGCGCCCAGGCGTCGACCATGACGGTGCTGACGGCCACGTTGACCACCTGTTCGGCCACGTTGAGCTCGCACAGCGCGTCGACGCGCACGTCTTCGGGCAGGCTGTCGAGCATCACGCTGTGGCGGTCGCGCACGTCCTGGATGTGGCGGATCCAGTTGTCGGCCAGGCCGATGCGCTTGCCGCTGAGCGCAGCCTTCACGCCGGCGCAGCCGTAGTGGCCGACCACCATGATGTGTTCGACCTTCAGGTGCTCGACCGCGAACTGGATCGCCGAGAGCGCGTTGAGGTCGGAGTGCACCACGATGTTGGCGACGTTGCGGTGCACGAACACTTCACCCGGCTCCAGGCCGGTGATCTGGTTGGCGGGCACGCGGCTGTCGGAACAGCCGATCCACATGTAGCGCGGCGTCTGCTGCTTGACAAGGCCGGTGAAGAAGCCGGGCCGGTCACGCTCCATCTGGGCGGACCAGGCACGGTTGTGGGCAAAGAGGTCGTCGAGGTTGTCGGAGGGCATGGTGGTCTATTGTCAGTGAGTCGTCGTGTCGGGCGTGTTTTCGCCACCTCGGGCGTCCTGGACGGCCTTGGCGGCCTTCTGCGCCCTGGTCAGCGTGGCGCGGCCTTTTTTCTCGTGCTCGCGCACTTCGGCGAGGTTGGCCTGCAGTTCGGCCAGCTGCGCCTCGAGCTGCGCGCGGTGGGCGCCGAGCACGCCCAGGAATTTTTCCAGCTGCGGCACGGTGTCGCGCGGGCTGTCGTACATGTCGAGGATGTCTTTCGCCTCGACCAGCGTCAGGCCCAGGCGCTTGGCGCGCAGCGTGAGCGTGAGCCGCGCCCGGTCGCGCGCGCTGTACACGCGCTGCAGGCCGGCCCGCTCCGGCGACAGCAGGCCCATGTCTTCATAGAAGCGGATGGCGCGCGTCGTGAGGTCGAACTCCTTGGCGAGCTGGCTGATGGTGAAGGTCTGCGCGGGCATGGGCGGCAAGGGTTGCGGGGGCGACAGCAGGTTGGCGGCGCATTCTCTACAATGATGCCTCAACCCATGACGTTTACGTAAACGTCAATCATACATGAACCTCCTCGAACGCGAACTCCACTACCCCCTGGGCGACACCCTGCCCGCCGCCGGCGAAGCACTGGAAGTCGCGCCCGGCGTGCGCTGGATCCGCATGCGGCTGCCCTTTGCGCTGGACCACATCAACCTCTGGCTGCTGCGCGACACGATCGACGGCGTCGAGGGCTGGACGGTGGTCGACTGCTGCATCGCGCACGACGAGGCCCGCGCTCAGTGGGAGCAGATCTTCGAGACCCAGCTGCAGGGCCTGCCGATCCTGCGCGTGATCGTGACCCACATGCACCCCGACCACATCGGCCTGGCCGACTGGTTGTGCAAGCGCTGGAACGTGCCGCTGTGGATCAGCGCCACCGACTACCACGTGGCACGCGTGCTGTGCAGCGCCGGCGACACGCTCGCGGGCGGCGACGCGGCGGCCGACTTCTTCGCCTCGCACGGGCTGACCAACCCCGAGTCGATCGCCAAGATCCGCGCACGCACCAGCTACTACACCAACATGGTGCCCAGCGTACCCGCCCGCTACGTGCGCATGATGGACGGCGACATCGTCCGCATCGGCGGGCGCGACTGGCGCTGCATCAGCGGCTACGGCCACGCGCCCGAGCACATCGCGCTGTACTGCGCCGAGCCGAAGCTGCTGCTGGGCGGCGACATGATGCTGCCGCGCATCTCGACCAATGTGAGCGTGCATGCGGGCGAGCCCGAGGCCAACTCGCTGCGCCTGTTCCTGGACAGCATCGACAAGTTCAAGGCCCTGCCGGCCGACACGCTGGGCCTGCCCTCGCACGGCAAGCCCTTCACCGGCATCCACCGCCGCGTCGACCAGCTGCAGGAGCACCACCGCGACCGCCTGGCCGAGCTGCTCGAAGCCTGCCTCGCGCGCCCCATCACGGCGTCGGAGGGCCTGCCGATCCTGTTCAAGCGCGAGCTCGACCTGCACCAGATCACCTTCGCCATGGGCGAGACCGTGGCCCACCTGCACCTGCTGTGGTTCTCGGGGCAGGTGAAGCGCACGCTGGACGCCGACGGCATCTACCGCTTCGGCGCAGCCTGAGGCCCCCCGGCTTTTCACTTCGCTTCGCGGCGTGTAACTCCCCCCCCCCGAGGGGGAGGCGCGGCTCGCCTTGGGGCGGCCCGGCGGCGGCCGCATAGACTCTGGGAATGACAATGTCGAACACGCTGGCTGAGCTGTGCGCCGGCCGGCTGGCTGGCGCACGACGACTGGACCTCTCGTGCGGACTCACTGAGTTCCCGCGCGAGATTTTTGCGCTCGCCGACACCCTCGAAACGCTGAACCTCACGGGCAATGCGCTCAGCGCGCTGCCGGACGACCTCGGCCGGCTGCACCGGCTGCGCGTGCTGTTCTGCTCCGACAACCGGTTCACCGAACTGCCGGCCTCCATCGGCCAGTGCCGCCAGCTCGACATCGTGGGCTTCAAGGCCAACCGCATCGCCCACGTGCCCGCCGAGGCGCTGCCGCCCTCGCTGCGCTGGCTGATCCTGACCGACAACGCGCTCGAAGAATTGCCCGACACCCTCGGCGACTGCACCCGCATGCAGAAGCTGATGCTGGCCGGCAACCGCCTGCGCGCCCTGCCGCCATCGGTGGCCCGCTGCCGACAGCTAGAGCTGCTGCGCCTGTCGGCCAACCGTTTCGAGGCGCTGCCCGAGTGGCTGCCCACCCTGCCGCGCCTGGCCTGGCTGGCCTGCGCGGGCAACCCGTTCGATGCGCCGACCGAAGACGCCGCCATCGACGCGCCCACCGTGCCGCACGTCGACTGGCGCGACCTCACGCTCGGCCCGAAGCTCGGCGAAGGCGCCTCGGGCGTGATCCACCGCGCCACGCTGGCCACACCCGATGGCGCCGCGCAGCCCGTGGCGGTGAAGCTGTTCAAGGGTGCCGTCACCAGCGACGGCTGGCCGCACAGCGAGATGGCGGCCTGCATCGCGGCCGGCGCGCACCCGACGCTGATCGCCGCGCAGGGCCGCATCGACGGCCACCCCGACGGCACGGAAGGCCTGGTGATGGCGCTGGTGCCGCCCTCGTTCCGCACCCTGGCCGGCCCACCGAGCCTGGCCTCGTGCACCCGCGACGTCTACGCCGACGACGCGCGCTGGACGACCGGCACCGCGCTGCGCATCGCTCGTGATATCGCCGCAGCCATGGCGCACCTGCATGCGCGCGGCCTGCTGCATGGCGACCTGTACGCCCACAACATCCTCTGGCACGCGCAGGATGGCGGGCGGCTCGGCGACTTCGGCGCGGGCTGGATGACCGGCGCGCTCGACCCGGCACTGGCGAAGGCCCTGCAGAGCGTGGAAATGCGCGCCTTCGGCTGCCTGCTCGAAGAGCTGGCGGAGCGCTGCGACGATGCGGCTTCTTCGCCCTTGACCACGCTCGCGGCACGCTGCCTGCAGCCCGAGGTGGCGGCGCGGCCGTCGTTCGCCGAGGTGCTGTCGGTGCTGGACGCCGCCGCGCCATGACGCGCCCCCGCTTCCCCGTCCCGATGCCCACGCGCGATGGCGTGAGCCCGAGCTGCGTTTCGCTGCCTTGCGGTCCCTGGCCCACCATCGCCGACTTTCTCGTCGAGCGCTTTCCCGCCATCTCGCGCGAGGCCTGGCTCTCGCGCATCGAAGCGAACGACGTGTGCGACGAGCACGGCGTGCCCATCACCGCCACGCGGCGCTACGAGTCACCGCTGCGCGTGTACTACTACCGCGCGCTCGACGCCGAGACGCCCATCCCTTTCGAAGAGTTGGTGCTGCACCAGGACGACGACCTCGTGGTGGTCGACAAGCCGCCCTTCGTGCCCGTCACGCCCACCGGCAAGTACGTGCAGCAGAGCCTGCTGGTGCGCCTGAAGCGCAAGCTCGGCCTGGACGACCTCGTGCCGCTGCACCGCATCGATCGCAATACCTCGGGCCTGGTGCTGTTCTCGGTGCGCCCCGAGACGCGCGGCATCTACCAGGCGATGTTCCCCGAGCGGCGCATCGACAAGCACTACGAGGCTGTGGTGCCGTGGCACGAGGGCGTGTCGTCGGTGCCCGCCGTGTACCGCAGCCGGCTGGTGGACGACGACCACTTCATGCGCATGCGCGAAGCGCCCGGGGAGCCGAATTCCGAAACCCGCATCGTGCTGCGGGAGGCGCGCGACGGCCATGCGCTGCTGGAACTCTCGCCCGTCACCGGTCGCAAGCACCAGCTGCGCGTGCACTGTCAGGCGCTGGGCCTGCCGATCGTGAACGACCCGTTCTATCCCACGCTGCAGCCCGCGGGGAATGACGACTTCGACAGGCCGCTGCAGCTGCTGGCGCGGTCGCTGTCTTTCATCGACCCGCTGAGCGGCGCCTTGCGCACCTTCGAGAGTCCGCGCCGGTTGGCGCTGCCTTCTGCTCCTGCTGCTGCCGCCTAGGTGACGCGGCGCGGGCGCGTCGCGGACTAAGCTTTCTCCTGACGGGAATTGAACTTCCTCTCTTCCACCACTCAGGAGACAAACGCACATGGACACCACCCAACTCTTCTCGCTGAAGGGCCGCAGCGCCTTGATCACCGGCGGCTCGCGCGGCATCGGCCGCATGATTGCCGAGGGCTTTCTGGCACAGGGCGCGCGCGTGTACATCTCGGCGCGCAAGGCGGCGGCTTGCGATCAGACGGCGAAGGAGCTGTCGGCTTTTGGGCATTGTGTGTCGCTGCCGGCTGATGTTTCTACTGTGGAAGGGGCTCAGGCGCTGGTCGATGCTTATGCGAAGCATGAAGGGTCGTTGGATATCCTGGTCAACAACGCTGGGGCTGCCTGGGGGGCACCTTATGAGGAGTTTCCTGAGAGTGGGTGGGACAAGGTCGTCGACCTGAATTTGAAAACGCCCTTCTTCCTGACGAAGGCACTGACGCCGATGCTCAAGAAGGCGGCTACGGATCATCTGTCGAAGGTGATCAACATTGCTTCTATCGACGGGATTTCTGTGAATCCGCAGGAGACTTATTCGTATGCGGCCAGCAAGGCGGGGTTGATTCAGTTGACGCGGCGGATGGCGCTGCGGTTGGCGCAGGATCGGATCGTGGTGAGTGCGATTGCTCCTGGGGCGTTTGCTTCGGATATGAATAAGGATGCGCGGGATCATGGGGATGAGGTCAAAGGACGGATTCCTGCTGGGCGCATTGGTACTCCCGAAGATATGGCTGGTGCTGCCATCTACCTCGCCTCTCGGGCTGGAGACTATGTGATGGGGTCTACGTTGGTGGTGGACGGTGGGGTTACGCACGCTCGCTAGGTTTTTGGACTGCGTTGTGAGGTTGCTTCCCGGGGCCGGGTCTCGCCCCGGCAGGCGACCTACTTTTCTTTGCTTCGCCAAAGAAACGTAGGCAAAAGAAAGGCGACCCT